>NZ_JBLZPK010000027.1:132696-136711 GCF_049199905.1 Shinella sp. M27
ATCCTCGGCACCGACGGTGACGAGCGTTGCCGAATGGATCGCCTTGCCGGCGCGTGCCGCCTGGCGGATCAGGCCGTCGGCGGCATCGCCGTTGCCGATGGCGAGCAGCGCATTGGCCTGGCGCATCTGCTCGCCAAGCGGCGCGCGCACCGGTCCGCTCGGCACGAGGTAGCCGTTGCCGATGCCGCGGCGCGTGTCGATGACGACGAGTGCATAATCGAAGGTCAGCCGGGCGCTCTGGAAGCCGTCATCCATGATAATGAGGTCGGCGCCCTCTTCCACCAGCTTCATCGCGCCCTTCACCCGCTTGCGGGAAATGACGGTCAGCGCCTCGCGGGCGAGCAGCAAGGGCTCGTCTCCGACGGCGCGGGCACGGTGGTGGTGCGGATCGACGACGGTGGTGACATCGAGCGAGCCACCATAGCCGCGCGAGAGGAAACCGGGTTTCAGGCCGCGCGCCTTGGCGGCGCGGGCAAGCGCAATCGCCGTCGGCGTCTTGCCGGCCCCGCCGACAGTGAAATTGCCGACGCAGATGACCGGCACCGGCACCTCGGCGCGGCGGCCGTTGCGCATGCGCCGTCCGGCAATCAGCCCATAGAGGCGCGACACCGGCCACAGCGCATAGGCGCGCCAATCCGCCTTCGTCCACCAGAACGGCGGCGCTTCACTTACCATTGCAGTTCCCCGCGGGCATCCCGGCCCGGTCCACGCGCCAGAAAACGCGAGACGGCGGCGAAAATCAACTGCCGGGAAGCGCAGGACGGCGTCAAACGGGCGGAAGGGCTGCTCACGCCGCCGGGCGCGCCACCGCCGCCTCCGGGAAGAGCGGCACGAGTTCGGTGATGTCGTTGAGGCAATAGTCGGAGGCGGCCGAGAGCGATTCGCGCGAGCCCGTACCAGTCAGCACCGCGATGGTGAGGCCGGTGCCGGCGCTGCGGCCCATGTGGAGGTCGTGGTTGTTGTCGCCGACCATGGCGATCTGGTGCGGCTCAAGCCCGGTCGTGGCGCAGAAGCCGAGTACCATGCCAGGCTCCGGCTTGACGCCATAGCCGCTGTCATAGCCGGCGACATAATGCAGGTAGCCGTCGAAACCGAAGCGCTTGGCCGTCGCGCGGATCGAGGCCTCGTTGTCCGAAGAGGCGACGCCGAGCCAGTAGCCGCGCGCATGCAGGGTGGCGAAGAAATCGGCGAGATCCGTCACCGCGACGGCGAGCTCCGAGGACTTGGCGAAGAGGCCGTCGAACAGTTCGGTCAAGGCCGCGATGGTGAAGGGCGCGCCGGCACCGACGAAGCCTTCGGCGATCTCCACCGTGTTGCCGGCGGCAAGCAGGCTGTCCGGCTTCACATAGCCGGTATCCGGGTCCATGCCGCCCGCGATCAGCAGTTTGCGGGACAGGTCCTCGTCACCGGCGGCAGCGATGCGGGCGAGTTCGTAGTTCACCGGGATCCAGCTCTTGGCATAGTCGAGCAGCGTGCCATCCTTGTCGAAGAGAATGCCTGATATCGTCGCCGCCTTCGTCATACTGCCGGGGTCCTTTCAGGAGGTCTGGCGCGGATGCAGCCGCGCCTTCACGGTGAGGGGATTGATATAGGGTTCGAGGCCCTTGATCGTGGCCTTCAGCGCGCCGCGCATCTCCTGCACGGTCTCCTGTCCCGCGTCGATCATCTGCTTGCGCATCGCCTCGTTGGTCAGAAGATAGTGCACGCCCTTGGCCAGCATTTCCACGTCGCGCACCATCTTGGCGCTGCCATTTCGGGCAAGCTGCTGGTAGGCCTCGCGGAAATTCTGCACATTGCCGCCCGACAGCACCGCGCAGCCGAGCATCGCCGGCTCCAGCGGGTTCTGCCCGCCCTCGGCGGTCAGCGAGCGGCCGACGAAGGCGATTTCGGTCATGCGCAGGTAAAGCCCCATTTCGCCGATCGTATCACCGAGAAAGACATCCGTGTCCGCTGTCAGCGCGTCACCGCGTGTCCGCCGTGCGACCTTGACCCCACGCGCCGTCAGCATGTCGTCGATGGCATCGCAGCGCTCGGGGTGGCGCGGCACGATGATGGTGAGAAGACCGGGCGAGCGCTCCTTGAGCACGCGGTGCACGTTGCCGGCCGCCGCCTCCTCGCCCTCGAAGGTCGAGATCGCCGCCCAAGTGGGCCGGCCCTTGATCTGGTCGCGATAGGATTTCAGCACCGCGGGATCGGCCGGCGGCGCATCCGTATCGACCTTCAGATTGCCCGATACCAGGACCGGCAGCGCACCGAGCGTGCGAAAACGCTCCGCATCGGTTTCCGACTGGGCGATGACGAGCGCAAAGTTCTCGAAGATCGCATCGGCGATCGACATGCGTCGTTTCCAGCGCGGGAAGGAGCGATCCGAAATGCGGCCATTGACCAGCACCTGCGGAATGTGGCGCGTGCCGAGCTCCAGAATGGTCGTCGGCCAGATTTCCGACTCCGCCATGATGGCGAGATCCGGATGCCAGTATTCGAGGAAGCGGCTGATCGCCGGCTTCATGTCGAGCGGCACATATTGGTGGATGACGTCGCTGCCGAGCCGTTCCTTGACCACCTTCGCCGAGGTGATCGTGCCCGTGGTGAGCAGTACCGCTATGCCGCGGCGGCGCACTTCCTTGACCAGCGGCACGATGGCGAGTGTTTCACCCACACTGGCCGCATGGAACCAGACGAGCGGCCCCGAGGGTCGCGGAACGCTGCCGAAGCCGTAACGCTCGCGACGGCGCGACCGCTCTTCCTTGCCCTTGGCGATGCGGTAGGCAAGGTAGGGGCCTACGATCGGATAGAGCGCGACGCCGCCCCAGCGGTAAAGCGAGAGTGCTGCGCGGGCGAGCCGTCTGCTCATCGGGTGAGCACCATGGCTGCGGCTTTCGGGGTGTTCGGGTTCATGGAGGTCAGGCTCCTCGGTTCAGCGCGACCGCACATCGCGCGGAACAATGGCGAAAACGCGTCTCAGCCCTGCTGCGGGTCCAGCAGGCGGTGCATATGCACGATGAAATAGCGCATATGCGCGTTGTCGACGGTCTGCTGCGCCTTCGACTTCCAGGCGGCGAGTGCGCTGGCATAGTCGGGGAAGATGCCGACGATATCGAGCTTGTCGAGATCGCGGAACTGCATGTCCGTCAGGGTCGTCAGCTCGCCGCCAAAAACGAGATGAAGAAGCTGTTTGGGTTCTTTGGAGTCGGTCATGTTTCTCTCATTTTGTTCTTGCGCACGTCCGGACGGAAAACCGGTTTCCCCTTTTTCTGGCCGTGCTCATTGTGCCGATTTCGGCAGACGGTTTGCGGTATTCCGGGCCAAAGGTCAATGGCCGGCAAGGTGCCGGGAGGCCTCGACAAGCCCGGAAAGCCGGGACAAACCGGACGCGCACAGCGTCTCGTGGCTGACGGTCGGCCGGTTATAGGAAAGCGGGGCGCCATCGAGCGTCACGAGCCCGCCGCCGGCCCGCGCCAGGATGAGATCGGCCGCCGCCAGATCCCAGTCATGCGCATTGCGCTTCACCAATGTCGCGTCGATCCGCCCGTCCGCCACCATGGCAAGACGGTAGGCGAGCGACGGCACATGCGAGATGCGGTGCACGCCGCCGTCCATGCGGTTTTGAATGTCGTGCGCCATGTCTTCGGGTGCTGCGACCCGCGTCGGGCGGGCGGTGTCTGGCTCGGTGGCGGCGATGGGTTTGCCGTTCTTCAGCGCCGGGCCATGCTCGGCCGCCGTGAAGACCTCGTCAAGCGACGGCGCAAAAAGCACGCCTGCAACGGGACGCCCCTTGTGGACGACGGCGGCGCTGACGCACCAGATGTCCTTGCCGGCGATGAAGGCGCGGGTGCCGTCGATCGGGTCGATGACGAAGACCGTCTCGCAACCGAGCCTGTTGGCATCGTCGTCGGTCTCTTCCGAAAGCCAGCCATAGTTCGGCCGGGCGGAGAGCAGTTCCTTCTTGAGGATATCGTTGGCGGCGAAATCGGCGGCACTCACCGGCGAGCGGCCGCCGTTCTTCCACCAAACC
>NZ_JBLZPK010000027.1:136796-164222 GCF_049199905.1 Shinella sp. M27
GCCCCGACGAGGAGGTCAAGATCGGCAGTCCATGTGGCGGCGTCGGCCATGGTCTCACGTCCCGGCCAGCGTCATGCCTTCGATCGCCAGCGTCGGCGCAGCGACGCCGAACGAACGGTCGATATCGTTGGCCGGCGTGATGCGCAGGAACATGTCGGTGAGGTTTGAGGCGATCGTCACTTCCGAGACGGCGAAGGTCAGCTCGCCGTTCTCGATCCAGTAACCGGAGGCGCCGCGGCTATATTCGCCCGTCACCATGTTGACGCCTTGGCCGATCAGCTCGGTGATATAGAAGCCGTTGCCGACGGAGCGGATGAGGTCTTCCGGCGAAATATCGCCCGGCTCCAGCGCGAGATTGGTCGAGGCGGGGCTGACCGAGGTGCCGCCGCGCACGCCGCGGCCATTCGTCTTGAGGCCGAGTTCATTGGCGGTGGAGGTGGAAAGGAACCAGTGCTGCAGCACGCCGTCCTCGATCATCGCGAGGCGTTTTCCGGTGATGCCCTCGCCATCGAAAGGCCGCGAGGAGGAGCCGCGCACGATCAGCGGATCGTCGGTGACGGAAAGGCCCGCCTTCAGCACCTGCTGGCCCATGTGGTCGCGCAGGAAGCTGGTCTTGCGGGCGACGGAGGCACCGTTGATGGCGCCGGCAATATGGCCGGCAATGCCGCGCGCCACGCGCGGATCATAGACGACCGTGACGTTCTTCGCCGTCGGCACCTGGCGCGGGTTGATGCGGCGAACCGCACGCGCGGCCGCCTCGCGGCCGATCTCGCCTGCATCGCGCAACTCGGCGAAGTAGAGGGTCGAATCGAAGTCGTAGTCGCGCTCCATCTTCGTGCCCTCGCCGGCAATGACGCTGACGGAGCGGCCGAAGCGGCTGGCGCTGTAGGCGCCGGAAAAACCGTGCGAGGTGGCGAGCACCAGCCCGCCCATGCCGGCGGACGCGCCGGCCCCGCCGGAATTGGTGATGCCGGAGACGGCGAGCGCTGCCGCCTCGGCGGCAAGCGCCGCTTCGCTCAGCTGCTCGGCGGAAACTTCGGTCGGATCGTAGAGGTCGAGGTCCGGCCAGTCCTTCGCCAGATCGCTTTCGGCGGCGAGCGTCGCATAGGGGTCTTCCGGCGAGGCCTTGGCCATGGCGACGGCGCGCTCGGCGAGCACCTTGAGGTCGAAGCCGGGATTGGCCGAGACGCTGGCGACGCGCTTGCCGACGAAGACGCGCAACGAAAAATCGTCGCTCTCGGAGGCCTCAGTGCCCTCGACCTTGCCGAGCCGCACGCTGACCGAGGAGGAGCGCCCGCGGACCACGACGGCATCGGCCGCATCCGCCCCCGCCTGGATGGCGCGGTCGATAAGTTCACCGGCGCGCGCGAGAAGGCTTGCGGAATCGATCGTCTGTGACATGACTTGGCCTTTCTTTGATGCCCCATTTATTGTGCGCTGGCACAGGCATCAAGGGCGAGCGTTCTTTTTTGCCCTCGACGAGTGCCCCTTCCTGAGAAAGCCCTGCCGCATGGCCTATACCCACAGCCCCTACAACGAGGTCCTCCTGATGCTCGGGGGTGCCCTGCTCGCCGCCCCGATCTTCAAACGGCTCGGGCTCGGCACCATTCTCGGCTATCTCGCAGCCGGCGTGGTGATCGGCCCGATCCTGCACCAGATCCGCGACGGCGAGGAGCTTTTGGGGGTCGCCGAACTCGGCGTCGTCTTCCTGCTTTTCCTCATCGGTCTGGAACTGAAGCCGTCCCGCCTCTGGGCGATGCGCCACGATATCTTCGGGCTCGGCGCGGCGCAGGTCATCGTCACGGGCCTTATCCTCGCCGGCCTGACGCTCGTGACCGGCATCGAACAGTGGGATGGCGCGCTGATCATCGGCTTCGGCCTAGCGCTCTCCTCAACCGCCTTTGCCATGCAGATCCTCGACGAGCGCGGTGACACCAACACGCGCTACGGCCAGCGCGCCTTTTCGATGCTGCTGCTTCAGGACCTCGCTATCGTGCCGCTCTTGGCGCTGATCCCGCTTCTCGCCGAACAGGCGCCGGAGGATACGACGAGCGCCTTTCAGGATTTCGTCGTAGCGCTTGCGGCCATTGCCGCGCTTCTCGCCGCAGGCCGCTATCTCTTGAACCCGCTGTTCCAGATCATCGCCCGCACCGGCGCGCGCGAGGCGATGATCGCCGCCGCCCTCTTCGTCGTGCTCGCCGCCGCCATGCTTTTGCAGATGGCCGGGCTCTCCATGGCCATGGGCGCGTTCCTCGCCGGCGTGCTGCTGGCCGATTCCTCGTATCGCCACGAGCTTCAGGCGGATGTGGAGCCCTTCCGCGGTATCCTGCTCGGCCTGTTCTTCATGGCCGTCGGGCTTTCGCTGCATCTCGAGGTGATCTTCGACCGCTGGCTGCTCATCTTGGTCGCCACACCGGCACTGATGCTGGTGAAGAGCCTCGTCATCTACGGCCTCTGCCGCTTCACCGGCTCGTCGCACAATGATGCGGTGCGCATCGCGCTCGTGTTGCCGCAGGGCGGTGAATTCGGTTTCGTGCTGTTCAGCGCGGCGTCTGCCGCCGGCATCTTCTCCGCCGGCCTCGCCTCGTTGCTGATTGCCGTCGTCACCATCTCCATGGCGCTGACGCCGATTGCCGCAGCACTCTCCCGCTTCCTGCTGGTCGAGGATCTGGAGGAAGAGATCGAGGAGGATTTCGAGGGCGCCGGCGCCGATGTGCTGATGATCGGCTTTTCACGCTTCGGCCAGATCGCCGCGCAGATCCTTCTGGCCGGCGGGCGCGAGGTGACGGTCATCGACCATTCGACGGACCGCGTGCGCCAGGCGGCGAATTTCGGCTTCCGCATCTATTTCGGCGACGGCACCCGCAAGGACGTGCTGCGCGCCGCCGGCATCGAGCGCGCTAAGATCGTCGCAATCTGCACGCAGGGCAAGGCGACGACCGACCACATCGTCGATCTCGTGCAGTCGGAATATCCCAACGCCACCGTCTTCGCCCGCTCCTACGACCGGATCCATACGCTTTCGCTGCGCGCCCGCGGCGTGCAGCACGACGTGCGCGAAACCTTCGAATCCGCCCTCGTCTTCGGCAAGGAAACCTTGGAAGAACTCGGCGTAGAACCGGACGACGCACGCGCCATCAGCGACGACATCCGCCGCCGCGACGTGGCCCGGCTGGAATTGCAGGCCGCCGAGGGGATTTCAGCGGGGCGGCATATGCTGCATTCGAAACCGGTCAAGCCGGAGCCGCTGGTGAAGCCGAAGAAGAAGACGCAGGCGGAGATCGACGAGGAGGAGAGCGCCTAAGCGAGCGCGGACAACTTTTCGATCAGCGCCCGCTTCAGCTCAGCGCGAATGCCCGCCGAGGCCGCCAGCACCTCCGCGGCCTTGGCGAAATCCATCACGCGGAAGCGGCCGACATCGGGGCGCAGGAAGATATCGGGGGCACCCTTCTCCAGTTTCAGCGTCACGATGGAGCGCATGGTGAGTTGGGTGGCGCCGTAGAGGCTGTCGATGCTGCCGGGCACCTCCGCCGTGCCGGCCGGCGGCTGGCCGACCACGTCGACGCCGATTGTGATATCCGCCTTGCCGGCGAGGTGATCGAAAGGCACCGGGTTCCACAGGCCGCCATCGATCATCACCCGCCCGCCGATGACAACAGGACGGAAGATGGCGGGCAAGGCCGCGGAGGCCGCCACGGCCGGCAGGAGCGGGCCGCTCTCCAGCACGCATTCGCACTGGGCGTAATAATCCGCGGCGATGACCTTCAAGGGGATCGGCAGCTCTTCAAATGTCTGCGGCAGGCGATCCGGCAGGAAGGCTTTCAGGACGCGCTCCAGATTGAACTGGCCCATGCGAAAACCGCCGGAGACCATTTCCGACAAGCCTGACGGGCGCAAGCTCCAGAGACGGTTCATGATCTGGCCGGGCCGGCCGATGGTCGCCAACGTGTGTTCGCGGATCTCGCGGCCTGTCATGCCCGCCGCCATAGCAGCCCCCATAATGGCGCCGATGGAGGCACCCGCAATCAGCACCGGGCGGATGCCGAGCTCGTCCAGAACCTCGATGACATGGATATGGGCAAGCCCGCGCGCGCCGCCGCCGCCAAGGGCGATGGCAACCGTCGGGCCGTTGCTTTGAGAGATAGGAAGGGAAACGAGGGCATCGGTCATCGCTCAAGTCTCCTCAAAGGCAGATCAGCCGGAGCGGTAGCGGTAGAAATGCATGCGCGTGTCGCCGAAGGTCCTGACTTCCAGATGGTCGAAACCATCGACGGCGGCGGGCTGAATATCGGCGCGCTCTTCAAGGATCGCAAGGGCGCCATCGACGAGCCAGCCACCGCGCGCCGCCGCATCCAGCGCCTTTTCGCCCAGCCCCTTGGCATAGGGCGGGTCGGCAAAGAGAAAATCGAACGGCTCCACCGTTCCGACGGTGCCGAGCGCCGTGGCATCGCGGCGGAAAATCTTGGCGCGGCCGATCACGCCGAGGCTTTCGATATTGGAATGCAAGAGCCCCCTACCCTCGACGCCCTGCTCGATGAAGAGTGCCGCGCGGGCGCCGCGCGACAGCGCCTCGAGGCCGACGGCGCCGGTGCCTGCGAAGAGATCGAGCACACGCGTGCCGTCGAGTGCCTCCGGATAGGCATGGTTCAGGATGTTGAACAGGCTTTCGCGCGTGCGGTCTGTCGTCGGACGGATATCATCCGACTTCGGCGTCGCGAGCGAACGGCCGCGAAACTCTCCGCCGACGATCCGCACGCTCGTTTACTTTCCCTTGCCGCGCGGGCGGCCACCGGCCGGCTTGCCACCGGCGGGACGTCCGCCCGGCTTGCCGCCAAAGGATTTTCCACCGCCGGGCTTGCCGCCACCCGGTTTTCCGCCAAATGGCTTGCCACCATCGCGACGTGGCGGACGATCCCCGAAGGAACGTTCCCCCTCGGCGCGGGGCTTGCGATCTCCGAACGAACGTTCGCCTTCTGCACGCGGCTTGCGGTCGCCAAACGAACGCTCACCGTCTGCGCGCGGCTTGCGGTCCCCGAAGGAACGTTCGCCATCGCCACGCGGTTTGCGATCACCGAAGGGACGATCACCACGCGGCGGACGGTCGCCGAAACCGCGGGGCGCACGGTCGTCGCCGGCGCCGGAGCGCGGGCGGCCGAAGCCGCCGCGACCTTCGTCACGGCCTTCCGTCTCGCTGGCGCGGATCCATTCGCCATCCTCGTCGCGGGTCTTCAGGATGCGCGGCTTCTCGACCTTGTCGCTGCCGGGGCGGCCACGGGCCGGCCCCTTGCGGTCGGGGTCGAATTTCTTAGCCGAACGGGTCGGAGCGCCATCGGCTGTACGGCCATAACGCTTGGTCTTCGGCGCGCCTTCGGGACGGTCGCGCGGCTCGCGCTTCACGCCCTCCTCGGCCTCCGCCTTCTTTTCGGCGACCGGACGCGCACCGGGTGCCATCCAGACATTGGACTTGCGGGCACGCGCCGCTGGCTCGTGCTTCGGCTTGGCATCGAAACGGTTGTTGTCGTCGCGATCGCGGAAATCGCGGTCACCGCGCGGCTTGTCGCCAAAACCACGGTCACGCCCGCCATCGCGCGGCTTGTCACCACGCGGCCTGTCGCCACGGGGCTTATCGCCGAAACGGTCGTCGCGCTTGGTGTCGAGACGGGCACGCGCCTGCTCGCGGCGGTCGCCGGGCTTTTCGTCACGGGCCGGACGTGCGGCCGTCTCGCGGGTCTTCCGGGCCGGTGCTTCCTCCTCTTCGCCACCCTTGTGGTCGAAGAGCGGCGCGTCGAAATTCGCCTTGGCTTCCTCGATAAGGCGGGGGCCGAGCTGGTCGCGCAGCGTGCGGCCGCGCACCTCCTGGGCATGGCCCTCGGGCAGCTCGCCGAGCTGGAACGGGCCGTAGGAGATGCGGATCAGGCGGTTCACGTCGAGGCCGAGCGCGCCGAGCACGTTCTTGATCTCGCGGTTCTTGCCTTCGCGCAGACCCATGGTGATCCAGACATTGGACCCCTGCGCCTTGTCAAGCGTCGCCTCGATCGCGCCGTAGAGCACGCCGTCGACGGCGATGCCTTCCTTCAGCTTGTCGAGATCGGCCTGCTCGATCTTGCCGTGGGCGCGCACGCGGTAGCGGCGCAGCCAGCCGGTCGTCGGCAGTTCGAGCATGCGGGCGAGACCGCCGTCATTGGTCAGCAGCAGCAGGCCTTCGGTATTGATGTCGAGGCGGCCGATGGACAGGACGCGCGGCAGGTCGTCCGGCAGGTTTTCGAAGACGGTCGGGCGGCCTTCCGGGTCGGCATTGGTCGTCACCAGGCCGGCCGGCTTGTGGTAGAGCCAGAGGCGCGTGCGCTCGATGCCGCGGATCGGCATGCCGTCCACTTCGATGCGGTCGGCGAAGGTCACGTTGACCACGGGCGTATCCAGCACCGTGCCGTTCACGCTGACGCGGCCTTCCATGATCATGCGCTCGATATCGCGGCGCGAGGCCACGCCAGCGCGCGCCAGCAGCTTGGAAATGCGCTCGGGCGCCAGTTCGGCACCGGCCGAAACCTGCGGCGCAGGTTTGGCGGCGCGGGGCGGTCTGGCATCGCGCGGAGCGGATTTTTCGCCATAGGGTTTTGCCCCCGGCTTCTTGCCGGCTGCAAAAGGTTTCTTGCCCGCGGCCGCCGATGCGGCGCCACGCGGCTTGGAATCGCGGCCCGCGGGCTTGTCGCCCGGCCGTTTCGGCTTGTCTTTGAATGTCATTTGTGCTGCCTGCGTTTTGCCGTGTCCTATCAGGTCAGGCGTCCGGGGTTAAGAGGAATTCGTGCCGTTGATGACAAATCGCTTCATGGAGGCTGCTTTGACTGAGGCGCGCGCTGCCGGCGAGCGGGGCGAAGTGCCCGTCGGCGCCGTGCTGGTGCTGAACGGCGAGATCGTCGCGCAGGCCGGAAACCGCACCCGCGCGGAGAACGACGTGACCGCCCATGCCGAGGTCGCCGTCATCCGCGAAGCGTCCAGGAAGCTCGGCCAGGAGCGGCTGACGGGCGCCGATCTCTACGTGACGCTGGAGCCCTGCACGCTCTGCGCCGCCGCGATTTCCTTCGCCCGCATCCGCCGTCTCTATTATGGTGCTGATGACCCCAAGGGCGGCGCGGTGGAAAGCGGCGTGCGGTTCTTCGCCCAGCCGACCTGCCACCACGCGCCGGATGTCTATTCCGGCCTGAGCGGCACCGAAGCGGCCGACATTCTCAGGGATTTCTTCGCCGGGCGGCGCTAGTCAGCCTTCGGCAAAGGCCTTCAGCTTGTCGCCCCACAGGCGATAGCGCAGCCATTCCGGATGGGGCTCGGCGCCGATCGCGTCATAGACGCGGATCGCCGGCTCGTTCCAGTCGAGCACGCTCCACTCGAAACGGCCGCAGCCCTCGGCAATGGCGGTGCGCGCGAGATGGCGCAGCAGCATCTTGCCGACGCCGCCGCCGCGATGGGCGGGTGTGACATAGAGGTCTTCGAGATAAAGACCGTTCTTCGACTGCCAGGTGGAATAGGTCTTGAACCAGACGGCGGAGCCTGCCGGATCGCCATCGACGGTTTCGCAGATCGCCGCGCGGCTGATCGAGCCTTCGCCGAACAGCGAGGCGGCCACGCTTTCTTCCGTCGCTGCCACTTCGGCCAGCGCGTTTTCGTAGTCGGCGAGTTCGCGGATGAAACGCAGGATGATCGCGGCATCGGCCGCGACCGCAGGACGAATGCGATAAGACGTCATGGCCTTAGAACGGCCACCACTTCGAACCCGTCTGCTTGGCGGCTTTCGCCTCCTTCTTGCGGCGGCGTTCCTTGACCTTTTCCGGTTCGCCCAGATCGGCCTGGGCCTCTTCGGGCATACGGCGGTAATCCAGCGGCGGGTCGCTCAGATAACGGCGCTTGTCGGAATAGGCGCCCTGCTGGATGCGGCGGCCTTCACGATAGGCGGCGGTCTGCTGGGCGGTCGTCAGGTTGTGGTTCGTGGTCGATTGCGAGGCAAGCGGCGAACGGTAGTGGCTGTTGTCCTTGTTCTCGTCGGCCTCGGCGCGCAGGCGATCGCGCATGTCTTCCGGGCTTTCGATCCAGCCGGCATTGTCCTTGCTGGCGACGGACTGCTGCGGCGTGACCAGCGCTTCCTTGTTGCCCGGCACGACGAGCGCGCCGCGCGGCTGGTAGCGGATCTTCTTGGCCTGGTCGGCATCCGGCGTCTGGATCATCACGGCATTGCCGAGGTCGTCCAGCAGTTGCTCGCCGGAGGACTTGCTCGTGCCATAGGTCGGGCCCATGCAACCGGTGAGGAGAAGGCTTACGCCAATGAGGCCGAGAAGTCCGGCATGCACCCGAATATGTCGCATCATTCCCATCAAACCCTTCCAGCAGAGCCGGTACGCCGAAACCCGAGCAGGCAATACACCGCCGTGCCATGGCGGAACAATCCGACCATTTTCAGGCAGCAATAGCGGATGAAAACCGCAAGCGCAATTCACACGCTGGTGTTGGCGGCCGGAATCACCGGCCGTCAACAGAGTGAAGGTTCTTACGCAGCGCGGCGGAAACCGATTTCGCGCAGCGCCGCGGCGTCACGCGCCGAGACGTCGGGATAGTCGGCATCCGAGCCGACATCCGTCGTGATGCGCCAGGAACGGGCGCATTTCCGGCCCTCTGCCAGCTTCGGCTCGACCGAGACCTTGGCGACATCGCCAAGGCGGAAGGCCTCCGCGGGGCCTTCACCGGAAACGAGCGTGATGGCCGAGGTGATGCAGATTTCCGCAAAATCCTGACCCTCGAGCGCCGTCAGAAGCTCCGGATCGGCGATGTGGACGACCGGAGCGGCCTCCAGCGAGGCACCGATACGCTTCTCGCGACGCTCGATTTCCAGCGCGCCCGTCACGACCGAGCGAACCTGGCGGATCTTGTCCCACTTGGCTTCCAGCGCATCGTCGCGCCATTCGGCCGGCACATCCGGGAACTGTTCCAGATGGACCGAGACGGCATCGGGCTTCAGCGACAGCCAGGCCTCTTCCATGGTGAAGGGCAGCATCGGAGCGAGCCAGGTGACGAGGCACTCGAACAGCTTGCGGATGACGCAGAGCGAGGCGCGGCGCTTCAGCGAGGACGGGGCGTCGCAATAGAGCGCATCCTTGCGGACGTCGAAGTAGAAGGCCGAGAGCTCGACATTGGAGAAGTCGATGAGCGCGCGGGCGATCTTCTTGAAATCGAAGGCGTCGTAACCCTCGCGCACGACAGCATCCAGTTCCGCCAGACGGTGCAGCATGAGCTTTTCCAGCTCCGGCATGTCGGCATGGGCGATCTCCTCGCCCGTGTCGTGCGCCAGCGTGCCGAGCATCCAGCGCACCGTGTTGCGCAGCTTGCGATAGGCGTCGATATTGGTCTGGATGATCGTCTTGCCGAGGCGCTGGTCTTCCCAGTAGTCGGTGGTCATGACCCAGAGGCGCAGGATATCGGCGCCCGATTCCTTCATGACGTCCTGCGGCGAGACGACGTTGCCCTTGGACTTCGACTGCTTCTCGCCCTTCTCGTCCATGGTGAAGCCATGGGTGACGACGGCATTGTAGGGCGCGCGGCCACGCGTCGCGCAGCTTTCGAGCAGCGACGAGTGGAACCAGCCGCGATGCTGGTCGGAGCCTTCCAGATAGACATCAGCAGGCCATTTCAGGTCCGGGCGATCTTCCAGCGTGAAGGTGTGCGTCGAACCCGAATCGAACCATACGTCGAGGATGTCCTTGACCTGGGTCCACTTGGCCGGGTCGTGGTCGTTGCCGAGGAAACGCTCCTTGGCGCCCTCGGCGAACCAGGCATCGGCGCCTTCCTTCTCGAAGGCCTCGAGGATGCGGGCGTTGACCGCGTCATCGACCAGGACCTCGCCGTTCTCGTCGGCGAAGATGGCGATCGGCACGCCCCAGGCTCTTTGACGGGAAAGCACCCAGTCCGGGCGTCCCTCGATCATGGCGCGCAGGCGGTTCTGGCCGCTGGCAGGTACGAAGCGGGTGTCGTCGATGGCCGACAGCGAGCGCGAGCGCAGCGTGGTGCCGTCGCCGAGTTCCTTGTCCATATAGACGAACCATTGCGGCGTGTTGCGGAAGATGACCGGCTTCTTGGAGCGCCAGGAATGCGGGTAGGAGTGCTTGAGGCGGCCGCGGGCGAACAGCGTGTTGGACGCGATCAGCGCCTTGATGACGCGCTCGTTGGCATCGCCCTTCTTGCCGTTGTCGTCCATGACGCGCGCACCGTCGAAGCCGGGGGCATCGGCGGTGTAGAAGCCGGCATCATCGACCGGGAACGGGATCTTCGAGGAGATGCCGCGCGCTTCCAGTTCGCGGGCCTTCGACGTCCAGGCGTCAAAGTCCTCGCGGCCGTGGCTGGGCGCGGTGTGCACGAAGCCGGTACCGGCATCGTCGGTAACGTGGTCGCCATCGAGAAGCGGGACCGGGAAGGTGTAGCCGAGGTGCTTGAGCGGGTGGGCGCAGGTGAGCGCGGCCAGTTCTTCCGGGGCGATATCGCGGACGAACTTGAAGGTGAGCTTGGCCTTCGCGGCCGCCTCATCGGCAAGACGCGTCGCAAAGATCAGCTTTTCGCCGGGCTGCGGGCCAAAGTCGTTCTGCGCGCTTTCGACCTCGAACAGGCCATAGGGATAGCGCGAGGAAAAGGCGATGGCGCGGTTGCCGGGGATCGTCCAGGGCGTGGTCGTCCAGATGACGACGTAGTTGTCCTTGAGATCGGCGGCACCCTCCACGATCGGGAATTTCACCCAGATCATGTCGCTCTCGACATCGGCATATTCGACTTCGGCTTCGGCGAGCGCCGTGCGCTCGACCACCGACCACATGACGGGCTTCGAGCCGCGGTAGAGCTGGCCGCTCTTGGCGATCTTCAGCAGTTCGCCGGCGATGCGAGCTTCGGCGTGGAAGGCCATCGTCGTGTAGGGATTGTCGAAGTCGCCCTCGATGCCGAGGCGCTTGAACTCGTCGGCCTGGATCTTGATCCAGCCGCTGGCGAAGTCTCGGCATTCCTTGCGGAATTCGTTGACCGGAACCTCGTCCTTGTTCTTGCCCTTCTCGCGGTACTTCTCCTCGATCTTCCATTCGATCGGAAGGCCGTGGCAGTCCCAGCCGGGCACGTAGTTGGCATCATAGCCGCGCATCTGGAACGAGCGATTGATGACGTCCTTGAGGATCTTGTTCAGCGCGTGGCCGATATGGATGTTGCCATTGGCATAGGGCGGGCCATCGTGCAGCACGAATTTTTCGCGGCCGGCGGCGGAAGCGCGCAGCTTCTTGTAGAGACCCATCTGTTGCCAGCGGGCCACCGTTTCCGGCTCCTTCGTCGGCAGGCCGGCGCGCATCGGAAAGTCCGTCTGCGGCAGGTAGAGGGTGGACGAATAATCGACTTTTTCAGGTGTATCGGTCATGGATATGGCTATCGTCTCGTCGCGCGTCTTTCGCGCATGCGGGGGAATATCTGTCATCTGCACCGGCAATGACGGCGGGGGCGTTGCGAAAACGCCCGAAATCCCGGACCTTCCGGCCTCGCTCAGAGCGCGCGGAAGGCCGGGCCACTAATTCGCAGATCGATGGTCAGCCGGTGGAGCATCATGCGCGCGGTCTTACGGCCTTTTCAGCGTTTTGAAAAGACGCCAACGCGGTTTGCGATCAGAAACAGAGACGCTGGTCGATAGGCCCGAGCGGCTTGACGCCAGAGAGCAGCGCCCGCGCCTCCTCCTCGTCGCGCTTCATCTGCACAACGAGCGCATCGAGCCCGTCGAACTTCAGCTCGTCACGCAGGTGGCCGAAGAAGGAGACGGCGGAGACTTCGCCGTAGAGATCGCCTGCGAAATCGAACAGGAAGGTTTCGAGCAGCGGAGCGCCGTTCGATGTCACCGTCGGGCGGCGGCCGTAGCTGGCCACACCGTCATGCAGGCTGCCGTCGGGACGGCGGAAGCGCACGGCGTAGATGCCGTTGCGCAGCTCCACTTCCGGCGGCAGCTGCATGTTGGCGGTGGGATAGCCAAGCGTGCGGCCAAGCTGCTGGCCGCCGATGACCTCTGCCTCGACCGTATAGCGATAGCCGAGCAGACCGTCGGCTTCCACCACCGCCCCCTCGCCGAGCAGCTTGCGGATGAAGCTGGAAGAGATGACCGAGGCGTTTTCATCGCGGAAGGCATCGACCAGCGTCACGCCAAAACCGTTGTCCTGGCCGGCGGCCATCAGGAAGGCCGGGCCGCCTTCCCTGCCTTTGCCGAAATGGAAATCGAAACCCGTGACGACTTCGGAGGCATGCAGCCAGTCCATCAGGACGGTGCGGATGAAGTCATGCGCCGAGATTTCGGAGAAGGAACGGTCGAAGGGATATTCGATGACGGCCGAAAAGCCCATGCCTTCGAGAAGGCGCGCCTTGAGCGGCGCGGGCGTCAGGCGGAAGACGGGTGTCTCCGGGCGGAAGACGGTGCGCGGATGCGGCTCGAAGGTCAGCACCAGCGCCGGGATGCCGCGCTCGGCGGCGATCTCCAGTGCGCGCTGCAACACGGCCTGATGGCCGCGGTGCACGCCGTCGAAATTGCCGATGGCGATGACGCCGCCGCGCAGGTGCTCGGGCAGCGGCTGTTTCGTCTCGTTCCTGTGAAATACCGTCATGACGACCGTCTCCGTCACTGAAGCCGGGGCATCCACCATTTCGGGTGGGTGTTTTCCTGGACGAGGAAGGCTGCGAGTTTGGCCTCGTCGGTGCGGCCGGCTTCCACATAATGCTGCGCGTGAATGCCGCCCGAAATATAGAGCACGTCGAGGCCATAGGCTTCAGCACCGCGTACGTCCGTCGGCATGCCGTCGCCGACCGCGATGACGCGGCTGAGATCGAAGGCGCCGCGCACATCGCGGGCCTCGGAAAGCGACTTCTCATAGATCGGACGATGCGGCTTGCCGGCGATCTGCGTCGTGCAGCCCAGTTCCTCGTAGAATTTCGCCAGCGCACCGGCGCAAGGAATGAGCTTGTGGCCACGCTCGACGACGAGATCGGGATTGGCGCAGATGAAGGGCAGCTTGCGCTGCGCAAGCGCCGTCAGCTCCTCGCGGTAATCCTCGACCGTTTCCTTTTCGTCTTCGCGCAAGCCTGCGCAGACGACGATGCCGGCCTCGTCGATGCCAACGGTTTCGACGCCGAGGCCATCGAGCAGCGGCAGGTCCTTTTCCGCGCCGATGAAATAGACCTTCTTCGGTCCTTCGGCGATCAGCGCGCGGGTCACGTCGCCCGAGGTGACGATGCGGTCATAGGCATCGTCGGTGACGCCGAGACCGCGGATCTGCACCTTCACACCCGGATGCGGGCGTGGGGAATTGGTGATGAGCACGACGGTGAGGCCCGCCTTGCGCGCTTCGGCAAGCGCTTCGGTGGCATAGGAGAACGCCTCCACACCATTGTGCAGGACGCCCCAGACGTCGCAGAGCACCACGTCATATTGCGCGGCGATGTCGCGGAAGGATTGGATGCGTTCAGCCATCAGGAAGTCCCGTCTCAAGGTCGAAGCCCGACATTGCAAAGCGGGACAAAGAAAACAAGCCTCTTCCCGCAATTTTGCTCTGCCCACAGGGAAAGAGACGGAAATTCACGGTGTTGACTTGATGGCATGCGATATCGCCACCATCTGCCGGGCTGCGGTAACCATGGCAGGCGAAATAATTTGAGAGCGGCGTTCTTGACTCGTAAGACGCCGACGCCTACTTCAAGGCCGCTAGCACTCCTAATCGGTGAGTGCTAACATCAATCATCGGGTCCATTCCGGGATCCGCAATGTCATTCGATCGAGGGATTAGACAATGGCAAGCACCACCTTCCGCCCGCTTCACGACCGCGTCGTCGTTCGTCGCGTTGAGTCCGAAGCCAAGACCAAGGGCGGCATCATCATTCCCGATACCGCCAAGGAAAAGCCGCAGGAAGGCGAAATCGTCGCCGTCGGCACCGGCACCCGTGACGACAAGGGCGCAATCGTCGCTCTCGACGTCAAGGTCGGCGACCGCGTCCTGTTCGGCAAGTGGTCGGGCACCGAAGTCAAGCTCGACGGCGAAGACCTTCTGATCATGAAGGAAGCCGACATCATGGGCGTCATCGGCTGATTAGCCGATAACCCTTTCCGCAATTCGCTGATACCTATTCAGGAGCTCTCACAATGGCAGCCAAAGAAGTCAAATTCGGCCGCACCGCGCGCGAAAAGATGCTGCGTGGCGTCGACGTCCTCGCAGACGCAGTCAAGGTAACGCTCGGCCCGAAGGGTCGTAACGTCGTCATCGACAAGTCCTTCGGCGCTCCGCGCATCACCAAGGACGGCGTTTCCGTCGCCAAGGAAATCGAACTGGAAGACAAGTTCGAGAACATGGGCGCCCAGCTCGTTCGCGAAGTCGCTTCCAAGACCAACGACATCGCCGGCGACGGCACGACGACCGCTACCGTTCTTGCCCAGGCTATCGTTCGCGAAGGCCACAAGGCCGTTGCCGCCGGCATGAACCCGATGGACCTGAAGCGCGGCATCGATCTCGCCGTTGCCGAAGTCGTCAAGGATCTCCAGGCCAAGGCCAAGAAGATCAACACGTCGGAAGAAGTCGCCCAGGTCGGCACGATCTCCGCAAACGGCGACAAGCAGGTCGGTCTCGACATTGCCGAAGCCATGCAGAAGGTCGGCAACGAAGGCGTCATCACGGTTGAAGAAGCCAAGACCGCCGAAACGGAACTCGAAGTCGTCGAAGGCATGCAGTTCGACCGCGGCTACCTCAGCCCCTACTTCGTGACCAACCCGGAAAAGATGGTCGCCGACCTCGAAGACGCTTTCATTCTCCTGCACGAGAAGAAGCTCTCGAACCTCCAGGCGATGCTCCCGGTTCTCGAAGCCGTCGTCCAGACCGGCAAGCCGCTGGTCATCATCGCTGAAGACGTCGAAGGCGAAGCGCTTGCTACGCTCGTCGTCAACAAGCTGCGTGGCGGCCTCAAGATCGCTGCCGTCAAGGCTCCGGGCTTCGGCGACCGCCGCAAGGCCATGCTGGAAGACATCGCCATCCTGACGGGCGGCACGGTCATCTCCGAAGACCTCGGCATCAAGCTCGAAAACGTAACGCTCGACATGCTCGGCCGTTCGAAGAAGGTTTCGATCTCCAAGGAAAACACGACGATCGTCGACGGTGCCGGCCAGAAGGCTGAAATCGAAGGCCGCGTCGCGCAGATCAAGGCCCAGATCGAAGAAACCACCTCCGATTACGACCGCGAGAAGCTGCAGGAACGTCTTGCCAAGCTCGCTGGCGGCGTTGCCGTCATCCGCGTCGGCGGCTCGACGGAAGTCGAAGTCAAGGAAAAGAAGGACCGCATCGACGACGCCCTCAACGCGACGCGCGCTGCCGTTCAGGAAGGCATCGTACCGGGCGGCGGCGTAGCCCTGCTCCGTTCGTCCACGAAGATCACCGTCAAGGGTGAGAACGACGACCAGGAAGCCGGCATCAACATCATCCGCAAGGCCCTCCAGGCCCTGGTTCGCCAGATCGCGGACAATGCTGGTGACGAAGCCTCCATCGTCGTCGGCAAGATCCTCGAGAAGAACGAAGACAACTACGGCTACAACGCCCAGACCGGCGAATACGGCGACCTGATCGCCCTCGGCATCGTCGACCCGGTCAAGGTTGTCCGCACGGCTCTGCAGAATGCTGCTTCGGTTGCTTCGCTGCTGATCACGACGGAAGCCATGATCGCCGAATTGCCGAAGAAGGATGCACCGGGCGGCATGCCTGGCGGCATGGGCGGCATGGGCGGCATGGACATGATGTAAGACCTTCGGGTCTTATATCTGAGCCATCCGGTTCAGTTACGGAAAGGGCGGTCTTCGGGCCGCCCTTTTTGTTTTATTGCGCCGCCGGACCTGTATCGTTTCCGGAAAAAAGATTTTGACCATTTGTACAATAATTATCAAAAAGCCGTTGATGGTATCAAAAAACCCACTATAAAGACGCTCCAAGTGAACTTTAAAGATTCACAAGGGGTTCAGGCGCTGGGGAACGGCATCATTTTCGCCGCTTATCGTGCAGCCAGATATCCCGAACGATTTTGATAGAAACCGCCGACGACCTGAATGGAGAGGCAGCGGTGGTTTTCTCGCGTACGTCCGACCCGCATGCACAGACGGAGCCGGATGCAGTTCAGTTCATGAGAAAGTGGGGGCGGCAGACTTCGAGGAGGTCAGCCGGCACTGCTTTTTAGCATGTTGCGTGCCTGCAAGCCGCGACGTGTCGGTCAAATTCGAGCAACTGCCTGAGGTCGTAGGTGTTCAAGATAATCAAGACTGATCTCTCGTCGCCATTTCTGCCGGGCTCGATGGAGTTCGACGAGACGGACAACGAGCTGTTGACGCAATACTGTGTGACGGAGCGCTGGACCGGCGACCTTTCCAACGGCCTGTTCACGCTTGGCGATAAGGCGACGCAGGCGCACGGCCTGACGCAGCGCACCTGCGGGCTGCTCAATCTCATCCGCTGCTACGAGCCGCTCGACCGCACTCGCGTGCTGGAGCTCTTCGAGCAGGCGGCGGCCTCCTCCTCGTCCTTCTGCTTCTCCACGACGATCCATCTCGACGGCGCGCCGCGCCAGCCGGTGTTCTGCGTCGGGGAATCGACGGGGCTTGAGGAGAAATACGCCGGTACGATCATCGGCGTCTTCATCTTCCCGCGCTTCCAGATCGATCTGGTCGGGCGGCGCTTCAAGCGGCAGTAGGAAGCGGCGTTACGCCGCTTCGCTCTTCTCCGTGTCGATGCGGATGCGTTCCACCGGCACCGGACGTCCCAGGAAATAGCCCTGCGCCTCGTCGCAGCCTTCGTCGAGAAGGATGTCGAGCTGGCTGCGCGTCTCCACGCCTTCCGCCAGAACCGGCACGCGCAGCGACTGGCCAAGCGCCAGGATGGCGCGGATGATGGCTTTCGCCTCGGGGCTTGCCTCCACCTCGCTCATGAAGCTGCGATCGAGCTTGATCTTGTCGAAGGGGAAGGCGCGCAGCGTTTCGAGCGAGGAATAGCCCGTGCCGAAATCGTCGATGGCGATCGTGACGCCGAAGGCCTTGATGCGGCGCAGCGTGTTGAGCGCGCGCTCCTTGTCGCCGATGATCGTCGATTCCGTGATTTCGAGCTCCAGCCGGCGCGGGCTGAGGCCGGTCTCCAAAAGCACGCGGTGCACGAGATCGGCGACATCGGCATTGCCGAGCTGCACGGGTGAAAGGTTGACGGCAATCTTGTAGTCGTTGCCCCAGGTCGCGGCCTCGCGGCAGGCTTCGCGCAGCACCCATTCGCCGATCGGCAGGATGGCGCCGCACTCTTCGGCAACCGGGATAAATTCTGACGGCGGGATCGTGCCGCGCACCGGATGATGCCAGCGCAACAGCACCTCGTAGCCGATGGTCTCGCCCGACGTGACGGCCTTCTGCACCTGATAGTGCAGCTGCAATTCCTTGCGCTCGACGGCCTGCCAGAGATCGTTTGCAATCAGGCGGCGGCTGCGGGCGGCCTCGTCCATCGAGACCTCGTAGAAGCAGACCGTTTCGGTCAGCGCATCCTTGGCACGGTACATGGCGAGATCGGCATTGTTGAGCAGTGCTTCGACATTATCGGCATCCTGCGGATAGATGGCGACGCCGAGGCTCGCACCCGGCTTGATGTCATAGCCGTCGATGCGGATTTCGTCGTTGAGGCAGGTTTCGAGGCGCTGGATGAAATCGGTGAGATCCGCCATGTCCTCGAAGCGCTTGGCGGCCGCGAATTCGTCGCCGCCGAAGCGCGCGACGGTCTCGTCGGCCTCAAGGCAGGCCTGCATGCGCTTTGCGAGCGTGGTCAGAACCTCGTCGCCCGCAGCATGGCCGCGCGTGTCGTTGATTTCCTTGAACTTGTCGAGATCGATACCGATGGCCGCAACGAGGCCGCCGGAGCGGCGGGCGGAGAAGAGATCGGCCTCCAGACTGGCGTTGAAGCTTGCCCGATTGGGCAGGCCGGTCAGGCCGTCATGGCGGGCGAGGAAGGAGATCTGCTCCTCGGAGCGCAGGCGTTCGGATATGTCCTCATAGGTCGCAACCCAGGCGCCATCCGGCAGCGTGCGGTAGCGCAGCTGCACGGAAACGCCGTTCGACAGTTTCTCAATGAGCACGCCGCCGTCGTTCGCCTGGATGGCAGCGCGGCGGCGCGCATACATGTCGCGCGCCCGCGGCTTCCAGATTTCCGGATCGGCATAGACGTCGGCGACGCCCTGGTCGACGATCTCGCGCAGCGTCATGCCCGGCTGGATGCGGCCTTCCGGGAAGCCGAAGATTTCGCTGTAGCGCTTGTTGGCGATCAGCAGGCGTTCGTCCTTGTCGAACAGGCAGAGACCCTGTGACATGTTTTCCAGCGCCAGGTCGAGGTTCTTGGTGACGTCGGCCAGCCGGTCGGCAGCGGCCTTCTCCTTCGTCACATCCTTGGTGATCTTGGCATAGCCGATCAGCGCACCACCGGCATCATAGATGGGATCAAGCACGACATGGGCCCAGAAACGCGAACCGTCCTTGCGGTAACGCCAGCCCTCGCTTTCGTATTTGCCTTCCTCACGTGCGGTGCGCAACGCCCGGTCCGGCAAGCCATTGGCGAGGTCCTCCGCACTGTAGAACTGCGAAAAATGCCGACCCACGATCTCGTGCGCCTTGTAGCCCTTGTTGCGCTCGGCCCCCTCGTTCCAGTTGGCGACGCGGCCGGCGGGATCGAGCATGTAGATGGCATAGTCCTTGACGCCCTGCACGAGCATGGCGAACTGGCGTGTGCTTTCATTCGCCGCAAGTTCCGCCTGGCGGGCGAAGACGGCGGCCGTCAGGCCGGTGAAGAGCAGCGAGAAGGCGACAACCGCGATGAGCGGCACCATGAGGCTCGTCGACAGCATCGTGTCATTGCTGACCGGCATCAGGCCCGGTTCGACACGAACGGCCGCCATGGCTGTAAAATGCAGCGAGACCACGCCAAGCGCCATCAGGCCGGTCGCCGCCGCGCGGTCACGCACACTCTGCTGCGGGCGCATGCAGAACATCAGCGCCAGCACGCCGAACAGCCCGGCGCAGGCGAGCGAGGCCACAACATAGGTCCTATCCCAGGTGAACACGCCCGGCAGTTCCACAGCGGACATGCCGATATAATGCATGGAGCTGATGCCGGCCGCGAGCAGCAGGCCGCCGGCAGTCACGGCGCTACGGCCGCTGACATAGGTGGCAATGGCAAGCCCCATCGTGGTAACGACGATGGCGACGCCGAGCGAGAGCAGAGTCAGCTCCATGTCGAAGCCCATGGCGACGCCGGGGTCATAGGCGAGCATGGCGATGAAATGCGTCGCCCAGATGCCGAAGCCGCTCGACGTGCCGGCCGCGCCCAGCCAGAGAGTGCGCGCCGTGCCCTCGGCCACCAGCGCCCGCTGCGTCAACGTCACCGCAACATAGCAGGAGAGGAAGCAGATCAGCGCCGCAAGGAGCACGAGCCGCAGGTCGTGCTCGACGGTCAGGCAGGTCAGGATACGGAGCATGGAGGATTTCACCGGGTGGGAGCTGCTATGACGCCCACTCAGCCGGAGAAGACTAAAAAATGAGTGAATTCAGAAAGTATCGGGCGGCGTCCGACGGGCCTGCCTATTATCATACTTAACGAATATCAAAACGATGCAACTGTTTTAGTATGTAACAGTCTCGCACCACACCTCAGCGGCGAAAACCCTAAAGCGTCAGCGCTTTGAGGTCCGTCGCCGGATCTTCCAGCGCCGCCCGCTCCGGCGTGCGGCCCATCTCGATCAGCTTCTTGCCGACCACATAGGCCTTGGCATCGTTGACCGCATCGACCGCAATCAGTTTACCATCCCGGAAATACCAGACCGAGACGGCGCCCTCGCGCTGGCCGGGACGAACGAACGTATCGTCGAAGCCCATACAGAAGCCGGCGATCTGCAGCTTCACATCATACTGGTCCGACCAGAACCACGGCTTAGGCTCATAGGGCGCATCCCCGCCGGCGATAACGGCGGCGGCAGCCTCGCCCTGGTCCACGGCGTTCTGCACGGATTCGAGCCGCACGCGATTACCCTCGAAAGGCAGCACGGCGCAGTCGCCCATGGCGAAGATCGCGGGATCGGAGGTGCGGGCATGGACATCGACGACAATGCCGTTGGTGACCTCAAGGCCGGCAGCGCGGGCAAGCTGGTCATTGGCCGTGACGCCGATGCCGGCGATGACGACATCGACGGGCAGCACGAAACCATCCGTCAGTTCCGCGCCGGTGACGCGGCCGTTTTCGCCGAGCAGGCGCACGAGGCCGGTCTTTTCGCGCACATCGACGCCGCGGGCATTGTGGATGGCCTTGAGGATCGTCGCGGTTGCCGGCGAGGCGACGCGGGCGAGGATGCGGTCGGCCATTTCGATGACGGTAACATGAAGCCCCCTGCCCCGCGCGACAGCCGCCGCCTCAAGACCTATATAACCGCCGCCGATAACCAGCGCCCGACGGCCCTCCTGCATTTCCAGGCCAAGCCGGTCGGCATCGCGGTAATCGCGGACGGTGAAGACGCCATCGAGGTCGCCGCCGATCTCGGCCGGCAGACGGCGCGGCGTCGCGCCAGTCGCCAGTGCCAGGAACTGGTAATGCAGCGTCGAACCGTCGCTGAGCGTCACGGTCTTGGCGTCACGGTCAATCGCCGTCACCTCGGTGGAGAGGCGGATGTCGATATTGTTGTCGGGATACCAGTTTTCCGGGCGGAACATCAGGCGGGAAAGATCGGCCTCGCCGAGCAGGTACTTCTTCGAGAGCGGCGGTCGTTGGTAGGGGTGGCTCGCTTCGGCGGCGATGATGGTGATCGGCCGCTCGTCCTTCAGCGCACGCAATTTGGCAACGAGGGCGAATGCGGCCTGACCACCGCCCACAACAACCAGTCTTCCCGTCACGATATTCCGTCCCTTGCCTGTTTTCCCAGACGTAGCCCGCGTCGGCGGGCGGCGTCAACATGGCCGCCGCCGCCGGATTTTTCGTTTGCGTCAGGCCTTGGCGGGGATTTCGAGGCCCTTCTGGCTCGCCGGACGGGCGACGCAGCGCTCCAGCCAGGCCATGACGGCCGGGAAATCGGCATAACCCAGCGCTTCGCGGCCGCCATAGAAGATGTCGGCACCGCGGATCCACGGGAAGGTCGTGATGTCGGCGATGGTGTATTCGTCGCCCATGATCCACTCACGATCTTTCAGCCGCTCTTCCAGAATGGAGAGCAGGCGTCGTGATTCCTCGCGGTAACGCTCGGCGGGATAGGGATTGTTGGCGACCTTGTCGGCGGCAAACTTGTGGAAGTGACCGAACTGGCCGAACATCGGCCCGATGCCGCTCATCTGGAACATCACCCAGGCCAGCGTCTCATAACGCCCGGCGGCATCGGCCGGGATCAGCTTGCCGGTCTTTTCCGCGAGATAGACGAGGATCGCGCCCGATTCGAAGAGGCCGATCGGCTTGCCGCCCGGACCATTGGGATCGATGATCGCCGGAATGCGGCCGTTCGGATTGAGCGAAATGAACGCCGGCGACTTCACGCCATCAGGCCCGAACTCGATGCGATGCGGCTCATAGGCAAGGCCGAGCTCTTCCAGCGCGATCGCCACCTTCACGCCGTTCGGCGTCGGCAGCGAATAGAGCTGGATGATATCGGGGTTCTTGGCGGGCCATTTCTTGGTGATGGGGAAGGACGACAGATCGGACATGAAAACTCCTCGGTGCAGGACCCCACAGATAGGGCGCAACATCTGACGATGTCAGGTACGGGAGAAAATTTTCCGCGCTGGAAGGGCGCGCCTCAGAGCGCGCCGCGCACCGCTTCGATGATCTCGGCCACGACCGGATCGCCGGCATGTTCGGCCTTGCGGGCGCGAACGAGGCAGGCTTCCGATTTCAGGATCACGCCATCGGACAGGATCTTCAGGTGGTTGGCGACCAGTGTCGAGCCTGTCGAGGTGATGTCGACGATGATATCGGCCGACCCCGAAGCCGGCGCACCCTCGGTGGCGCCGAGGCTTTCGACGATGCGGTAAAGCTGGATGCCGTGGTTGCCGGAGAAGAACTGCTGGGTCAGCCGCCAGTATTTGGTGGCGATGGTCAGGCGGCGGCCGTGGCGGGCGCGGAAATCGGCGGCGACGTCGCCGAGATCGGCCATCGTGTCGACGTCGAGCCAGATTTCCGGCACGGCGACGACAACATCGGCATGGCCGAAGCCGAGCCGGGCGCAGAATTCGACGCGGGCATCGGCTTCCGCCAGCCCCTCGCGCACGAGGTCTTCACCCGTCACGCCGAAATCGACGGTGCCGTTGGCGATCTCGCGCGAGATTTCGGAGGCAGAGAGGAAGGCGATCTCGATATCGTCGCGGCCTTCGACACGGCCGCGATAGGAGCGGTCATTGCCGACGGCGGTGACGGGAAAGCCGGCGCGGGCGAGCACGGCGGAACTGTCTTCCTTCATGCGCCCTTTGGAGGGCAGGCCGATGGTGATGGTCATGCGGCTTGCCCCTTGACGCTTGCGATGCGGTCGAGCCAGAGCGAGAAGCCGACGGCCGGAATGCGCTCCCTGGCGCCGAGCAGCGTCAGCAGCCGGTCGAAGCGGCCGCCGCCGGCGAGTACCAGCGCGTCACCCTCCGGCGCGATCTCGAACACGAGGCCGGTATAATAATCGAGCGGACGGCCGAAGGCCGCACGGTAGGTGATGTCAGCCGGATCGACGCCGGTTTCGCGAAGCGCCGCGACGCGGCTTTCGAAACGGAAGAGCGCTTCGCCGAGCGACAGGCCGGCCTTGTCCGCGAAGGCGGCGAGCGCCCTGGGGGCATCGGCCAGGCTCAGTTCCAGCGCGAGGAACTCCTTGAGCAGCGCCAGAGTGCGGCCATCAAGGCGGGTGTTGGCGAGTTCCATCTTCTCGCGCAGGCGCCGCGCGATATCGGCCGGGCTTCGGCTGGCATTGGTGGAATAGCCGGTCGCTTCCATCGTCTCGTCGATATGGGCGATCAGCCGTGCCTCGTCGTCGAGCGTGCCGAAAATGGCAAGGCGCTCGACCTCCGGGCCGAAGGTCCCGGATGGGGCGGGATTGGAGAGATCCGCCATCAGCTTCTGCAGCTGCGCCTGATTACCGAAGGCATGCACCAGCCGCTTCTGCCAGCCGGCCGGCAGGCCGCAGGCGGCGACGACCGCTTCGAAGACCGACTGGTCGCCGAGCATGACGGAGAGTTTGCGACCCGGCAGGCGGTTCTTCAGCACGGCCAGCGCATCGCGCACGGCGCGCGCATCGGCGCGGGCGACATCGGGCTCGCCAAGGTCTTCGATGCCGGCCTGATAGAACTCGTTCGAGCCCTCGCGGCGCTGGCGGAAGACTTCGCCGAGATAGGCATAGCGCTTCGGCGTGCCGGTCGCGGTCTCGATATGGCGCAGGCAGACGGGGATGGTGAATTCGGGGCGCAGGCACAGGCTCTTGCCCGTCTCGCTCTCCGTCATGAAGATGCGCCGCCGCAGGTCCTCACCCGCCATGTCGAGGAAGGGCTCCGCCGGCTGGATGACCGGCGTATCGACGCGCTCCGTGCCGAGCTTTTCAAGATCGGCGATCAGATCGGGCGCGAACGCGGGGAGGTTGACGAGAGGCATCTCAGCCGGCCCGTGCCCGGTCTTCAGCCTGCGCGGCGAGGATTTCGCGCACCTTGGCGACCAGCTCGGCTTCCGGCACGGAGACCTGCGCCACGCGGGCTTCGCGCCACGTCGTGTTGTCCTCGATCTCGCCGGAGAGGCGCTTGCCCTCGATCAGGTCCTTGATCTGCACGAGGCCCTCGGCGCGCTCGTCGCCGCCCTGGATGATGGCGACGGGGGCGTTGCGGCGGTCGGCATATTTCAGCTGGTTGCCGAACTTCTTCCAGTTGCCCTGGTACATCTCGGCGCGAATGCCGGCGGCGCGCAGTTCCTGCGTGAAGCGCTGGTAGCGGCCCATGCTCTCGATATCGCCGTCCATGACGGTGACGAGAACGGGCGCGACAACCTCGGAAGCCCCGAGCTTGCCGAGGTTCTTCAGCGCCGTCATCAGGCGCGAGACGCCGATGGAAAAGCCCGTGGCCGGCACCGGCTGGCCCATGAAGCGCGAGACGAGACCGTCATAACGGCCGCCGCCGCCGACCGAACCGAAGACGACCTTCTCGCCCTTCTCGTTGGTGACGGCGAACTGGAGTTCGGCTTCGAAGACGGGGCCGGTGTAGTATTCGAGGCCGCGCACGACGGAGGGGTCGATCTTGATGCGGTCGGAGCCATAGCCCGCAGAGGTGACGAGGTGGCCGATCTGGTTCAGTTCATCGACGCCTTCGCCACCGCGCGTGCTGCCTTCGAGCAGCTTGGCGAGGTCGGCAGCACTTTCGGCATAGTCCTTGATGCCGACGAAGAAGAGGACCTTCTCGATCTGGTTGTCGGAAAGGCCGGCGCCCTTGGTAAAGTCGCCGGATTCGTCCTTGCGGCCGGCGCCGAGCAGCAGCCTGACGCCTTCGGGGCCGAACTTGTCGAGCTTGTCGATGGCGCGCAGCACGGTGAGGCGCGCGCCCGCCTTGTCGTCGCCACCAAGGCCGATCGCTTCCAGCACGCCGTCCAGAACCTTGCGGTTGTTGACGCGAATGACGTAATCGCCGCGGGCAATGCCGAGCGCTTCCATCGTATCGGCGAACATCATGCACATTTCGGCATCGGCCTGCACGCCGGCAGCACCGACCGTGTCGGCGTCGAACTGCATGAACTGGCGGAAGCGGCCGGGACCGGGCTTCTCGTTGCGGAATACGTAACCCGCGCGATAGGTGCGGTAGGGCAGCTGGATCTCGTTGAAATTCTCCGCGACATGGCGGGCGAGCGGCGCCGTCAGGTCGTAGCGCAGGCTCATCCACTGGTCGTCGTCGTCCTGAACGGAGAAGACGCCCTCGTTCGGACGGTCGCTGTCGGGCAGGAATTTGCCGAGCGCGTCGGTATATTCCATGAGCGGGGTCTCGACGGGATCGAAGCCGTAGCGCTCATAGACCTCGCGGATCTTGACCGTCATCTCGCCCACGGCGCGGATGTCCAGCGCGTCACGATCGACAAAGCCGCGCGGCAGGCGGGCTTTCAGCTTCTGCGGTTTTTTCTGCTTTTCGCTCATCGGGATACCCGAAATTCCTGTATTTCCGTTGCCGGTTTCCTAGCGGATTGGGCGGGCAGCGGCAAGGCGCAAAAGCCCCTTCACGGTCGCCGTGACAGCGTATCCCAGCTGTGCACGATGACGGCCGAGGTGGTTTGCGCCTGCGCCTTCGGAATAAGGATCGAATGGGTGTCGCCGCGGATGATGCCGCGCATCTCCGACTGGAAGGACAGCCGCTTCATCTGAACATAGCCTTCGGGAATGGAGGTCACCGACAAAGCGGGGCCGCCATAGATCTCGACGCTCGCCACCTCGCGGGCATAGAGACCGGCGACAAGCGCCTGATCCTCGATGCACGCCCGATAATGGCCGGTGAGGAAACGACGGATGCTGGTGCCGACGACGGCGCGCATTTCCGGGCTCTCGCGATATTCCTGCTGAGACCCGCCGAGATAGCGGATATCCCGCCCCTCCCAGAGATTGCGGCTTTCCCCCGACGCGAGGATGGAGGCGAGCAGGCGCCGCTCGGTCTGCGCGTCCGCCCGGCGCAGGAAATCGACGATGGCGCCCGTCGCGCGCAGATCGGGCTCAGCCATGCCGCGCTCCCAGCGCGAGACCGTCGCTGTCGAGAAGCCAAGTTTCCACGCGATATCGGCCTGAGCCAGACCAACCTTCAGGCGATAGGCGCGCAATTGATCAATGAGATCATGGCCAGTGCTGAGGACGAAATCGCGCAAATTCAACCCTTAGACGTGACAAGCATCAAGAATACGCCAGAAAGTGGATTAAACTACCAGAGACTCCGCTTCCTGCCGCCTGAGATGTCGGCTACCGTTAATCCCAGGTAAACGTCTGTGACTGCCGTTTCGCAGGTCGCCTAACGCACAATCGCGACGTTTCCAGAGGTGACGGCCATGATAGCCTATTCCCGCGCCTCGCCGACCGAATGCCCGGAGCATCGGTTGTCCCTCTCTGGACTAAACCGCATGGCACTAAAAGCGAAGACCCATTCCACCCACCTCGCCTCTGTAGCCGAGATCATCGGCATCAATCCAAGCGAGCTGGAGAGCGCTTTCGTATGCGAGGAATGGAGTGCGGAACTCGCAACCGGCATCGTGCGGCTAGGGCCGAAAGCGGCGAGCCTGCACGGAATATGCAGCAGCCCCTGCGGTATCATGGACCTCATTCGCCTCTACGATTCCGCGGACCTTTCCAAGGTTCTGCAAGCGCTCGAGGACGCGGCAACATCGCCCATCGTCTTCACCTTTTCCACGACGCTGCGTCCGGGGCCTGGCCTCTATCGCCCCGTCTTCTGTTTCGGCCAGTCAGATACGGTCGACGGCACGAGCGGCATGATCCATGGCACCTTCGCGGTAGCGCGGCTCTGTATGCGGATGGGCTCAAGGCCGAAAGCGCTGAACTGACCCCTTCCCTTTTGCACGGCGGCCACCTATCTCTCGTTTCATGAGGCAGCTCCTTTTGCTATTCGCCATTCTGGGCGCGCTTTTCTCCGGCTGGCTGCCGGCGATGGCGGCGACGCTCAGTGTCGGCCAACCTGCCGGCGTGCATGCCATGCATGACATGACCGGCAAGGACGGCGGCGGCGATCATGGCAAGACGAAGCCAATGGCCCACCCCGTCGCCTGTTCCGCCTGTTTCGCGATAGAGGCCGACCGGATCGAACCCGCTGGGCGCCTGCTCGTCGTTTCGGAACGCACACCTGCCATAGCGCCGGCCCTTGCCGGCTTGGAACAGCGCCCGCTCGATCCGCCTCCCCGGTCCTGAACAGACCGAGAAAAATTCCCGCAATCTGTTCAGAATTGGAAAATATAATGAACGCAAAGACCTTGTTTCTTGGCGCAGCTCTTTCGCTCGCCCTCACCCTGCCCGCGCTCGCCCAGGAGGCCGACCATTCCGCCCATCAAGGCATGACGATGGACGCGCCTGAGGACAGCAGCCCCTCCACGCAGGCCTTCATCGATGCCAATGCGAAAATGCATGCGGCCATGGCGATCGACTTCACCGGCAATGCCGACGTCGATTTCGTACGCGGCATGATCGCCCATCATCAGGGCGCCATCGACATGGCGAAGGTGGAGCTGGAGCATGGCAAGGATGCCGACATCCGCAAGCTGGCGCAGGATGTCATCACCGCCCAGGAGGGCGAGATTGCCATGATGAAGGAATGGCTGGCAAAGAACGCCAAGTAACGCTTGACGAAAGCCAAGTCTAAAAACGAAGGCC
>NZ_JBLZPK010000027.1:164247-206545 GCF_049199905.1 Shinella sp. M27
TTTCCGTTTGATCGCTCAGACGTTGCGCGGCACCCTATTCGCCAGCCGGAAGCGCCCTCTGGGCCGCCGAAGCCTCGACAAGCGAGGCCGCAATGACGCGGGCCATAAGGAGACTCGTTTCGCGAAGTTCGGTGTTGTTGCCGCTGCGGGCGGTCCGGATGAGGCGGAAGCCTTCCCGGAGCATGATTTCCTGAGCCTTGTCGCAGGCCCAGTGTTCAAGACGAGAATCGTCTGATGCGGATGCTTTTGGCGCCATGTGTCCCCCATGCCAAATCATTCAGCACAAAGCGGCCCATCACGACTACGCACGCGCAGGTCGTCCCCAGACTTTCCGATGTATGATAATGCCGCTTGAGATCAAGCTACATGATTCGTTGTAGAATCAAAGATATATTTGTGACGGCATCCCTAGAATTAGGGACGCGCCAGCCCGTTTCTCTTCGTTTCGACTTGCGGACGGCAGAAACAACCCTCGACGTGATCGTTGACGAGGCCCATCGCCTGCATGAAGGCATAGACGGTCGTCGGGCCGACGAAGGTCCAGCCGCGCTTCTTCAGGTCCTTCGACAGGCGCACGGAGGTGGGCGTCGTGGGATTGGCGACGATGATATCCCATTCCACCCGTTCCGGCCGCTCCTGCGGCGTCGGCTCGAAGCTCCAGAAGTAGCGCGCGAGCGTGCCGAACTCGTCGCGCAGCGCCTGCGCCCGCTTCGCATTGTTGATCGTCGAGACGATCTTGCCGCGATGGCGCACGATGCCGGTATCGGCAAGGCAGCGGGCGATGTCGGCATCGTCGAAGGCCGCGACCTTGTCGAAATCGAAGCCGGCGAAGGCCGCACGGAAGGCTTCGCGCTTGCGCAAGATCGTCAGCCAAGACAGGCCCGACTGGAACCCCTCCAGGCAGATCTTCTCGAAGAGCCTGATATCGCTGGTGACGGGGTGGCCCCATTCCTCGTCGTGATAACGGCGATAGTCCTCCAGATTGCCATGCCATGCGCAACGCGTGCGCCCGTCGTCGCCGTCCAGCAGTCCCCGTGTCGTCATCGCCGCCTCCGTTTTCCTTTTGTTCCGATTTACCACTCGTCAACCACATTTGGAAAGCAGGCAATAACCCTACTCAAAGCTTTATCGTCATCGTGCACGCTTCATGAACGGCCGTTTACCATTCGCTTCATTCGAGAGTGCAAGCATTCCTGCGAACCGGCGCCGCATCTTTTCTCACGGCGCAGACCGGCGACGATCAGTAGCGAGTACGTCCGATGTTGATACGCACCCATTTTGCCAAGACCTTTTTGGCCGCCACCCTTCTGGCCACCACGACGGCAGCCCATGCCAACGACCGGTATATCAGCCAGCCGCCCATCATCATCAGCCCCGACCTCACCGCCCCCTGGGTGATGCAACTGACCGGCGAAGGCGTGCAACCTGCCGTCGCCACGCGCCGCATCATCCAGCGCCAGCAGGTGCAGCAGCGCCGCGTGATCCGCCGCGAGAACGTCGCCCGCGTCGAGCAGGTCTCGGCGACCGGCCAGGCGCGCAATGTCATCAAGTCGAAATTCGACCCGATGTACCTGCCGCAGACCGTGTCCTACGAGACGGAGCACAAGGCCGGCACGATCGTGATCGACACCAACAACCGCTTCCTCTATCTGGTGCTCGGGAACGGTCAGGCACGGCGCTATGGCGTGGGCGTCGGCAAACCGGGCTTCGAATGGGCGGGCGCTCACACGATCACCCGCAAGGCCGAATGGCCGACCTGGACGCCGCCGCAGGAAATGATCAGCCGCGAGGCTGCCAAGGGCCACTACCTGCCGGCCTCCATGGAGGGCGGCCCGGAAAACCCGCTCGGCTCGCGCGCCATGTATCTCGGCTCGACGCTCTACCGTATCCATGGCACGAACGCCCCCTGGACGATCGGCTATGCGGTCTCGTCGGGCTGCATTCGCATGCGCAACGAAGACGTCGTCGATCTCTACGACCGCGTGAATGTCGGAACCAAGGTCATCGTCATCTAACGACCGGCGATACGGTCATCTAAACAACTCCGGCTGCCGCGCAGCCGGAGTTGTTTGCGTTTTGGCCCTCTCTTGGGCAACAGAACGAAGAAAACAGCCGCCATATGCGTCTTGCAGGCAGCAAGCCGACTTGAAATCGGTCAAGACTCGGTTAGCCTCGCGCAATTCAGGGATTGAGAGGACTACACATGCGGAAATACGCTTCGATCTTGCTGGCAGCGACCATCGCCGCCACGGCGACCCTTCCGGTGACGTCGGCGAACGCCTTCCCCGGTGCCACGGTTCAAGGCAGCCAGACGACCTCCGATGTCACGCTCGTCGCCCAGCCGCAGAGCAAGAAGCAGGTCGCGCAGAAGTTCAAGCGTACCAAGGTGCGGTTCGTCACCGACCAGCCGGCCGGTACCGTGATCGTCGATACCAACAACAAGTTCCTCTACTATGTCGAAGGCAACAACAAGGCAACGCGCTACGGCATCGGCGTCGGCCGCGAAGGCTTCGGCTGGTCGGGCGTGGTGAAGGTCGGCCGCAAGGCGGAATGGCCGAGCTGGACGCCGCCGGCCGAGATGCGCCGTCGCGAGGCCAAGAAGGGCCGCATCCTGCCCGTCGTGCAGGAAGGCGGCGAGGACAATCCGCTCGGTGCGCGCGCCATGTATCTCTACAAGGGCGGCCGCGACACGATCTTCCGCATCCATGGCACGAACCAGCCCTGGACGATCGGCCTCAACATGTCCTCGGGCTGTATCCGCATGATGAACAAGGACGTCGAGCATCTCTATGCCCGCGCCGACATCGGCACCAAGGTCATCGTGGTCGGCCCCGGCAACCGCCAGGGCGCGGTGAGCTACAACGACAAGGGCGTCGATTTCTTCGGCAACCTGTTCGGCTTCGGCGGCTGATCCGCCGTCATCCAAACATTCCAGATGCCGGCCTCGCGCCGGCATCGTCGTTTCAGCCGACCGAGCAGGAGACTTTGCCGGTGCGCTCGATCCCCTCGCCTTCCGCCTTGTGCACGATCATCCGGTAATCGCCGTCATAGCTGATCTCGTCCTCGCCCATCGTGGTCTTGACGATGAGGTCGATCGAGCCGAACGGCAGGTCGCCTTCGGTTTCCGCATGCAGCAGCAGGCGTAGCTCGCCGTCATAGAGCCAGTCATGGCCGAGATGCGCCGGCGTCAGCGTCACGCGCTCCAGCCCCTTCGGTGCCATGTCCTTCGGCAGGACGATCTCGCCGCGGAAATTCAGGAAACCACCGCCGAGACCGTAGCTGAAACCGCCCTCGGCATCGAAGGCGAGATTGGCATCCTCGATCGCGCAGCTGAAGCCGCCGGTCGCAAAGGCGGACGAGGACAAGGCGGCAAGGGCGGCGAGCGAAAGCAGAAGGCGGCGCATCGGGATCTCCGGATGGATTGGAATGCCGATCCTCTAGCAAAGCGTTAGACGGCTGGCAGTTCCGCACGTGACAGGATCAGGAAAGCACAGCCGGCTTTTCCCCGCCATAGGCCCAGTCGAGCAGCTCGACGGTGTGCAGGATGGGGATTTGCGTGCCCGTCGCGATCTGCGTGATGCAGCCGATATTGCCGGTCGCAATCAGGTCCGGCTTGGTCGCCTCGATATTCTTGACCTTGCGCGCCTTCAGCTTGCCGGAGATCTCCGGCTGCAGGATGTTGTAGGTGCCGGCCGAGCCGCAGCAGAGGTGGCCCTCGGCCGGATCGCGCACGACAAAGCCCGCCGCCTTGAGCAGCACCTTCGGCGCCATGGTGATCTTCTGGCCATGCTGCATGGAACAGGCCGAGTGATAGGCAACCGTCAGGCCCTTGGCCTCCTGCTGCGGCAGATCGAGGGTCGCAAGATACTCCGTCACGTCCTTGGCAAGCGCCGAGACGCGGGCGGCCTTGTCGGCATAATCAGGGTCGAGACGCAGCATGAAGCCGTAGTCCTTGATCGTCGTGCCGCAGCCGGAGGCCGTGATGACGATCGCATCGAGCCCGCCCGTCTCGATCTCGCCGGACCAGACATCGACATTGCGCCGCGCCGCCTCCAGAGCCTGCGCCTCGCGGCCCATATGGTGCACGAGCGAGCCGCAGCAGACCTCGCCCGCCGGGGCCACGACCTCGACACCGAGCCGCGTCAAAAGCCGGATCGTCGCCGCGTTGATCTCTGGCTTCAGCACCGGCTGGGCGCAGCCGGAGAGGATCGCGACCCGCCCGCGGCGCGGTGCCGTGGCCGGATGCGTGCCGGGCTTTGCGCTATCGGACGCTTTCGGCAGCACGCGCGGCACAAGGTCCAGCATCACGCCGAAGGGTTCGAGCGGCTTGAAGCGCTTGAGGAGCTTGGCAAAAGGACGGCCGAGGTTCGCCGCCTTCAGCGCCAGACGGAAACGGTTCGGATAGGGCAGCGTCGCGGCCAGCACGGCGCGGGTGAGCCGATCCCAGAACGGGCGCTTGTAGGTCTCTTCGATATGCATGCGCGCGTGATCGACGAGATGCATGTAATCGACACCCGACGGACAGGTCGTCGTGCAGGAAAGACAGGACAGGCAGCGATCGATATGGGTGACGACCTCGGCATCCGCCGCCCGGCCGTTTTCCAGCATGTCCTTGATGAGGTAGATACGGCCGCGCGGGCTGTCGAGCTCGTTGCCGAGCGTCACATAGGTCGGACAGGTGGCGGTGCAAAAGCCGCAATGCACGCATTTGCGCAGGATCTTTTCGGATGTCGCGACATGCGGATCGGCAAGCTGCTCGGCGGTGAAATTCGTCTGCACGTCTCAACTCCTCAGATGCCGCACCAGGCATTTCCGGCCAAAGCGGCATCGCTCCGGCGTCGGATCATGCGGCAAAAACAAAACTCTAGCGCAGCATTCGGTTTCTGCGGGCTGCGATGATGTAAGCCTTTTCAGCTTCGGTGACACGGGCGGCGGTCAGAGCCAGCTTTCCAGCAACAGTGATCTGAAGCTCGTTTTCCCGGCGCAACGGGCTTGCGAGCACGCCGCTGCTTCGCCGGGAAAGCGTGAGATACCCCCTGGCGAGCAGAAACCGCATGTCGGGTGTGAGCGGCACCGCGCCCCGAGCACCCACCAATGTCGCTTCGCCGCTATAGGCACCAAGCCACCAGAGCAACGCCATTCGCCGCCGGGCGGCGCAGGGCGCGGTGAGCGGTTCGGGCGGCTGGTCGCCGCTTATGGCCTTTTCCTCACGCGCCTCTGCCACCTGTTCCTTCCAGGACTTGTGGCGCTGACTGGCAATCGAATCTCCGGCAAGGCGTCCCATGTCTATTCCCCCTTGTGATGACCAAGCAGAGGGGAAACGTACAAGCCCGACGGATCGAAGCTTGCCTTCACGCGGGCTTGCAGGGCGACGATCGCCTCGGTCTGCGGCTGGAAGGCTTGCGTCGCCGCCAGCACTTCGGGACTTGCCCTCAGAAGCGTCGCGTGCCCGCCGCCGACGGCCTTGACGTAGCGGCGCAGCAGTGCTGCCTCGGGATCGGATTCCATGCGCAGCCAGACGAGGCCGCCCTGCCAGTCGTAGAAGGCATCGACGCCGGTTTCCAGACGAAGCGCCGCGACGAGCTGCTGGCCGGCGATAGGCGCGACCGAGACACGCCAGAGCGGGCGCGGCGTGCCGTCGGCATAGGGCGCGGCATCGCGGATTTCACGCCAGAGGCGTTTCGTACCCTCAGCTTCCAGACGGGACACGGCACCGAAACGGGCCATGGCGGACACGAGCTTTTCGCTGCGCACCGTGACGGAGGCCGAGAGGCCTTCGAGACGAAGGACGGTGGCGGCGCCCGGCGGCAGCGCGCCGCCGATGAAACGGCCCCGCACGCTTTCGGGGAGATGCGCCGCCCCCGAGACTTCCACGGAGAGCGACATGGCGGTCGCCATCGCGGCAGCGGCCTCGGCGTCGTTCAGATCGGAGACGACGATGGTGGCGGATGTTTCCGGAACGGGCAGCAAGCGGAAGGTGACTTCCGTCAGGAGCGCCAGCGAACCGTGCGAGCCGGCGAGCAGCTTGACGAGGTCGAGGCCGGTGACGTTCTTCATTACCCGTCCGCCGGCCTTGACGATCTCGCCCTTGCCGTTGACGAAGCGCACGCCGAGCAGGCTGTCGCGCGCCGCCCCTGCTGTCAGGCGGCGCGGACCGGAGGCATTGGTGGCGAAGACGCCGCCGATCGTCGGAATGCCGGAGGAGCCGAGCACGCCGCGCAGGTCGTTCGGCTCGAAGGACAGCATCTGGCGCTTTTCGGCAAGCGCTGCTTCCACCACTTCCAGCGGCGTACCGGCGCGGGCGGTCATGGTCATTTCGGCGGGGTTATAGGCGACGATGCCGTTGAGGCCGCGCGCCGACAGCACATCGGCCCCCTCGGGCGTGCTGTGCAGGCTGCGCGTGCCGCCGCCGCGGATGACGAAAGGGGATTTCGAAAGGCTGGCGACCTGGACGAGGCGGCTTGCGGCGTCTTCGGAAAGCGGTTCGTGGATCGGTGTCATCAGGCGGGGCGCCCTTCGAGCGGGAAAACTTTGGACGGGTTGAGCAGCCATTGCGGATCGAACGCGGCGCGCACGGCCATCTGCTGGGCGAGATCGGCATCGCTGTATTGATGGCGCATCAGGTCGCGCTTCTCGATGCCCACACCATGTTCGCCGGTCAGGCACCCGCCGACATCGACGCAGAGTTTCAGGATCTCGTTGCCGGCGGCTTCCGCCTTGGCGGCATCCTCGGGGTCGTTGGCATTGAACAGGATCAGCGGGTGCATGTTGCCGTCGCCGGCATGGAAGACATTGGCGACGCGAAGGCCGTGTTTTGCGACGATCTCGGCGGTGCCGCGCAATACGGCGGGCAGCTGGCCGAGCGGCACGGTGCCGTCCATGCAGATATAGTCGGCGATGCGGCCGGTGGCGCCGAAGGCGGATTTGCGGCCCTTCCAGATGAGGGCCGCCTCCGTCGCCGACTGGCTTTCCTTGACGACCTTGACACCATGGCGGCCGGCGATCTCGATGATGCTTGACAGCATCGCCTCCATCTCGGCTTCCGAGCCCTCGACCTCGACGATCAGCAGCGCCTCGACATCCATCGGATAACCGGCGTGGGCGAAGGCCTCGCAGATCTCGATGGCTGGCTTGTCCATGAACTCGATGGCGACGGGGATGATGCCGGCCGCGATGACATCGGCCACGCACGCGCCAGCCTCCTCCGAGCTGTCGAAGCCGAACAGAACGGGGCGCGCACCCTCCGGCCTGGCAATCAGCCGCACCGTCGCCTCCGTGACGATGCCGAGCTGACCCTCGCCACCGCAGATGACGCCGAGAAGATCGAGCCCGCCGGCATCGAGCGCCTTGCCGCCAAGCTCGACGATCGTGCCGTCGATCATGACCAGCTTGACGCCGAGCAGGTTGTTGGTCGTCACACCATATTTCAGACAGTGCGCGCCGCCGGAATTCATGCCGATATTGCCGCCGATCGTGCAGGCAAGTTGCGAGCTCGGATCCGGCGCATAGAAATAGCCGTCGGCGGAGACGGCCTCCGATATCGCGAGATTGGTGACGCCGGCCTGCACCGTCGCGGTGCGGTTGGCGAAATCCACATCCAGGATGCGCGACATCTTGGAAAGGCCGACGACGACGGCATCCTCCTGCGGGATCGCCCCGCCCGACAGCGAGGTGCCGGCCCCGCGCGGCACCACGGGCACGCCGTAGCGGTGGCAATATTTGAGCACGGCCGCCACCTGCTGCGTCGTCTCCGGCAGCGCGACGGCGAGCGGCAGGCGGCGATAGGAGACGAAGGCATCCGTCTCGAAGGGCACCAGTTCGCGCGGCTCGTGCACGAGGCAGCCTTCCGGCAGGAGATCGATGAGATCGGCAACGATTTCGCGACGGCGCGACAGCACCGATGGCCGCGGTTCGAGAAAGCCGATCTGATCCATTCCGTCATCTCCGTTCTCAAGTGGTCTTTTTTCTTTACCACTCAGGCCTGAGCGGTGCAAATCCTAAGCATGGTCGTCCTAGCGCCAAGAGCGTTCCGACTTGCGGGGACAAACGCGGCGGTAGCAAGATCATGCGATTGACCGCCCCCCAGCGCGAATGCGACAGTCCGGCGATCGGAAGGCGGAACGATCACGGGAAACCTTCCGACCGCATGCAAGGGAGGACATATCATGCGCAGATCGCTCGCCGCCATTTCGGCTCTTCTGCTTCTCGCCGGTCCCGCTTTCGCCGAGGACCTGCCCAATCTCAATCCCGGCGTGACGACCTCCGAGCTTCTGGCGACCGCGCCGGTGCATTGGGTCTCTGTCGATCAGATCGCGGCGACGCTGGAAGGCCAGCCTGCCATGGCGGTGGGCTTCGACGTGGATGATACGGTGCTGTTTTCCAGCCCCTGCTTCTACTACGGCAAGATGAAATACTCGCCGACCTCGGAAGACTACCTGAAGATGGACGCCTTCTGGACGGACATCCACACCAACAATTGCGACCAGTATTCGGTCCCGAAAGAGGTTGCCCGCAAGCTGATCGACATGCATGAGGCGCGCGGCGACGAAATCTTCTTCATCACCGGCCGCACGCGCGGCACCGGCGGCGAAACCCTGACCGGCGCTATCAAGAAGGCCTTCGGCATCGAGAAGATGAACGACGTGGTCTTCACAGCCTCTTCGGAAAACAAGGTGGAATTCCTGAGGGAGCACAAGCTGAAGATCTACTATGGCGATGCCGACAGCGACATGAAGGCGGCGATCGCCGCGGGCATCCGCCCGATCCGCGTCATGCGCGCGCAGAACTCGACTTACAAACCGGAGCCGAAGAACGGTAAATTCGGCGAGGAAGTGATCGTCGACTCGACCAACTGACCCATAAGCTTGCCCGAATTCCTGCAAGGACATGACGCGTGACAAATCTTGGTGACCTCGAAATCTTCTCCCGCGTCATTTCCATGGGAAGTATGTCGGCAGCGGGGCGGGCGCTCGGTCTGTCCCCAGCCGTCATCTCCAAACGCGTCAAGCGGCTGGAGGAGCGGCTCGGCACGCGGCTCTTCCAGCGCACGACGCGGCAGATCTCGCTGACCGAGGCGGGACAAGGCTTTTACGACCGCATCGTCGGCATCCTCTCGGGCATCGAGGAGGCGGAAGCCTTCGCGTCCGGCCGGTCGGGCGCGGTGCGCGGCACGCTGCGCATTTCGGCACCCACCTCCTTCGGCCGCATGCATATCGCCCCCAATCTCAAGGGCTTCATGGATGCCTATCCCGAACTCGTCGTGAACCTCGTTCTCACCGACGATTTCTCCGATATCGTCGGCGGCGGCTTTGATATCGCCATCCGCATCGGCGAACTGTCGGATTCCTCGCTTGTCGCCCGCCGGCTCGCCTCGGTGCGGCGCGTGCTGTGCGCCTCGCCGGACTACATCGCCAGCCGTGGCACGCCGGCCTCGCTGGAGGCGCTTGCCGAGCATGCCTGCCTGCCGCCGCACACGCAGGATGTCTGGCGCCTCGAAGGTCCGGAAGGCAGCGTCACCTACCGCCCGCATGGGTCGCTCTACACCAATTCGAGCGAAGTGGTGCGCGAGGCGGTGTTTTCCGGCATGGGCATTGCGCTGCGCTCCACCTGGGATGTCGGCCCGGCGCTGAAGAGCGGCGATCTCGTGCAGGTGCTGCCGGACTACGAGGGCTCGCGCAATGTGGTCCTGTCGGCCGTCTATCCGAGCCGGCAGTTCCTGCCGGTCAAGGTGCGGCTGTTCATCGACTATCTCGCCGACCTCTACGGCCCCCTGCCCTATTGGGAACGCTGACGGGGGAAGCCATGCGCGGCAGGGCGAATCCGACTTCTGCCGGCAGACAGGCTTAATGCTTGTCCTCTTCCGCGTGCTTGTGCTTGATCGCGCGGACGAGCAGCCACATGCCGACGATGACGAAGGGGACCGCGATGCCGGTCAGCGTTTCCGGTTTTACCTCCAGCCCGAGGCCGTGCGCCGCCTTCGCCACATAGCCGAACAGGCCGATGACGTAATAGGAGATCGCGGCGACCGACAGGCCTTCGACGGTCTGCTGCAGGCGCAGCTGCAGCTTGGCGCGGCGGTCCATCGAGTTGAGCAGCGTCGTGTTGAGCTGTTCCAGCTCCACGTCGATCCAGCTGCGCAGCAGCGCCGTCGCACGGGCGAGCTTGCGCGACAGGTTGGCCTGCCGCTCCTCGATCGACTGGCAGGTGCGCATGGCGGGCGCCAGGCGGCGCTCTAGGAAGAAGCCGAGCGTTTCGTAGCCGGGCACCGCACTCTCCGCGAGCGTGCGGATACGCTCCTGCACGATGCCGTAATAGGCGCGGCTGGCGCCGAAGCGGTAGAGGCTGAGCGCTGCATTGGCCTCCAGCTCGGCGGCCAGGCGGGTGATCTCGGTCAAGAGTTCGTCGGCCTTGTCGCGGGCATGCTGCTTCATGGCATTGGTGATGCCGGTCAGGCCGTCCTCGATGCGGCGGATATCCGGCGACAGCGACTGGGCGAGCGGCAGGCCCATCATGGCGAGCGTGCGATAGGTCTCGATATCGAGGAGGCGCTGGACGAGCGCACCGCGCCCCGCTTCCGTCATGCCACGGTCGATGACGAGGATCTGCGTCAGCCCGTCGCCATTCTGCCGGAAGTCGGTGAGCACGACGCCCTGGCCGTTCTTGATCTCGCTGTAACAGAGGCTGGTCGGATCGAAGCTGGCGATCGCTTCGCGGGTTTCCGGCGAATCCGGGCGGATTTCGAGGCGGATGCCCGAGATCAGCGTGCCGGGCGGCGAAAAGCTGTCGCCAAACGGATGCACCGCCACCTCACCGCCGAACTTCTCCGGTATCGGACCATCCCAGAAATAGGTCGAGAATTCCGTGTGGCGCTCCCAGCGCAGCGTGCCCTGCCCCCAGCTCAGCGCATGGTGGCTGGAATCGCGTCCCGGCGGCGAGATGCCGCGCGAGCGCGACAGCTCCCCCATCACCGCATGATCGACCGCCGAACCGCCCTCGGTGAGGAAGGCGAGCTGGAAGATGACGCGTGGCGACGGCACCAGCGCATATGGCCTTGCGTGAATTTCCCCCAATGCCTGCGCACGCGCAGTCGCCTGCGGAAAAGCGAAGCTTCCGTTACCCATTCTGCACCGTCCCCCTTCGTGCAACAGCATAGTCTTAACAAATGTCAGGCGCCGAGAGATAGGGCGCATTGACGCAGGCCCTTTCAAGACAGTGGACAAGATTATTGACCAGTTTCCGCGTGGGTTGATAGACTTGCGCCGTGACAGATACGCCGTTCGACCTCTTCTCCCGCATCAGCCCCAGCCGCACCGCCGATGAGGTCGTGCGGCAGATCGAGCTTTTGCTGCTCGAGGGCGTGCTGCGCGACGGCGAACGGCTGCCCGGCGAGCGGGAGCTTGCCAAACGCCTCGACGTGTCCCGCCCCATCCTGCGCGACGCGCTGAAGCAACTGGAAAGCCGGGGCCTGCTCTTCAGCCAGCATGGCGACGGCACCTATGTCGCCGATATCATCGGCCAGGTGTTTTCCCGCCCCGTCGTCGATCTCATCGCCCGCCACCAGCGCGCGACGCAGGACTATATCGAATATCGCCGGGAGCTCGAGGGCATCACCGCCGAACTCGCCGCCCGCCGCGCCACGGATTACGACCGGCAGATGCTGACCCGCATCATGCAGGCGATGCGCGCAGCCCATGAGGGCGGCTCCTTCGATGCCGAGCTTGATGCCGACGTGGAGTTGCACAACGCGATCGGCGAGGCCGCGCACAATATCGTCCTCCTGCACACGCTGCGCGCGTGCTACCGGCTGCTGGCGCAAGGCATTTTCTTTCACCGTCACCTCGTTTTCGCGTCCGCGATGGCGCGCGGCCACCTTCTCGCCCAGCATGAAGCGATCTACGCGGCGATCATGGCCGGCGACGGAAATGGCGCGCGACAGGCCGCACAGGCGCATATGGACTACATCGCCGTCGCAATCCGCGATGCCGAGCGCAGCGGGGAGTGGCAAAGAATTGCACAGCTGCGCATGCAAAAACGCGGTATTCCCCCACAAGCCTGACTTGCGCCGTAAATCTCGCGCAAGCATGATGGTCGATACATGACTCGGCAGTTCAATGCCGCAAGAGGAACAAAAAGACCTTGAACATTCTCAACCGCCTCGCCAACGACGTCCAGCTCATGTTCCGCAGACCCTGCAAGGAGCAATATGGCGCGCTGTGCTACCGGCTGAAGAAGAAGCGTTCGGAGGTCGAGGTCCTGCTCATCACAAGCCGTGACACCGGCCGCTGGGTCATTCCCAAGGGCTGGCCGATGGATGGCAAGAGCGCCAGCGCTGCCGCGGCGCGCGAGGCCTGGGAAGAGGCCGGCGTCAAGGGCAAGGTCATCGCAGAATCGATCGGCAGCTACCGCTACATGAAGGGCATGCCGGAGGGGCTGAAGCTCGATTGCCGCGTGCGCGTCTTCGCACTTGAAGTGGACGATATCGCCAAGAATTTCCCGGAAAAGGGCGAACGCCGCGCCGAATGGGTCGATTGCACGGAGGCCGCCGCCCGCGTGCAGGAGCCGGGCCTCAAGACGCTGCTGGTGAATTTCGAGCAGAAGATCCTCTCCGATCTCACTCCCCCGGCCAAAAACGGCACGACCGGCGCCTGATAGCGCTATCGTCATATTGCCGCCGATGCTGTGAGGCGATACTGCCTTCTGGCAATAACGGAGCAGCATGAATGGCGAATTCTCAGGTCCAGCTACGCAAGCCGACGCTGGACAAGGATCTGGAAAAACTGACCTTCACCGAACAGGCCACGCATTTCGTGCTGCGGTCCTGGACGGGTGTCGGCATCGCCCTGATCTTCCTCTTGATCGCCATGGCCGTCGCCAGCACCTTCGCCACCGGCACGCCGGGCGTGCTCGTCGTTGCCGTCGCCGCTGCCCTCGCCGCCTATATGGCGATGAATATCGGCGCCAACGACGTGACGAACAACGTGGGTGCAGCCGTCGGCGCGCGCGCCATGAGCATGGGCGTGGCGCTCATCATCGCCGCGATCTTCGAGATTGCCGGGGCGCTGCTCGCCGGCCAGGGCGTGGCGGAGACGGTCGCGTCCGGCATCGTCGACCGCGCCATCTTCCCGAGCCCCGCGGTTTTCGCCTGGGCGATGATGGCGGCACTCATCTCGGCAGCCCTCTGGATCAACATCGCCACGATCGCCAATGCGCCGATCTCCACCACTCACTCGATCATCGGCGGCGTTATTGGCGCGGGGGCGGCCGCCAGCGGCTTCCAGAGCGTGCAGTGGGATTCGATTGCCCTTATCGTCGTCAGTTGGACCGTCTCACCGATTCTCGGCGGCGTGATCGCGGCGGGCTTCCTCTTTTTCATCAAGGAATTCATCATCTACCGCGACGACAAGATCGAAGCGGCCAAGACCTGGGTTCCCGTGCTCGTCGCCGTGATGGCCGGCGCTTTCGCGGCCTTTCTCGCCAATGGCGGCACCAACGGCTTCTACGACCTGCCGCTCGGCAAGGCGCTCGCCGTCGGCCTCAGCTTCGGCGTCGTCACCTATATCGTCACCCGGCCTATCGTGCGCCGCGCGGCCAATGGCCTCGACAACCGCAACCAGTCGCTGCGCGTGCTCTTCCGCCTTCCGCTGATCTGTTCGGCGGCGCTGCTCTCCTTCGCTCATGGCGCAAACGACGTGTCCAACGCCGTCGGCCCGCTCTACGGCATCGTCTCGGCGCTGCGCTCGGGTGACGTCGGTGGCGGGACGACAATCCCGCTTTGGGTGATGATCATCGGCGCTTTCGGCATTTCGCTCGGCCTGCTGCTCTTCGGTCCGCGCCTCATCCGCATCGTCGGCAACGAGATCACCAAGCTCAACCCGATGCGCGCCTTCTGCGTGGCGCTCTCCTCCGCCGTCGCCGTGCTGACGGCCTCGGCCCTCGCCATCCCCGTCTCCTCGACGCATATCGCCGTCGGCGCGGTCTTCGGCGTCGGGCTGTTCCGCGAATGGTACACGCGCAACTCGATCCGCCGCATCGACTATATCCGCAGCCGCGGCAACGGCATCGCGCCGGAGGAGCCGCCGGCCAATCTCGACGAGACGCGCCGGCGCTACCTCGTGCGCCGCTCGCATTTCATGACGATCATCTCGGCCTGGATCGTGACGCTGCCCGTCTCCGCCATGCTCTCGGCTCTCGTCTTCCTCGCGCTCAACGCGCTCTTCACCTGAGATCAACATCATGCGCGCCAATTACCGGATGCAGCGCCTGTTCGTCGGCGACGCCCTTGCCGAGGGCCAGGCCTTCGAAGCCTCGAAGGACCATTTCCACTACCTCACCAATGTGCTGCGCATGGGCGACGGCGATGCGGTGCTGCTGTTCAACGGGCGGGACGGCGAATGGCATGCCACGCTGTCGCTGCCGACCCGCAAGCGCCTGCTGCTGACGCCGATCGAGCAGACCCGGCCGCAGCCGGCCCCCTCGGACCTGCACTATCTCTTTGCCCCCCTGAAGGTCGGCCGGCTCGATTATCTCGTGCAGAAGGCCGTCGAGATGGGGGCCGGCGTGCTGCAACCCGTCATGACCCAGCATGTCCAGGGCAAGATCACCAGCATCGAGCGGCTGGAGGCAAACGCCACCGAGGCGGCCGAACAATGCGGCATCCTCGCCATCCCGACCGTTGCAGGGCCGCGTAAGCTGGAGGACCTGCTTGCCGACTGGCCGCGCGAGCGTCGCATCATCTTCTGCGACGAGGGCCATGGCAGCCAGAACCCGCTGCCGGTGCTGCAAGGCATCAAGGAGCGCAAGCTGGCGCTGCTCGTCGGGCCGGAGGGCGGGTTTTCCGACGAGGAGCGCACGCTGCTCCGCAATCTCGATTTCGTGACGCCCATCCCGCTTGGCCCACGCATCATGCGCGCCGATACGGCGGCTGTCGCGGCCATGGCGGTCATCCAGACGGCGATCGGCGATTGGCATTAGGCAAGAGTGGCAGGCTTTTGCGCGCGCAGCTGCGTGCAGGCAAGATTTTTCCTGAAAAGTCGAATGGGATTTTTTGAATCTGCCTTGAAAGGAATTCGCTTGCACCGCATCTATTTCCGGTCCAAGCACCCTCCCATGCCCGACGTTCCGCCGGGCGCCATCCGTTCAGAAGAAGACGCCCATGGCCCGTGATACCACCGACCAGACGCCGATCCGCACCGTCGCGGACATGGCGGAATACCTTGCCGACGGCAACAAGCCGAAGGAAAGGTTCCGCATCGGCACCGAGCATGAGAAATTCGTCTTCTTTACGGCCGATAACAGTCCCGTTCCCTATTTCGGCGATGCCAGCATTTCCGCCCTGTTGAACGGCATGCAGAAAAAGACCGGCTGGGAGCCGATCGTCGACGCCGGCAACATTATCGGCCTGGCCGAACCGTCCGGCATGGGCGCGATCTCGCTGGAGCCCGGCGGCCAGTTCGAGCTTTCGGGCGCGCCGCTCGAAACGCTGCACCAGACCTGCAAGGAATCCAACCAGCACCTCGCCACGCTGCGCGAGATCGCAGAGCCACTCGGCATCCGTTTCCTCGGCATGGGCGGCAGCCCGAAATGGACGCTGGCCGAAACCCCGCGCATGCCGAAAAGCCGCTACGACATCATGACCCGCTACATGCCGAAGGTCGGCAGCCAGGGCCTGGACATGATGTATCGCACCTGCACGATCCAGGTGAACCTCGACTTCTCCTCGGAAGTCGACATGCGCCGCAAGATGCAGGTGTCGCTGAAGCTGCAATCCATGGCGACCGCGCTCTTTGCATCCTCGCCCTTCACCGACGGCAAGCCGAATGGCCTCTTGTCCTGGCGCGGCGATATCTGGCGCGACACCGACAACAACCGCGCCGGCCTCATCCCCTTCGCTTTCAAGCCGGATTTCGGCTTCGAGGATTATGTCGAATGGGCGCTCGACGTGCCGATGTATTTCATCGTGCGCGACGGCAAGTACCATGACTGCACCCATGTCACCTTCCGCCAGTTCATGGCCGGCGCGCTGAAGGGTGAGATCGCCGACTACGAGCCCAATATCGGCGACTGGACGAACCACCTTTCGACGCTCTTCCCGGATGTGCGACTGAAGCGCTTCCTCGAAATGCGCGGCGCCGACGGCGGCCCGTGGCGCCGCATCTGTGCGCTGCCTGCCTTCTGGGTCGGCCTGCTCTATGACGACGGCGCGCTCGATGCCGCCGAAAGCCTGACGCGCGACTGGACGGTCGAGGAGGTCTCCGCACTGCGCAATGCCGTACCGGTGCAAGGCCTCAAGGCCGATTTCCGCGGCAAGCCGCTGCTCGACGTCGCCCGCGAAGTGGTGTCGATCTCGCGGCAGGGCCTTGCGGCCCGCGCCCGCCTCAACGGCGACGGCGTCGACGAGACGATCTTCCTCGCCCCGCTCGACGAGGTGCTGGCCAAGAAGGCGACGCTCGCCGAGGACATGCTGGCGCTCTATAACGGCCGCTGGAATGGTTCCGTCGAGCCGGTCTTTACCGACTACCAGTACTGAGCATCACGCCAAAAAGCGGTTTGCGCGGCCGAAATTCCCGTTATAGTGCAGGCACATGCTGTGCCTGTACCGGGGGAAGGACGCCAAGATGCTTTCGCTTTACGACATGATGATGCAGGCGCAGAACGGCAATGCCGTGGAGACCATGGCGCGCCAGTTCGGCCTTGCGCAGGAACAGGCCGCAAAGGCCGTCGCAGCGCTGATGCCGGCCTTTTCCGAAGGTTTCAAGCGCAACGCCGCCAATCCCTATGACATGGCCGCCTTCATGAAGGCGCTGACGACGGGCGGGCACGCGCAATATTTCGAGGACATTTCCAAGACTTTCACGCCGCAGGGGCTTGCCGAGGGCAACGGCATTCTCGGCCACCTCTTCGGCAACAAGGACGTCTCGCGGGCGATTGCCGCGCAGGCCGCACAGATGACCGGCATCGGCCAGGAAATCTACAAGCAGATGCTGCCTGTGATGGCGAGCGCGCTGATGGGCGGCATCTTCAAGCAGTCGCTTGCCCCGTTCTTCCCCGGCACTTCATCGACGCAGGCCAATCCCTTCGCCGACATGATGCAGCAATGGGCGGAAGCGACGGGTTTTGCCAAGAAGCAGGAACCAGCCAACCCTTTCACCGACAACCCATTCACGCAGGCTGCGCAGGAATTCTTCGGCACGAAGAAGGAAGCGGCGCCCGCAAATCCCTTTACGGACAATCCTTTCGCCAAGGCCTTTCAGGACATGATGGGCAGCATGGCCGGCCAGCCGGCGGCGAGCGAAAAGCCAAGCGCGCCGGAAGCCACACCGGCGGATTCGCTGAAGAGCCTCGTCAACACGATGTTCGACACCGGTCTCGACATGCAGAAGGATTATCAGCGCAACATCGAATCGATCTTCGAGACGATGCGCGGCGGCGATAAGGGCTGACGACGTTCCCCCTATGAAAAAGCCCGACGCGGACCTTGGGAGTCGCACGTCGGGCAAGCGGCAGGGTTATTGGCTCTCACCCTGCGGGGAAGGCAGGCAATTCCAGCAAAAGCGTGCGGCGGTTTTGCGTCCGGAATTGCGTCAATGCTGTGGTGCCGAACCGGGAGACAGGCCGGCACCATCGAAAATCAATCCAGACGGCCGCTGCGCAGATGACGACGGGCGCGTTCGCGCGAGGCGATCGTCAGGTGCAGGCCGGCATCCGTGAAGAAGGATGCGGCGCGGACGTCCTGAACGTCGTTCCGGCACAGCCCCATGTCATAGAGCTGGTGGTCGTCGAGTTCGTTCAGGCGATTGATCACGCGACGATTCTGCCATGCACGGACAAATTTGGCGGCGGCATTGCTGACGCGGGCAAAGAGGTTCGGGGCCGGACGGCGCGTTGCGAGAATATCGATTTCCATCTTACGGTCGATCATGCGCATGGCATTTCTCCTTTCCGGCTCGGCGATCCATCGTCCTTCGATGGGGTTTCGCACGACGCCCGTGATCGTTCGCTGCTCACAGGGATCGAGCGGCGGTTCAAAAGTCAGGTTTGAAGAAGAGCCGCCCGCGGAGGTCGGAGCAGAACGGCAAATCCCGTCGAGCGATGGATCAACTTGCGATCTATCGTTCAACAATTGCTTTTTCGCAGAATCCCATTGATCAGTCCAACGAATGTTTCTAATAGTATCAATCAAACAATCTTATGGGTGTCTCTATGTCCGCTCCCTTAGACATCGACCAGCTGCAGACCTTCGTCGCGATTGCCGATACCGGAAGTTTCACGCGCGCGGCCGAGCGGGTATTCAAGACCCAGTCGGCCGTTTCCATGCAGATGCGCCGTCTCGAAGAGCGCATCGGCAAGCAGCTCTTCATGAAGGACGGCCGCGGCAACCGGCTGACGGCCGAGGGCGAGCGCCTGCTCAACTATGCCCGCCGCATGCTGCGCCTCAACAACGAGGCCATCGCCGCCTTCGACGACAACCGCCTCGAAGGCATGCTGCGCATCGGCACGCCGGACGATTATGCCGACCGCTACATGCCCGAGATCATCATGCGGTTTGCCAAGACCCATCCGAATGTCGAGCTCTACATCGTCTGCGAGCCCTCGGTGGACCTTGCGGAGAAGATGGCCAAGGGCGAACTCGATATCGCGCTCGTGACGCACAATCCGCGCCAGCGCCAGTCGGACGTGGTGCGCACGGAACCACTCTGCTGGGTCATGTCCGCCAACCATCCGCTGCCGGAAAACGCGCCGGTGCCGCTTGCCGTGGGACGGCGGGATTGCCAGTGGCGGCAGATCGCCTGTGCGGCGCTCGATTCCGTCGGGCGCGACTATCAGGTGCTGTTCACCAGCTGGTCCTCCACCGTCGTGGCCGCCGCCGTCATGGCCGGCATGGCCGTCTCGGTGCTGCCGGAATCGGCGCTGAGGCCCGGCATGAAGGTGCTGACGCAGGCCGACGGCTTCCCGCCGCTCGCCCCCGTGCAGATCGGCATCATGCGCCGGCCCGGCCTTTCGCCTTCGCTCTCCAACGCCATCACCAGCCACATCACCGCCTGCCTCGACAACATCACGCCGCTGACGGCGGCCGATGACCTGCCGGAAGCGGACGTGAAGGTCTTCCCGCGCGTGGCGCGCATGCGGACCGGGAACATCCTGCCGGGATGGTAACGCAACTGCCGCTCGACGGCGTTCCCCTCGTCAAGACCGGTCCTTCCGGCGTGACGATCCGCCCCGTGCGCGACGACGAAGTGGAAACGCTGCGCCAGATCGAACGCTCGGCAGCGCAGGCCTTCCGGCTGATCGAGGCTTTTTCCTGGCTGTCGGTCGGCGAGGTGCAGAGCGCGGAGGTGCATCACGCACTCATCAAGGCCGGGACGAACTGGGTGGCCGTCGATGAGGGCGACCATCCGCTCGGTTTCCTCAGCGCGGAAATATCCGGCCGGGACCTGCATATCTGCGAAATCTCCGTCGACCATCTGCATCAGGGGTTCGGCATCGGACGCAAGCTGATTGCGCACGCCATCGACATCGCGACGACCCGCGGCCTCCAAGCCGTCACGCTCACGACCTTCCGCACCATTCCCTGGAACTGCCCGTTCTATGAGCGGCTCGGGTTTCGCGTGCTGGACGAGGATGCGCTTTCGCCGCGTATGCGGGACGTGCTCGACCTTGAGGAAGCCCATGGGCTGCGGCGCGACACGCGCTGCGCCATGCGGCTCGACATCAGCGCGCCATAGAAAACCCCGGCATGCTGCCATGCCGGGGTCCGCTCTATCCTATCCTGCGACGGATACGATCAGTCGTAGGTCGCCTGCTTGCCGTCGAAATAGATCGTGTTGGCTTCGCAGATATTGATCGTCGTCTCGTCGCCCTTGATGCTGGAGCCGTCCTCGCCTTCCCAGGTGACATAGAATTCGATGTCGCACGGGCCGTCGTAGTTGAACTCCATGTTGGCGCTTTCGCCGCCATTGAGCTTGAAGTTCATCCAGTTGGCGCTCCATTCGTTACCTTCGCCGGTATAGAAACCGTCGATGATATATTCGGAGTCGTTCTTGATATCGAATTTCTGACCGGCGGCGTAAGCGGCAGGAACAGAAATGAGCGTAGCCGCCGCGGCAAGGGCGGCGAACGTTTTGGTCGCGAGAGATTTCACGAAAATGATCCCGTTATGAGTGATGAAACCGCATGCCGGATGCTGCAATATTTTGCTTGGCCTTCGGATTGCGATGGTGCTGTTGCCCCTAAAAGAACGGAGCCGGATCCGTCAGAACCCGGCCCCGTTTTCTCAAACGGATCAGTGCTTTGCTTTATTCAACGCCCATGACGTTTCAGGTGAAGGCGAGCCAGACGCCGAGCCAGATCCACAGGAGGCCGACGACCGCAAGGCCGGCGATGAACAGCGGCCGGCGATAGCGCAGGCGGTTGCTGGTGACATGCACATAGGCGTGCGCATAGCGCAGCGCCACGAACAGCCAGCCGCCGGCAACGGTCACGGGATTATCGGCATCGACGAGATAGAGCAGGATGCTGACGGCATAAAACAGAACGGGCAGCTCGAACTGGTTGGCGATGGCGTTTTTGACGGTCACGCTTTCCGCCGGCTCGTCGCGGTTCTCGCGGAACTGCTCAGGCTTTGCACGCCCGGATTTCACCGCGCCCATGCGGCGTGACGACAACAGGAAATAAAGGGCGAAGACCAGCGCGACATGCGCGATGACAGGCCAGATCGTGGCTTCTGTGGGAGACATGGTTATCCTTCGGCTTGTCGTTTCGGGCCCCTTGATAGGGGTTTCCGGCCGAAGGCTCAACCGGAAACGGCCGTTTGCGACAAGCCGAGGGAGAGAGGCTTACTGCTGCAGGGTCAGGTTCTCGGTGCCCGAACCGTCCTTGCCGCTGATCGTCCAGGCGCCTTCCAGAACGCCATCGCCCTTGACGTGATAGACGACGAGGCCGACGGCATCGCCCAGCACGTAGCCGGCCGCGAAAGCATCGCCATAGAGCATGCAGATGCCGTTCGAGGTGGTTCCGCCGGTCTGCCACTCGATGGAGCAGGTCGTCTCGCTGGTCAACTCGATCGTCGCGGTGCCCGTGTAAGCCGAACCGTCGAGATTGGTGCCCTCGACATTATACGTGCCGGCGTTGACCGTCTGCGCATGCGCGGACGAAACCAGCCCCAGGGCCAGAACGGCACCAGCCAAAAACGTCTTCATGATATCCCCCAGATAACCGGCGAAATTGCCGATGGCCGATCCTAGCGCATGCCTGAAAAAACGGAACAGGCGGGAGCGCCTTTCAAAACAAAAATGCCCGGCAAGCCGGGCATTCAAGACATCCATTTTTGACGAGGCGATCAGACGGCGCCCGGATAGTTCGGGCTCTCGCGGGTGATCGTCACGTCGTGCGCATGGCTTTCGCGCAGGCCGGCGCCGGAGATGCGCACGAAGGTGGCGCGCTCCTGGTACTCCCTAAGATCCTTGCCGCCGACATAGCCCATGGAGGCCTTCAGGCCGCCGGCGAGCTGGTGCAGCACGCCCGAGACCGGGCCCTTGTACGGCACCTGGCCTTCGATGCCCTCGGGCACCAGCTTCAGCGTGTCGCGCACTTCCGCCTGGAAGTAACGGTCTGCCGAGCCGCGCGCCATGGCGCCGACGGAGCCCATGCCGCGATAGGCCTTGAAGGAGCGGCCCTGGTAGAGGAACACTTCACCCGGGCTTTCATCCGTACCGGCAAGCAGCGAGCCGACCATGACGGCGGAAGCGCCGGCGGCGATCGCCTTGGCCAGGTCGCCGGAGAACTTGATGCCGCCATCGGCGATAACGGGAATGCCCTGGGCCTGCGCGGCCTCGACCGACGCCATGATGGCCGCAAGCTGCGGCACGCCGACGCCGGCGACGATGCGCGTGGTGCAGATCGAGCCCGGACCGATACCGACCTTGACGGCGTCAGCACCGACATCGATCAGCGCCTTCGTGCCATCTGATGTAGCGACGTTGCCGGCCATGATGCGCACGGAGTTGGAGAGCTTCTTGACGCGGGCGACGGCATCGAGAACGCGCTGCGAATGGCCGTGCGCGGTATCGACGACGATCAGGTCGATGCCGGCATCGATCAGGCGCTCGGCGCGCTCGAAGCCGTCATCGCCGACGGAGATCGCGGCGGCGGCGCGAAGCCGGCCCTGCGCATCCTTCGACGCGTTGGGGTTCAGCTGCGACTTCTCCATGTCCTTGACCGTGATGAGGCCGACGCAGCGGCCGTCGCCATCGACCACCAGCAGCTTTTCGATGCGGTGCGTGTGCAGAAGGCGCTTGGCCTCCTGCTGGTCGACGCTTTCCTTCACCGTGATGAGGTTCTCACGGGTCATCAGTTCGTAGATCTTCTGGCTCTGGTCGGAGGCGAAGCGCACGTCGCGGTTCGTCAGGATGCCGACGAGACGGCCAGCCTTGCCGCTGCCGCCGTTTTCGACGACCGGAATGCCGGAAATGCCGTGGAACTTCATCAGCGACAGCGCGTCGGCCAGCGTGGCATCCGGGCCGATCGTCACGGGATTGACGACCATGCCGCTTTCGAACTTCTTGACCTGGCGGACTTCCTCGGCCTGCTCGGCCGGCGTCAGGTTGCGGTGGATGACGCCGAGGCCGCCGGCCTGCGCCATCGCGATGGCAAGACGGCTTTCCGTCACCGTGTCCATGGCGGAAGAGAGGATCGGCAGGTTGAGTTCGAAATCGTGGGCGATGCGGGTCGCGATGTTCGTCTGGCCCGGCATGACCTCGGAGTGACCGGGTTGCAGGAGAACGTCGTCGAAGGTCAGGGCTTCGAGACCGGTTGCCGTTTCAATGATGCGCGCCATGGGGCCAAGTTCCTTCAGGGTAAAGCTTACGCACCAAGGGGAACATTGGGAGATGTCCGCCTCGGTCGCTTGCAAGAAATTCTTGGAAGTTGGCGAGGGCTGGTAACACGTTCATGACGGCTTGGAAATAGCAAAAAGCCCGGAATACCTTCCGGGCTTCATCCTGCGCACAGGCGGCGTGCTCAGAGATCGAACTGATAACTGACCGGCACGAAACGATAGCCCTCGCCCGCCTTCTCCACGAACCCCGCCGCCGGGAAGGGCATGTGGTAGCCGAGAAAGGCGAGCTTATCGGTCGCGATCATGTCGAAAACCTTCTTACGTGTCGCCGCGGCCTGCGCCTTGTCCATGTCGAAGCGCACCTCCCAGTCCGGGCGCTGGAGGGAGAGCACATAGTGATTGGCGGTATCGGCCGTCAGGATGAGCGCCTTGCCTTCCGATTCGACACGGAAGATCATGTGGCCCGGTGAGTGGCCGAAGGCATCAAGGCCGGTAATGCCGGGTACGACCTGGCCTTCGTTCTCGATGAAGGTCAGTTTCTCCGCGAGCGGCTGCACCTTGGCGAGAACGCCCTGATGGCCCTGTTCGGCGGGCGTGCCCATGCGCTCCGGGTTGACCCAGAAATCATATTCCGTGCGGCCGGTGACGTAGCGGGCGTTCGGGAAGGCCGGCTTGCCGCCCTCCATCAGACCGCCGATATGATCGCCATGCATGTGGGTGAGGACGACGACGGAAATCTGGTCGGCCGTATAGCCGGCATATTTCAGGCCTTCGACGAGGCGGCCCATGCCGGCCTCGCGCCCACCCTCGCCCATTCCGGTATCGAACAGCACGACCTCCGAACCGGTATCGACCAGCGTCGGCGTGAAGCTGTTGACGAATTTGTCCGCTGGCAGGAAATTTTCCGCCAGAAGCGCGCCGACGGCCTCGGCGGACTGGTTGATACCGAATGTCTCGTTCGGCTTGTCGGAGGCCCGCATGCCATCACGAATGGCCAGCACGCGGAAACTGCCGAGCTTGAAGCTGCGGGCTTCGAGGGGACTTACGCGCATATCGGTGGCATCGCTTTCGGTTTGAGCAAGGGCGCCCGCGCGGTTCAACAGCAGCGGTGCGGCCAATGTCGTCACGCCCGCGGCGAGAAACAAGGACCGGCGCGAGATCGTCGAATGGTCTGCCATGGATCTTCCCTTCTGAAAATCGTTTCGCCGTTATAGGAGCCGGCATCGACATGAGGATGACACGCGACGATCTAGGGCGCTGTAACGTTGTCGTCCCGCCGCATCACGGGCTTGTGATCTCCAGGATTTGACAGATGGCAATGCGGGGCGCAGAAGACGGGTGGGCCTGCACGAGGGCCTCCTACCCCGATTTGCCGATGAACCGTATCGTCCCCCTCATTCTCGCCGTCGCGCTCTTCATGGAGCAGATGGATTCCACCGTCATCGCCACCTCGCTGCCGGCCATCGCCGCCGATCTCGGCGTGGGTCCGATCACGCTGAAGCTGGCATTGACCGCCTATATGGTGTCGCTCGCCACCTTCATTCCGCTCTCCGGCTGGATGGCGGACCGCTTCGGCGCCAAGCGCATCTTCCGCTTCGCCATCCTGGTCTTCGTCGCCGGCTCCATCCTCTGCGCCGTCGCCGACAGCCTCGTCTCTTTCGTCGTCTCACGCTTCCTGCAGGGCATGGGCGGGGCGATGATGACGCCGGTCGCCCGCCTCGTTCTGGTGCGCAGCACCTCGCGCTCGGAACTCGTCTCAGCCATGGCGCTGCTGACCATCCCCGCCCTTGTCGGGCCGCTGGCCGGCCCGCCGCTCGGCGGCTTCATCACCACCTATTTCTCCTGGCACTGGATTTTTCTGATCAACGTGCCGGTCGGCATCGTCGGCTACATCCTCTCGGGCATCTACCTGCCGGAAATCCGCGCCGCCGCCCCGCCGCCGCTCGACTGGACGGGCTTCTTCCTCAGCGCAGTTGCGGCCTCCGGCACGATGTTCGGCCTCTCCGTCATCAGCCTTCCGGCGCTTCCCCCGGTCATCGGCGTCGTCGCGACCGTCGTCGGCCTTGTCTGCGGCGTGCTCTATGTGCGCCATGCAAAGCGCCACCCGACGCCGCTGCTCGACCTCAAGCTCTTCCGCGACAGCGCGTTCCGCGCCGCCTCCATCGGCGGCACCCTGTTTCGCATCTCGGTTGGCGCGGTGCCGTTCCTGATGCCGCTGATGCTACAGGTCGGCTTCGGGCTCACGCCCTTCCAGTCCGGTCTCGTCACCTTTACCGGCGCCATCGGCGCCATCACCACCAAGGTCATCGCCAAGCGCGTCCTCACCTTCGCCGGCTTCCGCACGACGCTGATCGCCGCCAGCATCTTCGGCGCCGCACTCACCTTCGTGAACGGGCTTTTCGCGCCGACGACGCCCTTCTGGTTCATCGCGGGCGTGCTGTTGATCGCAGGCTTCGTGCGCTCGTTCTTCTTCACCAGCGTGAATGCGCTCTCCTTCGCCGACATTCCGGATGCGGATGCCAGCAAGGCGACCTCGATGAGCGCGGTGCTTCAGCAGATCAGCCTTGCGATGGGCGTGGCGGTGGCCGGCGCGATCCTCGAAATCGAGACCTCGCTGACCGGCTCGCCGCTTGAGCTGCGCGACTTCCAGATCGCCTTCATGGTGATATCAGCCATCACCCTGCTCGCAGCACTGCCCTTCCTCACCATGGCGAAAAACGCAGGCGCCTCCGTCTCCGGCCACCGCATGCGGGCCGAAGAAGAAGAAACGATCGCGGTGAAGTAAAAGGCCTATTCCGGCTTTTCGCAGACGGCGACGAGCTTGTTGCCGTCGTGGTCGCGCACGAAGGCCGCGTAGAAATTGGCGTGGAACGGCCGGATGCCCGGCGCCCCCTCATCCGCGCCGCCCTGCGCGAGCGCTGCGGCATGGAAGGCATCGACGGAGGCGCGGGTCGGCGCGTCGAAGGCGATGGTCACGCCGTTGCCGAAGGTGGCGGGCTCGCGGTTGAACGGCTCGACCACCCAGAAGCGGCAGCGCACATCCTCGTCCGCCGCATAGCCGATTTCATCGGGTGCCTGCTTCTGCCTGCGGTAACCCATGAGCGGCAGGATGGCATCATAGAAGCGGCCGGCGCGCTGGAGATCGTTGGTGCCGACAGTCGTGTAGAGAAGCATCACGCCTCCTCTTCGGCTTCAGTCGCCTCGTCACGCGCCTTGCGGCCCTTGAAGCCCTTGGCAAGCAGGAACATCTCCACCGATTCGGCGCGCGAGGCGCCCGGCTTCACATGGATGACCTGCTTGAAATTCTGCTTGAGCAGATTGAGCAGGTCGCGCTCCGTGCCGCCCTGGAAGGTTTTCGCCAGGAAGTGGCCGCCCTCCGCCAGCACCTCGATCGCAAAATGCGCCGCGACCTCGCACAGATGCATCGTGCGGATGTGGTCCGTCTGACGGTGGCCGGTGGTCGGTGCCGCCATGTCCGATATGACGAGGTTCGGCGTGCCGCCGACAGCCTCGATCAGCTTTTCCGGCGCATCCGGCTCGAGAAAATCCATCTGCAGGATGCGCACGCCCGGCAGCGGATCGATTTCCAGGAAATCGATGGCCGCGACGCGCGGATCGGCATCGGTCGAATTGGTAACCTTCGCGGCGATCTGCGACCAGCTTCCCGGAGCGGCCCCCAGGTCGATGATGCGCCAGGCGCCGTCGAGAATGTGGTGCTTCTCGTCGATTTCCAGAAGCTTGAAGGCCGCGCGGGCGCGATAGCCTTCCAGCTTGGCGCGCTGCACATAGGGGTCGTTGATATGGCGCTCCAGCCAGCGGCGGGAGGAGGCCTTCAGCTTGCCCTTCTTGACCTTCTGGCCGAGCTTGCGGCCGATGGGGGGCTTGGTCATGACGCCTGTCCTTCGGGCTTTGCCGGATTGCGGTGCGCGCCGCGATGGTTGCGGCGGTGGCGGCCACGGCGCCAGACGCCGTCATCGGCCATCATGTCGGTGAGCAGGCCTTCCCGCAAGCCGCGGTCGGCGACGCGCATGCGGCGCGAGGGCCAGCGTTTGCGGATCGCTTCGAGAATGGCGCAGCCGGCCAGCACGAGATCGGCACGATCAGGCCCGATGCATGGATTGGCCGCACGGGCGGAAAAATCCCAGGACAGAAGCCGTGCCTGCATGGCCGTGACCTCGTCGTCCGACAGCCACACGCCATCGACGCGGCGACGATCGTAGCGCGGCAGATCGAGATGCACGCCGGCAAGCGTCGTGACCGTGCCGGACGTGCCGATGAGGTGAAAATCCTCCGGCGCATAGGTGCTTTCGCCGGGGCAATCGAAATTCGCCAGCATGCCCTCGACTTCCGAGACCATGCCCTGGAAACCTTCCGGCGTCACGTCCCGCCCGCCATGACGCTCCGAAAGCGTGACGACGCCGACCGGCAGCGAGGTCCAATGCGTGATGTGGTTGGCCAGCCGGCTGGAGCGGTTGTCGCCGATGCGGATGACCGCGATTTCCGACGAGCCGCCGCCGATATCGAAGAGCACGACGGATTTCGCCTCGCGCCCGACCAGCGACGAGCAGCCGGACACGGCCAGCCGCGCTTCCGTCTCGCGGTTGATGATTTCGAGATCGAGCCCCGTCTCCTGCTTCACCCTTTCGAGGAAGGTCTCGCCGTTCGTCGCCGCGCGGCAGGCTTCGGTGGCAATCAGGCGGGCGCGGCGGATGTTGCGGCTCTTCAGCTTCGCCGCGCAGATCTTCAGGGCCTCGACCGAGCGGTCCATCGCTTCGTCGGACAGTCGCCCGCTCGCCGCAAGCCCCTCGCCGAGCCGCACGATGCGCGAAAAGGCATCGACGACACGGAACTGCCCCGGCCGCGTCGGCTGGGCGATGAGCAAGCGGCAATTGTTGGTGCCGAGATCGAGCGCGGCATAGAGCGGCGCGTCATAGCCTTCGCGCTCGATGGCACGCTGCGGCACGGCCTCGCGGCGCGGTTCGTGGGAACCGGGCCGCTGTTCGGAAACCGTTTCCGCAACGAGCGATACGATCGCCGCGTCGGCAACGGGCTGCGTGGCACGCGCGGCGGATTTGCGGCCGCGATGCTTGCGCCGGCCTTTCTGGCCGTCTGCAGAGTGCTGGCCCTGCTGACCGCCCTCGCGCTGGCCGACGGGCACAAGCGGACGCACATTTTCGCTGCCGGCGCTCTTGCCGTGCTTGCGACGCTTGTTCCTGCGCGCATGTGTTCCGCTCGGGGCGGACGGGGGGCGCTCGGCGGCTGCGGATGGTCCGGTCGCCTGGCCTGCGGACGGGGAAACGGCAGCGGGGCTTGCGCCCTTCTGCTTTCCCTTGCGACGGCGCGACCGCTTCGGTCGTCCCGTATCGTCCGCAACTCGCGCCCCGGAAACGGACGGCTTCTCGCCGCTGTCGGGGTCGTTCACGTTACTGCCTATGGCGCCGCGCAAAGCCCTGAGGCTGCAAGCAGGCGCTCTCTCGATTTTCGTTGGCGCGACATTACCAGCGCCCGGCCCGTTCGCCAAATTCTTTTTATGACGAAACCGCGACGCAGGCGGCCTTGCCAGAACCGATGCAATTTTCTCAAAAAAACCATTTGCATCTCGCCGCCGTTTGTTTATAAGCCCGCCTCACAGGCCCCCGGCCATACCGGAACCAGCCATGCTGGGGAATAGTTCAACGGTAGAACGACGGACTCTGACTCCGTTAATCTTGGTTCGAATCCAGGTTCCCCAGCCAATTCCCTTCCAAAGCACTGAAATTATTCTTATGCGCCCCATACCTCTATGGGCCTAAAGCCATGGGGTCGTCAAAGCACCTCGTAGGGCTTTTCTGGCGTTGTCGTTTCTGTGAGTCGCGCTATCGGATTTCTCGCACGCTAATTTTGCTGAGCGTGACTGTCCGGCCGCCACTGGATCGGATAGCTTTCATTGCGTCGTCGGTTTTCTGGTATTGCGTATGCCCTCTGCACAAATGCGGCTCAAACCCCGGTTTGCTTTCAAATGGCGCCTGCTCTGGCTTGCCGGAATGGCGTTGGTTTCATTCACGCTCTGGAAATCCGCCATCCTGAGTTTCGGATATTACTGGATCCTCGCCAATACCGACCATGCACATAGCATAGCCCCACAGATCAATCTGTCAGCCTACGCGGCCAAAACGCAGAAGAAGGTGATCGCGGGGCTGACAAGCAACGTGTCGGGGCTGACATTCTCGTCATCGACCCAGACGCTCTTCACCGTGATCAACAAGAAGCCGGCCGTTGCCGAGATTTCGGTCGAGGGCGATCTCATCCGGCGCATTCCCATCATCAGCGGCAAGGATCCCGAAGGGATCACGCATATTGCCGGCGATCTGTTCGTCATCGTGGATGAAGGCGACCAGTCGATCCATTGGGTCAACATCAAGCCCGAAACGACCGCGTTGACCCTGACGGACGAGCGACGGCTGGTCCTTAACCTCAGCGCATACAGGAATCTCGGTATCGAGGGGGTGTCCTGGGATTCGGACAACAATCGGCTCTACATCGTTCAGGAAGCACTTCCGCTGCGCATTCTCGTCGTCGAGGGACTTCTCGACAGGATGGAAGGCGTTTCATCGATGCCGACGGTGAAAGAATGGACTTCGGGCGATTTATCGAAAGTCTTCTCGCTCGACCTGTCCTCCGTGTCCTTCCACGAACAGACCCGCAGCCTGTTTCTGCTCAGCCATGCGTCGTCCATGCTGGTGAACTACACGCTGGATGGAAAGACCCTCGGCATGCTGGCCCTTCACAAGGGGCGCCACGGGCTGGATGAGACGGTTCCCCAAGCAGAAGGCGTCGCCCTGGACCCAAAAGGCGCAGTTTACATCGTCTCCGAGCCAAACTTTTTCTACCGGTTCGAACGACCTTAGCATCCAGGCCGCACCATCCGGCACAAAGCTCTGCTCAACCGATCCAGAAAGACTACGATCTAAAGACTGTAATCCGCCGCCGCCAGAACTTTCTCCGTTGCAAACAAACCTTTGCTCTCTTGTCAGCGCTCTCGGTGGCTGGCACGTTGCGACTGCGTGATTCACACTTGCACGGAGGCAAAGGCCCATGGCGCACAAGTTCGAGATCTATAAGGACAAGGCTGGCGAATTCCGCGTTCGCTTCAAGTACAACAGCGAAGTGATGTTCTCGACGGAAGGCTATTCCTCGAAGGCCAGCGCGCAGAATGCCATCGATTCCATCAAGAAGAACGGCCCCGGCGCGCCCGTCGAAGACAATACGACGCCGCAGGCCTGATCGGTCTTGCCTCTTGAAAAGCCCGCTCCGGCGGGCTTTTTGCGTTTCAGGCAAGGCGTCAGAAAGTCGGCGGGGTGCAGGCGCTGATGACCTCGCAGGGCACCGGGCCGACGCAGCGGAAGCGGTGTGGACGGCGGCTTTCGAAATAGTAAGCGTCGCCGGGACCGAGGATGCGGCGCTCGTCGTCGACGGTGACTTCCAGGCGGCCGGACAGCACGATGCCGCCCTCCTCGCCGTCATGCACCAGCGGCACCTTGCCGGTGTCGGCGCCGGGTTGATAACATTCCTTCAGGATCTGCAGGCTGCGGCCGAAGGTGTTTTCGCCGATCTGGCGGAAGGAAATCGGGCCTTTGCCGATCTCCACCAGTTCATCGGCGCGGTAGAAGGCCTTCTTCGGGCGATCGGGCTCGAAGGCGAAGAACTCGGCAAGGCCGATGGGAATGCCGTCGAGGATGCGCTTCAGCGCGCCGACCGAGGGGTTGGAGGCGTTCGATTCGATCAGCGAGATCGTCGAGTTGGTGACGCCGGCCCGTTTGGCGAGCTCGCGCTGGGATAGATTGTGCGCCATGCGCAGGTGGCGCAGCCTGCCCCCGATATCGACCGACATGGCTTTTCCTGTTCTAGATGTTCGAAATAGCGAAAACCGCTCTCCCCACATCCTTTAATTTCAAATGCTTGACGTCAACCAGAAAAGGACTTGTTCGGCATGGCAAATCATGGCGTCTATCGCGCCAGCCAGAGGAGATCTGCCATGAACGCCCACAACAAACCCAATGCACCGGTGCTCGACAGCTACTGGATGCCCTTTACCGCCAACCGCCAGTTCAAGGCAGCCCCGCGCCTGCTCGCGAGCGCCGAAGGCATGTATTACACCAGCGCCGACGGCCGAAAGGTGCTCGATGGCACCGCTGGCCTGTGGTGCGTCAATGCCGGCCACGGCCGCCGCCAGATCGCGTCCGCCGTCGAGCGCCAGCTGACGCAGTTGGATTTCGCGCCCTCCTTCCAGATGGGCCACCCGATCGCCTTCGACTTTGCCGAACGCCTCGCCGAAATCGCCCCCGGCCCCGAGGGCGCCAAGCTCGACCGCGTGTTCTACACCGGCTCCGGCTCCGAATCGGTCGACACCGCGCTGAAGATGGCGATTGCCTATCAGCGCGCCATCGGCCAAGGCACGCGCACCCGCCTCATCGGCCGCGAGCGCGGCTATCACGGCGTCGGTTTCGGCGGCATCTCGGTTGGCGGCATTCTCAACAACCGCCGCGTCTTCCCGCAGCTGAACGGTTCCGACCACCTGCGCCACACGCATGACCTCGCCAAGAACGCCTTTGTGAAGGGCATGCCGGAACACGGCGCGGAGCTTGCCGACGATCTCGAGCGGCTGGTCGCGCTGCATGGCGCCGAGACGATCGCCGCCTGCATCGTCGAACCCGTTGCCGGCTCGACGGGCGTGCTGATCCCGCCGAAGGGCTATCTCGAGAAGCTGCGCGCCATCTGCGACAAGCACGGCATCCTCCTGATCTTCGATGAAGTCATCACCGGCTTCGGCCGCCTGGGCGCCGCCTTTGCGACCGATTATTTCGGCGTGACGCCCGATCTCGTGACCACCGCCAAGGGCCTCACCAACGGCGCGATCCCGATGGGCGCGGTGTTCTCCAGCCGCAAGGTGCACGATGCGCTGATGCATGGCCCGGAAAACGCCATCGAGCTTTTCCATGGCTACACCTACTCCGGCCATCCGACTGCCTGCGCCGCCGGCATCGCGACGCTCGACATCTACCGCGACGAGGGCCTTCTGACCCGTGCCGCCGAGCTGCAGGACGACTGGCATACCGCGATGCATTCGCTGAAGGGCCTGCCGCATGTCATCGACATCCGCACGATCGGCCTGATCGCCGGCATCGAGCTTGCCCCGCGCGACGGCGCTGTCGGCGCGCGCGCCTATGACGTCTTCGTCGATTGCTTCGAGAAGGGCCTGCTCATCCGCGTGACCGGCGACATCATCGCGTTTTCGCCGCCGCTGATCGCCGAAAAGAAGCACTTCGAGGATATCGTCTCGATCCTCGGCGATGCGCTGAAGCGCGCAGCTTAAACTTCCCACGGCGCAAAACGCTGTTATATCTGGGCCCGTATTCAGTACGGGCCCATTTTCATGTCAGCATCCGGCAAAAGCGAACCAAAACTCATCTTCCGCCTGCAATTCGATCCGGAGGGACGCATCGGGCGCGGCAAGATCGAGCTTCTCGCACATATCAAGGAGACCGGCTCGATTTCCGCCGGCGGCCGGGCAATGGACATGTCCTATCGCAGGGCCTGGCTGCTGGTCGATGAGATGAACCGGCTGTTTCGCGAGCCAGTGGTGGAATCGCAGCGCGGCGGCAAACAGGGCGGCGGCGCGGTGCTGACGCCCTTCGGCGAGGCGCTGATCGCGCATTACCAGGCAATGGAAGAGAAGGCGCGGGCGGCGCTTGCCGACGAGATCGGCTGGATCGTCGCTAATCTCGCGGGTTGAAACCTACTCCAGCGCGACCGTCTTGATCACCGCATGAACGGGCATGCCGGGCGTGAGGCCAAGCCGTTCGACCGACCATGCGGTGATGCGGGCGCGCACGTGATCGCCGCCGCAGGCGATGCGCAGGCTCGCTATGCCCTCGCCATCAGGCTCGATGGCCTCCACCGTGCCTTCCAGGATGTTGAGAGCGCTCAAGCCTTCTGGGCGCACGGTCGCGACCATGACATCGCGGGCGGGGATGCGCAGGCGCACCGCATCGCCGGGAGAAACCATGGCTGCGGGCACGAGAATGGCGGCACCGCCGTCGAGGCGGATGGTGGCGAGGCCATGCTCGGCATCGCGCGTCTCGACATGACCCGCCAGCACGCTGCCGGCCTCGCGGCGGTCGATGGCGGAGGCCAGACGTGGACCGCCGAGCACATCGGAAACCGAGCCGATGGCTTCGACGCGGCCGCCGGCCATCAACACGACCCTGTCGGCGAGACGCGCGACCTCCGCGACGGAATGGCTGACATAGACGATGGGAATGCCGGCCTCATCGCGCAGGCGTTCAAGATAGGGCAGGATTTCGGCCTTGCGCTCCTCGTCCAGTGCGGCGAGCGGCTCGTCCATCAGCAGCAGGCGCGGCGATGCCAGCAGCGCGCGGCCGATGGCGACACGCTGCTTCTCGCCGCCCGAGAGGTTTGCCGGCTGGCGATCGAGCAGGTCGCCGATGCCGAGCAGATCGATGATGCGGCCGGGATTTTCCGAGCGCGCGCCTTTCGGCGAGAACCAGCGGCCGTAATTCAGGTTCTGCCGCACCGTGAGATGCGGGAAAAGGCGGGCTTCCTGAAAGACATAGCCGAAGCGACGGCGGTGCGGCGGCACGAAGAGGCGGCGGCTGGTATCGACCAGCACGTCGTCGCCAAGCTGCACGCGGCCTTCCGACGGCCGCGTCAGGCCGGCGATGATGCGGATGAGCGAGGTTTTCCCCGAGCCGGAGCGGCCGAACAGGGCGGTCACGCCGCCCTCCGCGGTGAAGCCGGCATCCAGCGAGAAATCGCCGAGCCGGTGGCGAGCTTCGACCACGAGGCTCATTCGAGGTGCACCTTGCGGCCGAGGCGCTGGGCCAGGATTTCCGAGGCGAGCAGCGCGACCATGGAAATGGCGATGGCGACGAGCGTGAGGCGCAGCGCCCCGGCATCGCCGCCGGGCACCTGGGTGAAGGTATAGATCGCGGCCGACAGCGTCTGCGTTTCGCCGGGAATGTTGGAGACGAAGGTGATGGTCGCGCCGAACTCGCCCATCGCCTTGGCGAAGGCGAGGATCATGCCGGCGAGGACGCCGGGCAGGATGAGCGGCAGGGTGACGGTGAGGAAGACCCAGGCGGGGCTCGCACCCAGCGTGCCGGCCGCCTCCTCCAGCTTGCGGTCCACGGCCTCGATGGAGAGGCGGATGGAGCGCACCATCAGCGGAAAGCCCATCACCCCGCAGGCCAAGGCCGCGCCCGTCCAGCGGAAGGAGAGCACGATGCCGAACCAGTCGTTGAGAAAGGCGCCCACGGGGCCGCGCCGGCCGAACAGGATGAGCAGGATGAAGCCGGTAACAACGGGCGGCAGGATGAGCGGCAGGTGCACGATGCCGTTCAGCAGCGCCTTGCCCCAGAACCGGCCGCGGGCCAGCGCCAGCGCCACGAGGATGCCGAGCGGCAGGCTGACGAACACGGCCACCGACGAGACCCGAAGGCTCAACCGAATCGCAGTCCATTCCTCGCTGCTGAGTGTTAGCCAGTCCACTCTGGTTCCTTTTAAAAGGGAAAGCCCCGGCAGCAAGACCGGGACCAGACGTCGGCAAGACCTTACCCCCTCCTCCGTCATGTCAGGGCTTGACCTATCGCGAGGCTCGCCTCACTTCAGGATCGTAAAACCCTGTTCGGTGAAGAACGGTGCGGCCTTGTCGGACTTCAGGAAGTCGAGATAGGCGGCTGCGGCAGCGCTCTTGGATTCCGAGAGGATGGCGACCGGGTAGATGATCGGCGGGTGGCTGTCTTCCGGGAAGGTGCCGACGACGGCGACACCCGGATCGGCGGCGGCATCCGTCTGGTAGACGATACCGTAGGGCGCTTCGCCGCGCGAAACGAGCGCGAGTGCGGCGCGCACGCTTTCCGCGCCGGCGACCTTGCCTTCGACGGAGGACCAGACGCCGAGCTTTTCCAGCGCCGCCTTGCCGTATTTGCCGGCCGGTACGCTGTCGACCGCGCCCATGGCGAGCTTTCCGTCACCGACGAGACCGGCGAGATCGAAACCTTCCTTGATCTCGACCGTCGAGGCCTTATCCTTCGGCGCGACGAGCACGATGCGGTTGCCGAGCAGGTTGACGCGGGTGTCGTCCTTGATCAGCTTCTTTTCAGCGACATAATCCATCCAGGCAAGATCGGCCGAGATGAAGAGATCGGCGGGTGCCGCCGCCTCGATCTGCTTGGCGAGCGCCGAGCTTGCGGCATAGGAGACGGTCGTCTCGTTGCGGCTGTCCTTCGACCAGGCGGCATTGGCGGCATCCAGCGCATTCTTGAGGCTGGCGGCAGCGAAGACGGTGACCTTTTCGGCGGCAACGGCCGGCAGGGCAAGCGGCAGCGACGCAACGGCGGCGACGACGAGTTTCAAAATCAGGCGACGATTCATTCCGGCTCTCCCTTTTCCTGCCTTCCCGGCAGCGTGATATCTCATTGAATATATCGGCATTTACGGCTTGGCCAGCGCTATATTTTCAAAAATATAGGGAAACAGAGTTTGGCCGAACAGAGCTGATCGCAGCCAGCCCGGATACGGGCTGCAAATGCGGGAAGATCGTGTGATGTGAGGAAAGCAAGGTCCAGAAATGGAAAAGCCTGCCGCGGGAGGAGGTGCGGCAGGCTTTCCGATAGAACCGAATGGCGACTGGGAGGAGGAGTGCCGCCATTCCCGCAGTCGGCCCTGGGAGGAGGAGTGGGCCTTCTGCACAATCGAAGCTTCGTGGGAGGAGGTACGTTGCTTCGATAAATATGACTATATGCGATTCTTGATCATTTCATAGGCATCGTTTTGCAAAGCAGCTATGCGCTATGCGCGGATCGAATATCTCAATCCTCTGAACCAATCCCGAATGCCGCCAGATTGTTCGCACATGCAAAAACGCCCGCCGGAGGGCGGGCGTTTTCGAAATCCTGATGCTTTGCAGCAATCGATCAGAAACCGACGGCAGCGCGGGCGACGGTCTTGATTTCCGAACGCTCGATACCGAGATCGCGCAGTTCACGCGTGGTCATGCGGTCGAGTTCGTTGACGGTCTGACGATACTTGCGCCAATTGTTGAAGGAACGTGCCATGTTCATGATGATCCCCTTTCCGGAGGCTCTCTGTTCGGCACCGGTCCGTGGCGCCGCGTCTTTCGATGGCCCGTTTATAGCCCCATGTTGCAATGCGGAATAGCGCTGAGATAGCAGAACACCCATGCAACTTGCGCATGGGTGTTGTAAGCCTTCGTTAAGGATGCATTCAGGCGGCCTGCGATGCCTGCTCCTGCCTGAGGAAAGCGGAGATTCGCTGGAGACCCTCGTGCAGCACGGCCTCGCCATTGGTATAGCCGATGCGCAGGTGCCCCTCCATGTCCATGGCACTGCCGGGTGTGAGCATCACGCCGGTCGCCTCCAGCAGCTTGGTGCAGAAGGCTTCCGAGGTCATCGGCAGGTCGAATTTCAAAAGCGCCGTCGTGCCGGATTTCGGCTTCACCCAGGAGATCAGCGGCTCGCCCTCCACCCATGCGGCGAGGATGGCGAGGTTGGTGCGGGTGATGGCGTGGCTGCGCGCAAGAATCTTGTCGCGGTTTTCCAGTGCGATTGCCGCGAAATGATCGTCCAGCATACCGACGCTGATCGTGTTGTAGTCGCGGTGGATGGAGACGGCGTGCAGCAGGTCCTTCGGGCCGACGATCCAGCCGAGGCGCAGGCCGGCCAGCGAATAGGTCTTGGACATGCTGCCGGTCGAAATGCCTTTCTCGTAGAGATCGGCAATCGAGGCGGTCATGCCGTCGCCGTCCTGGTCCGTGCCGCGATAGACCTCGTCGCAAAGGATCCAGGCGCCGGCGGCGCGGGCGATGTCTACGACCTGAAGCAGGAAATCGCGGTCCATCAGCGAACCGGTCGGGTTGTTCGGGTTGTTGAGGCAGATCAGCTTGGTGCCCGGCGTCGCGAGACGGCGCAGCTCTTCGAGATCCGGCAGGAAGCCATGCTCGGCCGTCAGCTTGAGGATCTGCACGTCGGCGCCGAAACTTTCCGGGATGGAATAATGCTGCTGGTAGGTCGGCAGGACCGAGATGACGCGGTCGCCCGGCTCCACCAGCGTTTCATGCACCAGCGCATTGGCGCCGATTGCGCCATGGGTGACGACGACGTTTTCCAGGGCCTGCTTTTCATAGAGGCCGGCGATCAGCGTGCGCAGCCGCTCGCTGCCTTCGATGGCGCCATAGGTCAGCTTCATCGGCAGCAGTTCGGCAAGGATCGCCTCCTTCTTGCCGGCCATGTCGAGCAGCTCTTCCACCGTCAGCGATTCCACGCAGGTTTCCGCAAGGTTCAGCTCGCAATGGTTCTCATAGCGGTTCATCCAGATTTCGACGCCGAAATCACGTATCTTCATGGCGGGCTCCTTTCGGGTTAAAAGGTGTCGTGCGGCTGCGCCGCTTTTCAAACAAACGATATGAGCAGTATATTGCACAGTCAAGAACGCAGTGACGTCCTCGCCCATGTATCCGGCAATTTGCGGCGTCTGCGCCAGAAGGCAGGCCTCAGCCAGGCCGCCCTTGCCGAGGCCTCCGGCATCAGCCGGCGCATGATCGTGGCGGTCGAGGGGGGTGACGCGAATATCAGCCTGTCGAGCCTGGACAAGCTCGCCGCCGCCATCGGCGTCGGTTTCGTCGATCTGGTGCGCGATCCGGCCCGCCCGCCATCGGCCGAGATCAACGAGGTGACGTGGCGCGGCGCAAACGAGGACAGCGCCGCCGTGCTGCTCGGCTCCGCGCCTGCGACGACCGAGGCGCAGATGTGGCACTGGTCGCTCGGTCCGGGCGAGCGCTACGACGCCGAGCCGGACCCGGCCGGCTGGCATGAGATGATCTTCGTCACCGAAGGCACGCTGCGGCTGGAACTGTCCGGCCTCGCGAAGGATTTACCGGCGGGCAGCTTCGCCGTTTACGACACCGACCAGCCCTATGCCTATCTCAATGCCGGCGAGAGCGTGGTGCGCTTCGTGCGCAATGTGATCGCTTAAAGCAATGTCCAGATCATGCCGGCAAGGGCCGAGAGGCCGAGTGTCAGCAGCACGGACATCCTGAACCGGAAGAGCGCGACGGCGGCGGCCACTGCAAGCAGCGCCGATGGCAGGTTGATCGTGGCCGGCACCGGCAATTCGAGGCGAAATGGCCCGGCGGCCAGCACCGTCACTTCGCTGAACAGCGTGTGCACGGCAAACCAGACGGCCAGATTGAGGATGACGCCGACGACGGCGGCGGTGATCGCCGAGAGCGCGCCCGAAAGGGCCGCATTGCCGCGCAGCCGCTCGATGAAGGGGGCGCCGAGGAAAATCCACAGGAAACAGGGCACGAAGGTGACCCAGGTGGTGAGGACCGCGGCCAGCGTCGCCGCCGTCATGGGGCCGAGGCTGCCGGGATCGCGGTATGCGCCGAGGAAACCGACGAATTGCAGCACCATAATCAGCGGCCCGGGCGTCGTCTCGGCCATGCCGAGCCCGTCGAGCATTTCGCCGGGCTTCAGCCAGCCATAGTGCTGCACCGCCTCCTGCGCGACATAGGCGAGCACCGCATAGGCGCCGCCGAAGGTGACGACCGCCATCTTGCTGAAGAAGAAGCCGATCTGCGCGAAGACGCTGTTGCCGCCGGCGACGAACCAGATGAGCCCAACCGGCAGCAGCCAGAGACAGAGCAGCGTGCCCGAGATTTTCAGCGACCAGCCGAGACCGGGCCGCGCATGGGCGGGCATCGCCTCACCGAGCAGCGAATCGCGATCCTGCACGATCGCGCCTTTCGCCCCGGCATGGCCGCCGGCGGTGCGAAACAGGCGCGAGCCGGATTTCGAGCCGAGATAGCCGATGACGCCGGCCAGAAGCACGATGAGCGGGAACGGCACCCTGAAGGCGAAGATAGCGATGAAGGCAATGGCGGCAATGGCGAGCATGGCCGGATTGGTGAGCGCGCGGCTGCCGATGCGGAAGACCGCCTGCACGACGACGGCCAGCACCGCCGCCTTCAGCCCGAAGAACAGGCCTTCCACCACACTCGCATCGCCGAAGATGACATAGACATAGCTCAACGCGAGGATCGACAGGAAACCGGGCAGGATGAAGAGCAGGCCGGCGACGAGGCCGCCCAGCGTCCTGTGCATCAGCCAGCCGATATAGACGGCGAGCTGCTGCGCCTCCGGGCCAGGCAAGAGCATGCAATAGTTGAGCGCATGGAGGAAGCGGCCCTCGCCGATCCAGCGTTTCTCATCGACGACGATGCGGTGCATGACCGCGATCTGCCCCGCCGGCCCACCGAAACTGAGCGCCGCGACGCGCGCCCAGACCTTGAGCGCCTCGCCGAAGGAGACCCCATGGGCCGGTTGAGGAGAAGGCAGATCAGCCTGTACCGCCGTGTCGTTCACCAAATCCCCTCCCCTCGCCGATGCGCCCTGCGCTCTACCCCGTCGATATATAGCAAATGTGACAGGCGATGCCCGGCATGGGCTTCCAAAGTCGCAGTGCCGCGCGCAAAACGCATCTCACGAAAGCCATTGCGCAGGCAGGACGATCCGCTAGGGTCGCCCGACCGGACGAGCACTGTCGGAACTGGTCGCAGCCCCGTCGCAGACAGGCTTTAATGGCGCAAACACAGGCCCTAAGATCGGCCGCAATATTTCATCGGGGTCCAGCACATGGCAGAGTTTCCGCAAAAGGCGAAGGTCGTTATCATCGGTTTGGGTGGTATCGTCGGCGCGTCGATCGCCCATCATCTCATCGAGCGCGGATGGGACGATATCGTAGGCATCGACAAGTCGGGCATTCCGACCGACATCGGTTCGACGGCACATGCCTCGGACTTCTGCTACACGACGAGCCACGACTACCTCTCGGTCTGGACGACCCAGTACTCGATCGATTTCTACGAGAAGATGGGTCACTACGCCCGTATCGGCGGCCTGGAAGTCGCGCGCACCGGTGACGACACCTGGATGGAAGAGATCAAGCGAAAGCTTTCCTCCGCCAAGGCGTTCGGCACTCGCGCCCACTATGTCTCGCCATCCGAAATCAAGCAGATGTTCCCGCTGATCGAGGAAGATCAGGTCATGGGCGGCCTGTTCGATCCGGATGCCGGCCTCGTCGTTCCGCGCTCGCAGACGGTTGCGGGCAAGCTGGTCGATGCCGCCGAGAAGTCTGGCAAGCTGCAGGTTTACGGCAACACGCCGGCCCAGTCGCTGATCGTCGAAGGCGGCCGCATCAAGGGCGTCGTCACCCATCGCGGCACGATCATGGCTGACCACGTCATCGTCTGCGCCGGCATCTGGGGCCGCCTGATCGCCGAAATGGTCGGCGAAGACCTGCCGGTCATGCCGGTCGATCACCCTTTGACCTTCTTCGGCCCGTACAACGAATTCGAAGGCACCGGCAAGGAAATCGGATTCCCGCTTCTGCGCGACCAGGGCAACTCCGCCTATATGCGCGACACGGGCGACCCGAAGACCACCGAAGGCGGCCAGATCGAGTGGGGCTATTACGAACAGACCAATCCGCGCCTCTGCCACCCGCGCGACATTCTCGAAAAGCACGAGGCACGCCTGTCGCCCTCGCAGCGCGACCTCGACATGGAGCAGATCCTCGAGCCGCTCGAAAAGGCCATGGAACTGACGCCGATCCTCGGCGAGCTCGGTTATAACGAAGGCCATTCCTTCAACGGCCTCTTGCAGGTTTCCGCCGCCGGCGGCCCGTCCTGCGGCGAGAGCCAGAAGGTGCGCGGCCTGTGGTATTGCGTCGCCATCTGGGTCAAGGACGGTCCCGGCTATGGCAAGCTGATCGCCGACTGGATGACGGACGGCCGCACCGAGATCGACCACAACTCGATCGACTATGCGCGCTTCTACCCGCACCAGCTGACGGAAGAATTCATCGAAGGCCGCTCGTACGAGGCCGCCCAAAAAATCTACTTTCCGGCCGTGCACAACCGCGAACCCTATGCCTTGGGCCGCGGCGCCAAGCGCTCACCCTTCCATGAGCGCGAAAAGGAACTCGGCGGCTACTTCATGGAACTCGGCGGCTGGGAGCGTGCGCATGGCTACGCGGCCAACGAGCACCTCCTGGAAAAGTACGGCGACCGCGTTCCGGTTCGCGAGAACGAATGGGACAGCCGCCATTTCTGGCGCGTTTCCAACGCCGAGCACCTGGCGCTCAGCGAGGATGTCGGCATCATCAACCTCTCGCACTTCCACATGGTCGACATCGAAGGCCCTGATCATGTCGAGCTGCTGGAATGGCTCTGCGCAGCAAAGATCGGCGGCGACGGCAATATCGGCAAGGGCATCTACACCCACTTCCTCGACGACGAAGGCATGGTGCGCGCCGACTTCACGGTCTTCCGCATGGCCGACCGCTGCCGCCTCGTGAACGGCGCCGACGCCGGCCCGCGCGACTTCCACTATATGAAGCGCGTTGCCGAGGATCGTGGCCTTGACGTCACCATCACCGACACGTCGGAAAAGTACATCACCATCGGCATCTGGGGGCCGAACGCCCGCGAAAACCTGAAGAAGGTGGTCGCGGATCCCGCCGGTCTCGACCAGGGGAACTTCGCCTTCGCCGCGATCAAGCAGATCGAGATCGCGGGCAAGTCCGTGACCGCCTTCCGCATCTCCTATGTCGGCGAGCAGGGCTGGGAACTGCACATGAAGTACGAGGACGGCCTGGCCGTCTGGGATGCGCTGCGGTCCACCGGCGCCATGGCCGTCGGCGTCGAGACCTATGCCAACTCGCGCCGCATGGAAAAGAGCCTGCGCCTGCAGAATGCCGACCTGCTCACCCAGTACAACCTCATCGAGGCCGACCTTGCCCGTCCGAAGGTCAAGGAAGCCGACTTCCGCGGCAAGGCCAAGCATCTGGAATACAAGGCGCGGCCCCATCAGCCCGCCATGCTCTGCACGCTGGTCATGACGGAGAATACGGACAGGAACGGCGTGAAGCGCTACCCGCTCGGCAACCTGCCGGTCATGGATCCGGCAACCGGCGAAGTCCTCATCGACGACCTCGGCCGCCGCTCCTACACGACCTCCATCGCCTTCGGCCCGACCATCGGCAAGAACATCGCGCTGGCCTACCTGCCGCACGCCTATTGCCAGGAAGGCCGCAAGCTCAACATCTCCTATTTCGACGAGATCTACCCGGTCGAGGTGGTCAGCATCGGCTACAAGCCGCTTTACGACCCCGAAAACCTCAAGCCGCGCACGTAAGCAGCTGCAAGGCGCAAAAAGAAAGGGCGTGCCGATGGCGCGCCCTTTTTGTTTTGGGTGGCTTGGACGCGTAGAGCTCCTCAGCGCTCTCCTACTGGCTCCCTCCACCTCGCTCTCCTTCGTCATCCTCGGGCTTGACCCGAGGATCCAAGCGGCAAACTCAGCGGGCGTGGATGGATCCTCGGGTCAAGCC
>NZ_JBLZPK010000027.1:206570-211177 GCF_049199905.1 Shinella sp. M27
ACGGAGGAGAGATAGGGGGGCTTTCGCGCCGTGGTGGCAGAGGTGAGGTCAGAGCGCAAAATGCCGAACCTCACCAGCTGGCTTTCTTCGCGAGACAGCTTTACCGGATCACGCGTCCATTTTCCGCGACCAGCCGCCCGCCCTTGAACACCCGACGTCCCTTCGGCACGGCCACCACAGCTTCCGGCACATGCTCGGCATCGAGCGTGACGAAATCCGCCTTCGCGCCGACGGCGATGCCGTAGCCTTCGAGGCCGAGCGCCTTCGCACTCGCTGCCGTCACCACGTCGAAGGCGGCGCTCAGTTCCTCGTCGGTGTAGAAGCCGGAGCGATAGCCGATCATCATCGCGCGGCCGAGCATGTCGCCGTCGCCATAGGGCCACCAGGAATCGCGGATATTGTCGCTGCCGGCGAAGACGTTGACGCCCTCCGCGCGCAGCAGTGCGACCGGCGGGAACGCGTGGTCGCCGGGGGCGTTGGTCATGATGGAAACGCCTGCGGCGGCGATCTTCCCGCCGATGTGGCGGGCGCCATCCGCGTCGAGATTGCCGAGACCATAGGCGTGGCTGATCGCCACCCTGCCCTGCATTCCAAGCGCCACCGTACGGGCGCAGATTTCCTCCACCGTGAAGACGCCGAGCGAGCCGAAATCGTGCAGGTGGATATCGACTCCGACGCCGCGTTTCTCCGCCACGCCGAAGACCACGTCGAGATGGCCTTGCAGGTCGCGGTCGAAACTTGCCGGGTCAAGGCCGCCGACGAGATCGGCGCCCATCGCGATCGCCTCGTCCAGCAGTGCGGCCGTGCCGGGGCTCTTGAGAATGCCGCTCTGCGGGAAGGCGACGAGCTGGATACCGATGATCCCCAAGTACTCCTCGCGGATCGCCAGGATCGTCTCCAGCGATTTCAGGCCGACCGAAGCATCGACCATGACATGGCTGCGCATGGAGAGGGAGCCGTGTCCGACGCAGAGCTCCAATTGCTTGCGGGCACGCTCCGCCATCGGGGCTGCCTGCGCCATGTTCTGAGCCTGGAAGACCACGCGCTCATGCACGTCGAACCCGTTGGTGCAGGCTTTGTGCGGAATCCATTTGTCGCCGTAGAAGCTGGTATCGAGATGGATATGCCCCTCTACGAAGGCCGGCACGAGAAGCGCCCCCGCGATGTCCACACTCTCCGCCGCATCGGCCGCCGAACCGGCCGGCACAATCGAGACGATGCGGCCGCCGGCAACGCCGATATCGTTCAGCGTGCCATCCGCCAGCTTTGCATTGATAAACAGGGTTTCGATGCCGGCCATGCTGTCGCGCTCCATTTGCACAGGGGTCAGCCCGCCCATCCGAGGCAGGCCGAAAACTGTATGCAATAACGCGTGAAAATCGTATTCGGTCAATAGGCCGCGGCGACGGCCGCATTGCCCAGCACCACGATGGGTGTACCGTTCTGGACGCGGCTGAATAGATCGACCACATCCTGGTTGATCATGCGCACGCAGCCCGACGAGACGGACTTGCCGATCGTCCACCATTCGGGCGAGCCGTGGATGCGGTAGAGCGTGTCTTCCTTGTCCTTGAAGATATACATGGCGCGCGCGCCGAGCGGGTTTTTCAGGCCCGGCTCCATGCCGCCGTTGCGCGAACTGTAGGGCTCCAGCTCCGGCTGGCGGGCGATCATCTCGTCCGGCGGCGTCCAACGCGGCCAGGCGCGCTTGTACTGGATCACACCGCGGCCCGCCCATTCGAAGCCGGCACGGCCCAGGCCGACGCCGTAGCGCATCGCCTGCCCGTCTTCATAGGTGAGGTAAAGGAAATGGCTCGCCGTATCGACGACGATGACGCCGGCACGCTCGCCGGTCGGGTTGGGCACCATCTGGCGATAGAAGCGCGGATCGATCTTCTGGTAGGGAATGGCCGGCAGCGGATACGGCTCGTCGTCCTTCGGGCCGTACATGGCGGCATAGATGCTGGTATCGACGACCGGGTCGGCGTGGATCACCATCCTCGGCTGCTGCGGCGTCGTGCAGCCGGCCAGAACCGTGGTTGCCAATCCTGCGCTACCGAGCAGGAAGGAGCGGCGGGTTACGCTTTCACCAGTCAAGGAATGCCCTCACACCTCAATCGTCATAGGGATCGGCCAGCGCGGCATCGGGCCGGCTGACCGGATATTTCGTTCGCGAAATGCGGGCAGCCATGCCCTTCGCACCCTGCTGCTTCAGGAGCGAGCGGAAGCTCGGATGCATGCCGCCGTCCACATAGGCGAAGCTCGAAACCGGTGTGGCGCTCGCAAAAGCCGCATCCAGCTTCTTTTGTTCCGCACCGATCTTCGCGATCACATCATTTTGAGCGCCATCGACGGTAGCCGGGCACTGGGCGAGCGGATCGTCAGGCTCGCCATTGACGAAATCCCGGTTGAAGACATAGCGGCCGCCGCAGACGGACACCTTTGGCTGCTTGCGCGTGAAGGCGAAGGCGTCATAGCCCTCCTTCAGCGTGCGCCAGAAAGGCATGTTCGGATCGCCCTTGTGCTTGGCCATGTTCTCCGTCGTCATGCGGAAGGGATAGGCCTGCACCTGGAAACGCTCCTGGCCGCTATCCAGCGCCTTCTGCACGATGGCGTAGATCTCGCCGACGCCCTGGTCGGTCATGGCGTAACAGCCCGATGACGAGCAGGCGCCATGCACCATCAGCGCCTCGCCGGAATAGCCGAGCGCCGATTCCAGCCGGTTCGGATAACCGAGATTGAACGAGACGTAGTACTGCGAGTTCGGGTTCAGCATGCCGGCGGAGACATGATAAAAACCTTCCGGCGCCTGGCGGTCGCCGCTCTTCGTCTTGGGCCCGAGCTTTCCGGACCAGCGGCACATCGGATAGGTCTTGAACAGCGCGTACTGGCCGCTCGCATTGACCTTCCAGACCTCGAGCTCGCTTTCCTGCTTGAAGATACGCACCAGCACAGGGCTTTCCGGCCGCATCTTCTTGGCCGCCATCTCCGCCTTCACCTTGCTGGACAGCTGCGGCGCTTCGGCAAGCGAGGCGACATCCATGGCCATGCAGCCGGCCAGCAGGCTGCCGGCGACGGTCGCGGCGGCGAGGCGCGCGAAGAGCGAGAGACGCGGACGGGTGGTTTCACGAGAAAGGATATGGCGAAGCGCAAACATGGATCGGTTTCGATTGCTGGGGCCGGTGTTGAATATCGGGGCGCCGCGACTGGCGGCGCATCTCGTGCCTAGAGTCCAAGCGATTGCTTAGAACTTCGTTAATCTTATGACCCGGAAGGGTCGTTGCCCGGCATCATGCCGTGGGAATGCCGCGAATCCGGCATCGATCTTGCGGAGAGCATAAACCCTCAAGCCGCTTGAGCTTCAAGACCAGCTTTGCGGCTTTCTTTCGTCGTGAGATCACACGGCGAACAAAATATCGTTAGGATAGTTCTCCTTTCCAGGATCGGGAGGTGAACGACATGGAACGAGTGACCGGTGGCTGCGTGTGCGGCAATGTCCGTCTTGAGACCTCGGGTTCTCCCTATCGGGTCGGGATCTGCCATTGCCTCGATTGCCGCAAGCATCACGGCGCGCTGTTTCACGCCTCGGCGATCTTCCCGCGCGATGCGGTGACCGTGACGGGCGAGACGCGCGATTATGCAGGGCGCTTTTTCTGCCCCCGCTGCGGCTCGCCGGTTTTCGCCTGCACCGGCGATGAAATCGAGGTCAATCTCGGCGCGCTGAATGCGCCCGACCAGTTCACGCCGACCTACGAGCTCTGGACGATCCGCCGCGAAACCTGGCTGCCGCCCTTTCCGCTGGCGCGGCATTATGAGCGGGATCGGGAGAACCCCGGCCGCACTGAGCCTTAACCGAACGATCACGCTTGATTTGCCGGCCGCCCCGGCACATCTGTGGGGGAGTGCGTTTCAGGAGGGCAGACCATGCTGACGATCGGCGATCTTTCCAAGGCCACGGGCGTCAAGGTTCCGACCATCCGCTATTACGAGCAGATGGGCCTGCTTTCCCATGCCGAGCGTTCCGAGGGCAACCAGCGGCGCTATTCCAGCGGCGAGCGTGACCGCCTCACCTTCATTCGCCACGCCCGCGATCTCGGGCTGACCATCGATGCGATCCGCGAGCTGATCGAGCTCAGCCAGCATCCCGAACGCCCCTGCCACGACGCCGACCGCATCGCCGCCGAGCAGCTGAGCACCGTGCGGCGCAAGATCGAGCGCCTGCAGAAGCTGGAGGCCGAGCTGGTGCGCATCACCAGCCATTGCCATTCCGACCAGATCCGCGACTGCTATGTCATCCGCGCACTGGCGAACCACGATCTCTGCCAGGACGAACACGATTAAGACGCGGCAAGCCGCTTCAATTTCTGAAGCTGCGCCGCGCGTGGCTCATGCATGTCGAGCATGCCCTGCAACCGGCCATCCGCCCGGATGAGGAAAAGCCCGGCGGTGTGCTCCATCGTGTAGCTGTCCGATTCCGTCGCGACCTTCCTGAAAAAGGCGGAAAAGGCCTCTGCCGCCTCCTTGGTCTGGGCAGCATCGCCGCGCAGCGCGATGATGCGCGGGTCGAAGGATGTCATGTAGAGTTTCAGAAGCTCGGCCGTGTCGCG
>NZ_JBLZPK010000028.1:0-16639 GCF_049199905.1 Shinella sp. M27
GGCATCGACACCGGCGACGACGACGCTGTCCATCGAGCGGCCGGCGGCCTTCAGCGCCTGGATGGCGCCGATCGCCATTTCGTCATTGTTGGCGATGACGGCGTCGAATTCCAGGCCGGCCGAGAGCCAGTTGGTCATGAGGTCGGCACCCTGCGTGCGCGACCAGTTGGCGGTCTGCTCTTCGACGATCGTCAGGCCTTTGCACTCGTCGGTCGCGATGACGTCCTTGATGTCCTGCGTGCGCATGCGGGCGGCCTGGTTGGACAGTTCGCCCATCATGACGACGACCTTGCCCTTGCCGTTCAGCAGGCGGCAGACTTCCTTGGTTTCCAGCGTGCCGGATTCCTGTTCGTTGGAGGCGACGAAGGCCTGCTTTTCCGGCAGTTCGTTGATGTTCGCCGGTTCGCGGTTGACGTAGACGAGCGGGATGCCGGCGTCTGCGGCAGCCTTCGAAAGGGCGGCCGTCGCATCGGTATCGACCGGGTTGACGATGATGGCGCTGACGCCGGATGCGATGAAGTTCTGGATCTGGCTCTGCTGCTTGGCGACGTCGTTCTGAGCGTCCTCGATCTGCAACTCGACGCCGTCGAGCGTCTTGGCGTAATCGGTCATGCCGTTGCGCAGAACGGTCAGGAAGTTGTCATCGAACAGCGCCATGGAAACGCCGATCGTTTCAGCGTGCGCAGCGGTGGACATCATCACGGCAAGCGCCGAACCAAGAATGAATTTTTTCATGTCGTTCTCCTCCTCAACGTGGTGTCCGGTCGCACCACTCAATGATCCGGATCGCTGGCCCTTGCGGGCAGCCGGCCCTCCGCTCCTCCCGGGACGCAAAAGACCAAAACAGAATAAACAAACCGCGAATTCCATATTGCGGAATGTTTATTCCATTTTCTGCTTATGGCGTCAAGCCCGTTCCATTTTGGTGGTCGGGATTTCGGCCGAAGCTGGGGAAAAGGGGCGGCGATACGTACCGCCGCCTGGGTTTTCAGATGTTTGCGCGGATGAAGGCGATGCTCTCGGCAACGGCGGCCTTGGGATCGGCGACACCGTGCACGGCCGGCGAGAAGGGCTCGAAGGACAGCGGGCCGGCATAGCCGGCGGCAATCAAGGCCTTGATCTGGCTGGTGTTTGCCAGCCGGTCCGCCGGACCGACGAGCACGCGATGGCCGTCGCGCATGTCGGAGATCAATACGGCCGGGTCCTCGACGCCGGAAATATGCACGAGGCCGGTGAGATCGGCGAAGAGTTCGGGCTCGCCGGCAAGGTGATGGTGGAACGTGTCGTGCACCAGACGGAATGTCTGTTCTCCGCCCACCGCTTTGATGGCCTCGACGGCTTCCCGCTTGGAGCGCAACGAGCAGATCTCGAAGCCAAGCGGTTCGACGAGACCGATGATGCCGACGGCCTCGAGCAACGGCTTGAGCTCCGTCAGGGACTGGCGAAGGTTGGCCTGCCGCTCGCCGTCGGCCTGGCCGGTGCCGTCGTTTTTAGGCACGAGCACGAGCGCCTTGGCGCCGCAGGCAGCGGCATAGTCAATCAGCTCCCTGGCCTCGGCGGCGCGGGCGGGCGTCCACTCGTTGAAGCGCTGCAGGGCGTTGATCGAGATGATCGTGATGCCGTGGCGCTCGGCAAGCGCCTTCACCTCGGCGGGCGTCGTGCCGTCGAGAATGGCATTGCCGTCAAGGTCGTTGCGGATTTCGACGGCGCTGGTGCCAAGGGAGACGGCGAGCGCGAAGAAGGCGTCGAGCGTGAGGGCGGGCGCCGTCATGTGGTTGATGGCGAAAGTCGGCATGGAATGGGTGTCCTCCGGTCTCGGGGCCACCGACAGGGCGGCCTCGCATGCACGCATGAGGATCGGGATGCGCTTCACGGTCGTCAAAGGCCAAGGCGGCGGCAGCGCCTTCATTGCTGAAAGATTAGCAATGAATCGTGATGGAATTCTCTCAAAGGCGCGTCAGATATTTTCCGGCGTGAAAAGGTCGAAGGGAAGGAAGGTCTGGCCGGGAACGGCATTTTCGCCCTTTTCGATTGCCGTCACCATCAGCGAGACGAGCTCGCGGCAGAGCGCGGGCAGGGGCGTGCTGATCGCCATGGTCACGACATCGTCGGCAAGTCCGGCCTTCGATTCCGGCGTCAGTTCGTTGACGATGAGCTGGATCCGGCCGGCAAAACCTTCCTCGCGCACCGCCGAGATCGCGCCCTCCATGCCGCCGCCCGCCACGTACAGGCCGACAAGGTCGGGATGCTGGGCAAGCAGGTTGGCGGTCGCCTCATGGGTGATCTCGCTGGTGTCGAGATTGACCAGCGTGTCGAGCACCTCGAAGCCTTGGCCCTTCTCGCGAAAGAAGGAACGGAAGCCGATCTCGCGCAGTTCATGGCCATGGAAGCGGTGGCTGCCGACGAAGATCGCCACCTTGCCGGGGCGCTTGGCGCCGCGCGCGATCATCCAGGCAGCGGTGCGGCCGACCTTCATATTGTTGAGGCCGATATAGCCATGGCGCACGTCGATGGCGAAATCGGACAGCAGGCAGAACAGCGGAATGCCGCGATTTTTCAGGTCTTCCGCCATGGTCGTCGTCGCGGGATAGTCGGGTGCGACGACGGCGAGCGCCTGATTGCGCATCGAAAGCTGGCGCAGCATTTCGGTCATCGCCGCCGGCGTCTGCGCATTGATGAACTCGATCTGCGGCACGATGCGGGCAACCGTGCAGGCATTGCAGGCGATTTCGATCTCGCGGGCGAAATTCTGGTAGAAGGCCTGGTTAGGGCGCTGGAAGCTGAAGCCGAGGCGGTATTGCGGCAGGTCCTCGAAGACCCGCTGCCGGATGAGGCCGAGCGCGTGATAGCCGATGGCATTGGCCGCCTCATAGACCCGTCGCGCCGTCTCCTCGCGCACCTTGTGGCGACCGTTCAGCACACGGTCGACCGTCGCGACGCTGACGCCGGCCGCGTGCGCCAGATCCGAAATTGTCGGTCGCGATGCCATGGCTCTCTCCGTGAAATCTTTCCATCAAGGCTGAATGATAGTGAATGATGGAATTTGACGCATTCTATCATGGCAGGATTGAGAGATGCAAGCAGCAGCGCTATCGTTTGTCCATCAGATGCGGCGGGCTGCTGGAAGCGCCCGATGGAGGATCAAGCGATGAAGCCGACGAAGCGGGACTACAGCCTTCTGGGCCGCGATGCGGAGGCGGCCGTAGCCAATGGTCTGGCCGCGGCCGAGTGGTATCACACCGATGTCGCGCGCAAGGAGATGAAGGCGCTGATGCAGCGCAGCGATGGGCCGGCCATTCGCGATACCGCGATCTGGCTCGGTGCCATGGTCGTCTCCGGTGCGCTCGGCGCGTGGTTCTGGGGCAGCTGGTCCGCCGCGCCGTTCTTCCTGGTCTATGGCGTGCTCTACGGCTCGGCCTCGGACAGCCGCTGGCACGAATGCGGCCACGGCACGGCCTTCAAGACGATGTGGATGAACGACGCCGTCTATCAGATCGCCTGTTTCATGATCATGCGCAATCCGGTGACCTGGCGCTGGAGCCATACGCGCCACCACACGGATACGGTCATCGTCGGCCGCGACCCCGAGATCGCCGTTATGCGCCCGCCGGACCTGCTGCGCCTCGTGCTGAATTTCTTCGGCATTCTCGATGCCTGGCATGCCGTCATCGACATGGTGCGCAATGCGGCCGGCATCATGAGCGAAGCCGAAAAGACCTTCGTTCCCGAAATGGAGCAGGGCAAGGCGATCCGCGTCGCCCGCATCTGGCTGGCCATCTATCTCGCGACGATCGCCGCCTGCTTCGCCTTTCACTCGATCCTGCCGGCCATGTTCATCGGCCTGCCCAGGCTCTATGGCGCCTGGCACCATGTCATGACCGGCCTTTTGCAGCATGGCGGCCTTGCCGACAACGTCATCGACCATCGTCTGAACAGCCGCACCGTCTATATGAACCCGGTGAGCCGCTTCATCTACTGGAACATGAATTACCATGTGGAGCACCACATGTTCCCGATGGTGCCCTATCATGCGCTGCCGCGGCTGCACGCCATGATCAAGCACGACCTGCCGACGCCGAACCCGTCCATCTGGCACGGCTACCGGGAAATGCTGCCAGCCTTCCTGCGCCAGCTGCGCAACGAGGATTATTTCCTCAAGCGCGACCTGCCCGAGACGGCACGACCCTACAGGCATGAGTTCCACGCCGAACCGGCCTTCGCCGCCGCCGAATAACATCTGATATCCTGGAGGAGAGACCCATGAGCGATACCTGGATCGAAGTCTGCGCTGCCGATGAAATCGACGAGGAGGATGTCATCCGCTTCGACCATGCAGGCCGCACCTTCGCGATCTACCGCAGCCCCGAGGACACCTATCACGCGACGGACGGGCTCTGCACGCATGAGAAGATCCATCTGGCCGATGGCCTGGTGATGGATCACATCATCGAATGTCCCAAGCACAACGGTCGCTTCAACTACAAGACCGGCGAGGCCAAGGGCGCGCCCGTCTGCGTCGACCTCAGGACCTATCCGGTCAAGGTCGAGGGCGGCACGGTCTTCATCAACGTTTGAGGAAACCGTCATGGCGAATTTCGTGATCGTCGGCGCCGGCGAGTGTGGCGCGCGCGCAGCCTTTGCCCTGCGTGAAAAGGGTTTTGACGGCACGCTGACCCTGATCGGTAGCGAAACGCATCCGCCCTATGAGCGTCCGCCGCTCTCCAAGGAGGCGCTGGTGGCTGGCGCCGGCCCGAAATTCGTCGCCGAGCCGGAGCGTTACGTCGAGGCCGGTATCGATCTGCTGCTCGGCCGCATGGTGTCCGAGATCGACCGCGCCGCAAAGCGTGTCGTGCTGGGCGATGGTACGGTCGTTCCCTATGACAGGCTGCTGCTGGCCACTGGCGCGCGTCCTCGCACCCTGCCGGGCGCGACCCATGGCGGGCGCATCCTTGCGCTGCGCAGCCATGACGACGCGGCGCGTATCCGCGACCATCTGGTCGAGGGGAGCCATATCGCCATTCTCGGCGGTGGGTTCATCGGCCTGGAGCTTGCCGCCAGCGCCAGCAAGCTGGGGGCGAGCGTCACGCTTGTGGAGGGCCTGCCGCGGGTGCTCACCCGTGGCGTGCCGGCCGAGATCGCCGAAATCGTCGCCAGCCGTCACGCCGCGGAAGGTGTGGACATTCTCTGCGGCGCCAAGGTAGCCGGTGTCGAGGAGCGGACGGGCGAGGTGCTGATTTCGCTGGGTGATGGTCGTGTCGTCAGCGCCAATCTGCTTGTCGTCGGCATCGGCGCCGTGCCCAACACGGAACTGGCGGAGGCGGCCGGTTTGAGGGTGGAAAACGGCATCGCCGTCGATGGCCTGCTGTCAACCTCCGATCCCGATATCTTCGCCGCGGGCGACTGCGCCTCCTATCCGCTGCCGCTCTATGGCGACCGCCGCATCCGGCTCGAATCCTGGCGCAATGCGCAGGAGCAGGGCCAGCTTGCCGCCGCCAACATGCTCGGCGGCACGGATGTCCATGCCGCCGTACCGTGGTTCTGGTCGGATCAGTACGACCTGACGCTGCAGATCGCCGGCCTTGCCGACGGCGCCGTCAGCACGGTCCGCCGCGATATGGGCGAGGGCGCCTTCATTCTCTTCCATCTCGATGCCGATGGCCGGCTGATTGCGGCAAGCGGCATCGGGCCGGGCAATGCGGTGGCGCGCGACATCCGTCTCGCCGAAATGCTGATCGCCGCCCGCATCCATCCCGATCCGGCCGAGCTCGCCGCGCCGGAGACCAAGCTCAAGAAACTGCTCGCTGCCTGAGGGAGACTGCCCGTGAAAACCAAGAGACCGACCGTTGCCGATATTCAGACGATGAAGGGCAAGCGCCAGCTCACCATGCTGCGCGTCGTCACGCTAGAAGAGGCCGCCGCCGCCGAACAGGCGGGCATCGACCTCGTCTCCGTGCCGCCGGCATTGCTCGGCCCGGCCTTCCGCGAGGCGGCCCCGACCGTCTTCGCCTTTCCCGGCCTGGAATACGGCGATTTCATCACCGCCGACGACTATCTGCGCGGCGCCTTCCAGGCGATGCGGGCAGGGGGCGATGCCGTCTATTGCGCGGCCGGCCTTTCCACCGTGCGGCGTCTGCGGGAGGAGGGCATCCCGGTCTGCGGCCATGTCGGCCTCATCCCCTCCAAGGCCACCTGGACGGGCGGTTTTCGCGCCGTCGGCAAGACGGTGGAGAGCGCGCTGGAAATCTACCGGCAGGTGAAGGTGCTGGAAGAGGCCGGGGCCTTCGCTGCCGAAATCGAGGTCGTGCCGGGTGAGGTCGCTGCAGCGATCAGCGCCAAGACCTCCCTCGTCATGCTCTCCATGGGGGCCGGCACGGGCTGCGATGCGCAATATCTCTTCGCCGACGATGTGCTTGGCCAGAACCGCGGCCATTGTCCGCGCCATGCAAAAGTCTACCGCAATTTCGCGGCGGAATATGATCGTCTCCAGCAGGAGCGCATCGCCGCCTTCCGCGAGTATGCCGAGGACGTGCGCTCCGGTGCCTATCCGGAAAAAGGCCATCTCGTTGGAATCGAGACCTCCGAACTTGCCGCCTTCCTTGATCGCCTCGGTTCGTGAAGTCGGTTTCCTCACACGGAAAAACCGCCTATGTAGGCTGGACCTGTGAGGAGACATTCATGAAATTCATCGATCCCGACCATCCGTTCTACCGTCCGCTCTGGCGGCGGGTGCTGTTGGTCGGGTCCTGCGCGGCGTGGACGGGCGTGGAATTCTACAATGGCGAACAGACCTGGGGCACGATCTTCCTCGTCGTGACCGCCTATGTCTTCGCCAATCTCATCCTGTTCTTCAAGCCGTCCGACCCGGTCGCCAAGCCGCCGGAAGAGACGAATAGCTAGCGCGAAAGCCCAAGGCTTTCTTCCACCTTGATCCTCCGGATCGTCTCGTCGATCAGCATATTGGCGATCTTCATGCGCAGCGTCGCGTTGGCGCGAAGCTCTTCCGGCGCGCGATCGGGATGATTTTCGCGGGCAAAGCTGCGCCGCCTTGTGAGGAGGTCGTTCATGCTTTCCTTGCCGGTCAGCGCCAGATCCTCCGCAATCTCGTCCGGCGCGATGCGCAGCAAATGTCGTGGCGGGGCCGGAGGTGGTTCGGGTGCCGGTTGCGGCTCGGGAGGCGTCGGTCGCGGCTCCTCGTAGAGATCGAGATAGGCCGCCGCTGCCTGCGAACCGGAGACGAAGGTGCTACCGGTGCCGATGCCGGCAAAACCGGAGTTCAGCCCGCGAATCTCGCCGGGGCCGTCGTCTTCCACGGCCTCTTCGGCCGCGTCTTCCTCGGCTTGGCGCGCCTCGGCCTTCAGCCTTTCCAGCACGGATTCGAAAACGGTCATGCCGAACATGGGGTCTTTCTCCGTTCAGTCCGGCGAAAGCATCCGGCTGCGTTGCAGGATGAGATCATAGAGCAGCTTGGCGCTCGGGGGGAGCGCCCGGCCTTTCACGGAAATCAGGCTGTAGGGTTTGATGTCGATCTCGAAATCCGTGTTGAGGATGCTGATCTCGCCAGCCTGCGCGCCGACATCGGCGATGAAGACTGCCATGTCGCGGGCGACGGGCGCGATCGCATTCGAGCCGCAGACGATGGCGGTGGTCAGCAGGATCGACGACGTGTTGACGACGGTGGAGGGCAGCGCGACCCCGGCGGCGATGAACAGTTCCTCAATGCGCCGGCGCAGCAGCGTACCGGCCGGCTGGAACACCCAGTCGAAATGCGGCAGATCCGAAAGGCCGACGACCGACTTTTCCGTCAGCGGATGGCCTTTTCGCACGATGAGGCAGGCCTTTTCCACACCGATCTCTGTGACGTTGAACAGGCGCGGATTGAGGTCGTCGGGCACGCGGGCGATGATGAAGTCCTGCCGGGCGGCGAGCAGTTCGCGGGCGAGCACATTGCTCGTCTCCACGCGCACATTCACCTCGATGCCGGGATAGGCGGCACTGACCTGCTGGATCGCCGGCACGGCGAGGCTGATCGCCGGTGCGGTCACGGATCCCAGATAGACCGAACCGCCAGTGCCGGATTTCAGCGCGGAAAGCTCGCGGTCGACCTCGCGTAGTTCGAGCAGGATGGTGCGCGCCCGCCGCGCAAAGGCGCGGCCGAAGGCCGTCAGCGCCACACCGCGCGAGACACGCTCGCAGAGTTGTGCCTTGAGGATCGTCTCCATTTCCGTCAGCATGCGGGATGCGGCGGGCTGCGAGATGTTGAGCACGTCGGCTGCCGCACTCACCTGGCTGTGCTCCTCGATCGCGACGATCATGCGCAGATGATTGAGTTTCAGGCCGCTGCGCAGCAGCCCGACGCCCTGCAGATTGTCGCCCCCTTCGTTGGGAAATAGCGGCTCGTCGATGTCATCATCCAAACGCATCGTACCCTCGATCGTAAAAATATTATATATCTGCCTCTCTATACCAATTTTGGTATCGAATTAGAAGCTCATTGCATTTGACAGTTATGGCAATTCGTACGAGGTTTCGCCAATGTGCGCTGGGGTCCTTGGGAGTGGGGACCGGCGGGTTTTGCCCGGCCAGTCCAGACCGTCGTCTGAATGCGACCCCGCCGCGCACAGAACAATGCTTGGCCGCAATATCGGCCAATGCGCACAAGGGAGAGACCTTTCAATGAAAATGATCACCTCGCTTCTCGCGGCCGCTGCCATCAGCGTCGCGTCCTTCGTCGCCCCGGTTTTCGCCCAGGACAAGGGCATGGTCGGCATCTCCATGCCCACCAAGACCTCGACCCGCTGGATTTCCGACGGCGAGACGATGGAAAAGTTGTTCAAGGAAGCCGGCTACACGCCGGACCTGCAGTTTGCTGACGACGATATCCCGAACCAGCTGGCCCAGATCGAAAACATGGTCACCAAGGGTGCCAAGGTTCTCGTCATCGGCGCCATCGACGGCACGACGCTCTCCGACATCCTGCAGAAGGCTGCCGACGCCGGCGTGAAGGTCATCGCCTACGACCGCCTCATCCGCGATTCGGGCAATGTCAGCTACTACGCCACCTTCGACAACTTCCAGGTCGGCGTTCTCCAGGCCACCAGCCTCGTCGACGGCCTGAAGGCGAAGTTCCCGAACACCAAGCCGTGGAACGTAGAACTCTTCGGCGGTTCGCCTGATGATAACAACGCCTTCTTCTTCTACGACGGCGCGATGTCGGTCATCCAGCCACTGATCGACAAGGGTGACATCGTCATCAAGTCGGGCCAGACCGGCATGGAAACCGTCGGCACGCTGCGTTGGGACGGTGCCGTTGCCCAGGCCCGCATGGAAAACCTGCTGTCCTCGACCTACACCGACGGCCGCGTCGATGGCGTTCTGTCGCCCTACGATGGTCTCTCCATCGGTATCCTGTCGGCTCTGAAGGGCGTCGGCTACGGCTCGGGCGACCAGCCGATGGCCATCGTCACCGGCCAGGACGCCGAACTGCCGTCCGTCAAGTCGATCCTCGCCGACGAACAGTATTCGACTGTTTTCAAGGACACGCGTGAACTCGCCAAGGTTACTGTCGGCATGGTCAACTCGATCCTCGAAGGCAAGGAACCGGAAGTAAACGACACGAAGACCTACGACAACGGCGTCAAGGTCGTTCCGTCCTACCTCCTGAAGCCGGTTGCCGTCGACAAGTCCAATGCCGAGAAGATCCTCGTCACGGACTCGGCCTACTACACGGCCGACCAGCTGAAGAACTGATCGTTCTCAAATTTCTCCGGGGTTCGCGCTATCGGCGCGAACCCTCTTTTCTCCGGATCGCAGAGCGAATAGGCTCAGTCTCCCTGTCGAAGGGCGATCACTGGCCGCTGGAAACTGGTACATGAGCAAGACCCTTCTCGAAATGCGTGGCATCACGAAGACGTTCCCGGGCGTAAAGGCGCTCGACAACGTCAACCTGAAGGTCCGCGAAGGCGAGATTCACGCCCTTGTCGGCGAAAACGGCGCCGGCAAATCCACCCTCATGAAAGTGTTGAGCGGCGTCTATCCGGCCGGCTCCTATGAGGGCGAAATCCATTTCGACGGCCAGGTCCGTCACTTCTCCACGATCTCCGACAGCGAGCATCTGGGTATCATCATCATCCACCAGGAGCTGGCGCTTGTGCCGCTTCTGTCGATTGCCGAGAACATCTTCCTCGGCAACGAGGTCGCCACCAAGGGCGTCATCGACTGGAAGCAGACCTTCCGCCGCACGCAGGAATTGCTCGACAAGGTGGGTCTGAAGGATTCGCCGGGCACTCTGATCACCGATATCGGCGTGGGCAAGCAGCAGCTGGTGGAAATCGCCAAGGCGCTGTCCAAGAAAGTGCGCCTGCTGATCCTCGACGAGCCGACCGCCTCGCTCAACGAAAAGGACTCCGACGCGCTCTTGAAGCTGCTCATGGAGTTCCGCACGCAGGGCATGACCTCGATCATCATCTCGCACAAGCTGAACGAGATCAAAAAGGTCGCCGACCAGATTACGATCCTGCGCGATGGCGGCACGGTGGAAACGCTGGACTGTCATCACGAGGATATCTCGGAAGACCGCATCATCAAGGGCATGGTCGGCCGCGAGATGGAGGACCGCTATCCGGCGCGCGAACCGAAGATCGGCGAGACGCTGCTGGAGGTGAAGAACTGGAACGTCTTCCACCAGCATCACCGCGACCGGCAGTTTCTGCACGATGTGAGCTTCACGGTGCGCGCCGGCGAGGTCGTCGGCATTGCCGGCCTGATGGGTGCGGGCCGCACCGAGACGGCAATGAGCATCTTCGGCAAGAGCTGGGGCCACAAGATCACCGGCGACGTTTCCATGCGCGGCAAGCCCGTGGATGTGAGCACGATCCCCAAGGCGATCGATGCCGGCCTTGCCTACGTGACCGAGGACCGCAAGCATCTCGGCCTCGTGCTGATCAACAACATCATGCACAACACGACGCTTTCCAATCTGGGCGGCGTGTCGTCGAACATGGTCATCAACGACCGGCAGGAAGCCAAGGTCGCCTCGGACTACCGGTCGAAGCTGCGCATCCGCTCGCATTCGATCTATCAGGAAACGGTCAATCTTTCGGGCGGCAACCAGCAGAAGGTCGTGCTGTCGAAGTGGCTCTTCACCAATCCCGAGGTGCTGATCCTCGATGAACCCACGCGCGGCATCGACGTCGGCGCCAAGTTCGAAATCTACTCGATCATCAACCAGCTTGCCGCCGAGGGCAAGGGCATCCTCATGATCTCATCGGAGATGCCGGAACTGCTCGGGACCTGCGATCGCATCTATGTCATGAACGAAGGGCGCATCGTGGCCGAGCTTTCAAAGGCGGAAGCAAGCCAGGAATCCATCATGCGCGCCATCATGCGCTCCGGGGAGAAACACTGATGTCCACCGATACCGCGACCCAGAGAAACCAGCCTTCGGTGGGGGAATACCTCAAGAAGAACATCCGCGAATACGGCCTCCTGGTCGCACTCGTCGTGATCATGATCTTCTTCCAGATCCTCACCAACGGCGTTCTCTTCCGCCCCGTCAACATCACCAACTTGGTGCTGCAGAACTCGTTCATCGTCATCATGGCGTTGGGCATGCTGCTGATCATCGTGGCGGGGCATATCGACCTTTCGGTCGGCTCCATCGTCGCGTTTACCGGCGCCATGTCGGCGATCATGCTGGTGAAATGGGGTCTGCCGGCCATCGTCGTGGTGCCGCTCGCGATTCTCATGGGCGCCATCATGGGTGCAGCGCAAGGCTACTGGGTCGCCTACCAGAAGATCCCGTCCTTCATCGTGACGCTCGCCGGCATGCTGGTCTTCCGCGGCATGACCTATGTCGTGCTGTCTGGCCGCCCGGTCGGTCCCTTCCCGAAGGAATTCCAGGTTCTTTCCACGGGGTTCGTGCCGGATTTCCTGTCCATCACAGATCCCTCTACCAGCCTCATCAAGAACTATGTCGCGCTCGTCGCCGTGCTGCTGCTCGTCGGCTATGCCGTCTATGCCGGCCTGCGTGAACGCCGCCTCAATGCTGTAAACGAGACCGAGAACGAGCCCTTCGGCTTCTTCGCCGTGCAGATGGCAATCATCGGCGTGGTTGCGATCTTCATCGGCTTCCAGCTCTCGACCTATCGCGGCCTGCCGAACGTTCTCGTCATCATGGGTCTGCTGATCGCGCTCTACGCTTTCGTCACGACCCGTACGACGATTGGCCGCCGCATCTATGCCATGGGCGGTAACGAGAAGGCTGCGAAGCTTTCGGGTATCAACACCGAACGCCTGACCTTCTACACCTTCGTCAACATGGGTGCGCTCGCCGCGCTCGCCGGAATGATCATCGCCGCCCGCCTCAACTCGGCGACGCCGAAGGCCGGTGTCGGCTTCGAGCTCGATGTCATCGCGGCCTGCTTCATCGGCGGCGCCTCGGCATCCGGCGGCGTCGGCAAGATCACCGGCGCGGTCATCGGCGCCTTTATCATGGGCGTCATGAACAACGGCATGTCGATCATGGGCATCGGCATCGACTACCAGCAGCTCATCAAGGGCCTGGTGCTGCTCGCGGCCGTGTTCTTCGACGTCTACAACAAGAACAAGGGCTGACCGGGAAACCGGTCACCCACCCGATTGCAGAAGAGTTTGACCGGTCGCCGGTGCGGCCAGTGTGGTGACGTCTGTCCGCCGCAGGAGCGGAGCTTGGCCGGAAATCGGCCTCAGGAAGGAAACGGAAATGCTGATTTCGCAGGTAGCAAACGCCGACGGCTCGATCGCCGTCGTCGTGCGGGAAGAGGGCGGCAAGGGCCGCGTCGTCAACGGTGCGACAAGCGTCTATGCGCTGGCGCTGGAAGCCGCGAACAGCGGACAGTCTCTGAAGGCTGTCATCGATGCTAAGGGCCTCGGTGACGAGGTCGATCTGGAAGCGGCCTATGCAGACGGCCGGCTGCTATCGCCGATCACCCATCCGGATGCCGCGCACTTGCATCTGACAGGTACGGGCCTGACCCATCTCGGCTCGGCGGCAACGCGCGATTCCATGCACAAGAAGACTTCGGAAGCGGCTGAGGAGACACTGACGGACTCCATGAAGATGTTCCGCATGGGTCTTGAGAACGGCAAGCCGAAGCCCGGTGAAAAGGGCGTACAGCCGGAATGGTTCTATAAGGGGAACGGCTCGCAGGCCGTCGCGCCGGGTGCTGCGCTGACCTCGCCCTCCTTCGCGCTCGATGGCGGTGAAGAACCGGAAATGGCGGGCATCTATGTCATCGCGGCCGATGGTTCACCCTTCCGCATCGGCTTTGCCGTGTCGAACGAGTTCTCCGACCATGTGACAGAGCGCATCAACTATCTCTATCTCGCCCATTCCAAGCTGCGGCAGGCGAGCTTCGGCCCGGAAATCCGCGTTGGTGCGGCGCCGGACGACATCAGAGGCTTCTCGCGCATCGTGCGCGGCGGCAAGGTTCTCTGGGAAAAGCCTTTCGTCTCCGGCGAGGCGAACATGTCGCATACCTTCGCCAATCTCGAGTACCACCATTTCAAATACGGCCTGTTCCGCACGCCGGGCGATATCCACGTCCACATGTTCGGCACGGCAACGCTGTCCTTCGGTGACGGCATCCGCACGGAAGAGGGCGATGTGTTCGAGATCGGCGCGGATGGTTTCGGCTTACCGTTGCGCAATCCCTTGGCGATTGCCAAGGAAGAAGAAATCGAAATCCGCCAGTTGTAATCGACGGACAGGAGGCTGAGGCCATGACCATCCACCAGAACCTGATTGCCGGCGAATGGGTCGGCTCCGATGCCATAGAGAACATCAACCCGTCGAACACAGGCGATGTGGTCGGCCGCTATGCCCGCGCCTCCGTCGAGGACACCAAGACGGCGATCGCCGCCGCCAAGGCTGCCTTCCTGGCATGGTCGCGCTCCGGCATCCTCGAGCGCCACGCCATCCTGCGCAAGACGGCGGACGAAATCCTCGCCCGCAAGGACGAGCTCGGCCGTCTCCTGTCGCGCGAGGAGGGCAAGACGCTGGCGGAGGGCATCGGCGAGACCGTGCGCGCCGGCCAGATCTTCGATTTCTTCGCGGGCGAATGCCTGCGCCTTGCCGGCGAGACACTGCCGTCGGTGCGTCCCAATATCGGCGTCGAGATCACCCGAGAGCCGGTCGGCGTCGTCGGCATCATCACGCCGTGGAATTTCCCGATCGCCATTCCCGCCTGGAAGATCGCGCCGGCGCTTTGCTACGGCAACACGGTCGTCTTCAAGCCGGCCGAACTGGTGCCCGGCTGTTCCTGGGCGATCGTCGATATCCTGGTACGCGCCGGCCTGCCGAAGGGCGTTTTGAACCTCGTCATGGGCAAGGGTTCCGTCGTCGGCCAGACCATGCTGGACAGCCCTGATGTCAACGCCGTAACGTTTACGGGCTCCACCGGTACCGGCAAGCGCGTTGCTTTGGCCTCCGTCGAGCACAACAGAAAATACCAGCTCGAAATGGGTGGTAAGAACCCCTTCGTCGTGCTTGACGATGCGGACCTCACCGTCGCCGTCGAAGCCGCCGTCAACTCGGCCTTCTTCTCGACCGGCCAGCGCTGCACGGCCTCCTCGCGTGTCATCGTGACGGAAGGCATTCATGACCGGTTCGTTGCAGCCGTCGGCGAGCGCCTTAAGAGCGTCGTCGTCGACGATGCGCTGAAGGCGGGCACGCATATCGGCCCGGTCGTCGATCAGAGCCAACTCAAGCAGGATACGGACTATATCGAGATCGGCAGACAAGAAGGCGCCAAGCTTGCCTTCGGCGGCGAGCTTCTGAAGCGCGACACACCCGGCTTCTATCTGGCGCCGGCGCTCTTCACCGAGGCGACGAACGACATGCGCATCTCGCGCGAGGAAATTTTTGGGCCTGTTGCCGCGGTCATTCGCGTGAAGGATTACGAGGAGGCGCTTGCCGTCGCCAACGACACGCCCTTCGGCCTCTCCTCGGGCATCGCCACGACGAGCCTCAAGCATGCGACGCATTTCAAGCGCAACGCGGAGGCCGGCATGGTGATGGTCAACCTGCCGACGGCGGGCGTCGATTTCCATGTGCCCTTCGGCGGCCGCAAGGGCTCGTCGCATGGCTCGCGCGAGCAGGGCAAATACGCCAACGAATTCTACACAACCGTCAAGACCGCCTACACCCTGGCGTGAGACAAAGGCCGCCCGGTCTTGCGGGTGGTCCCTTCGAGGACTGGAAAGATGACGAAGAAAGCGGAATGGCCGCGCAGGCTCAGATCACAGGAATGGTACGGCGGCACCAGCCGTGACGTGATCTATCACCGTGGCTGGATGAAGAACCAGGGCTACCCGCACGACCTGTTCGACGGGCGCCCTGTTATCGGCATCCTCAACACCTGGTCGGACATGACGCCGTGCAACGGCCATCTGCGCGAGCTGGCCGAAAAGGTGAAGGCCGGCATCTGGGAGGCCGGCGGCTTCCCGATGGAAGTGCCCGTCTTCTCCGCCTCCGAAAACACCTTCCGCCCGACCGCGATGATGTACCGGAACCTTGCGGCGCTCGCTATCGAGGAGACCATCCGCGGCCAGCCGATGGATGGCTGCGTGCTGATGGTCGGCTGCGACAAGACCACGCCGTCGCTGATCATGGCGGCCGCCTCCGTCGACCTGCCGTCGATCGTCGTCACCGGCGGCCCGATGCTGAACGGTTATTTCCGCGGCGAGCGCGTCGGTTCCGGCACGCATCTGTGGAAGTTCTCCGAGATGGTGAAGGCCGGCGAGATGACGCAGGAAGAGTTCCTCGAGGCCGAGGCGTCAATGAGCCGCTCCTCCGGCACCTGCAACACGATGGGCACGGCCTCCACCATGGCCTCCATGGCCGAAGCGCTGGGCATGGCGCTCTCGGGCAACGCCGCCATTCCCGGCGTCGACAGCCGCCGCAAGGTGATGGCGCAGCTGACCGGCCGCCGCATCGTGCAGATGGTCAAGGACGACCTGAAGCCCTCGGACATCATGACGAAGCAGGCCTTCGAGAACGCCATCCGCACCAATGCGGCCATCGGCGGTTCGACCAATGCCGTCATCCATCTGCTCGCCATGGCCGGCCGCGTCGGCATCGACCTGACGCTGGACGATTGGGACCGCTGTGGCCGCGACGTGCCGACCATCGTCAACCTGATGCCGTCGGGCAAATACCTGATGGAAGAGTTCTTCTATGCAGGCGGTCTGCCTGTCGTGCTGAAACGCCTCGGCGAAGCGGGCCTCCTGCACAAGGATGCGATCACCGTGTCGGGTGAGACCGTCTGGAACGAGGTCAAGGACGTCGTCAACTGGAACGAGGATGTCATCCTGCCGGCCGAGAAGGCGCTGACGCAGTCCGGCGGCATCGTCGTCGTACGCGGCAATCTTGCGCCGAAGGGGGCCGTGCTGAAGCCTTCGGCCGCTTCGCCGCATCTCCTGACGCATCGCGGCCGCGCCGTGGTGTTCGAGGATATCGACGACTACAAGGCCAAGATCAACGACGACGCTCTCGACATTGACGAGACCTGCGTCATGGTCATGAAGAACTGTGGTCCCAAGGGCTATCCGGGCATGGCCGAGGTCGGCAATATGGGCCTGCCGCCGAAGGTGCTCAAGAAGG
>NZ_JBLZPK010000028.1:16888-27951 GCF_049199905.1 Shinella sp. M27
CCCGATTTGTATCGTTTCGATACGAATTGGGGCCTGCCGCACGCCGAATGCAACCTTTCCTTTTCCCTGGTCTCCACCAGTCGCGTTACGCGAGGAACCGGCGATGGGTCGCTCCCCTTCCTTCCTCGATACCGGTCCACTCCCGGATCGGTCGCTGAAATGGGAGGTTTCCATGTTCGGAACATCAAACGGAGTGTCGATCCCCACGCTTTCCATGGCCCTGCTCGCCGCGGTGGTTCTCGTTGTGCCGGTCCATGCGGCTGATCGCGGCAAAAAGGGCGGCGGACTTGGTGTCGGCGTCGGTGTCAGCATCGGCGGCGCCAAGGCCGGCGTGGGCGCCAATGTCGGCGGTTCACGAGGTCTTGCCAATGTTGGCGCCCGCACAAGCGTCGGCGGCAAGAATGGCGTGAATGCCGGCGTCGGCGCGAATGTCGGCGGCTCGAAGGGTGTGGCCAATGCCGGTGTCGGCGCATCGGTGGGTGGACGCAATGGCGTAAATGCGGGCGTAGGCGCCACGGTTGGCGGCTCGAAAGGTCTGGCGAATGCCAATGTCGGGGCCTCGGTCGGCGGCCGCAACGGCGTGAATGCAGGCGTCAACGCCAATGTTGGAGGTTCCCGTGGCCTTCTCGACGCCAACGCACGGGCGACAGTCGGCGGTTCGAGCGGCCTCGGCGTCGGTGTCGGCGCCAATGTCGGCGGCCGCGGATTGCTCGATGCAGATGTCGATATCAGTCTTGGGGGAGACGACGAAAGCGTGACACTAACCACGCCCGTCGACCGCGGCAAACCCGGCGATGGCCGTCCCACTCCCGGCAAGGATCGGGATCGCGCGATCGTTGCTGACTTTGCCCAGCTGTCGCCAAGCGATAAGCAGCAGATGCTCAAGCGCTGCCGCGGCGTCAACAGCGGCGGTTATGATGCGGCGCTGGTCAAACTCTGCCGCCTGCTGGAAACGGCATCGCGCTAGGACTTGCAACGACGGTGGCCGTTCGCGGCCGCCGTCAGCTCTGACTTTGCGACTGGCTCTGGCCCGCCGCTTCCACCGTGATGGCGACGCTCATCGTCTCCGAGGCGCTGCCCACAACCATGCCGGAGATTGGTGCGGCATCCGTGTAGTCCAGACCGCTCGATAGGCGGACATAGCGTGCGTCTGGGCAAATATTGTTGGCGGCGTCGAAGCCAACCCAGCCGAGACCCTGCAGGTGCACCTCCGCCCAGGCATGGCTTGCCGTCTGCTCCGGCTCCTCCATCAGCAGGTAGCCCGAGACGTAGCGCGCGGGAATGCCGAGATGACGGGCGGCGGCGAGGAAGATATGGGCGTGGTCCTGACAGACGCCCTGCTTCTGCTCCAACGCCTGTTCGGCCGTCGTATCGGCGGCCGTTTCACCCGGCTTGTATTCGACGCCCGTATGGATGGCGGCCATGATGGCGTGCATGCGCGCCAGTTCATTGTCGCCCGTCGAGGCCGTGGCGAGCTCGCGGATGAGCTTACCTGGCTTGGTCAGCGGCGTCTCGCGTAGATAGAGCCACAGCGGCACGAAGCCCTGATGTGGGCCGAAGACGCCAGCCCGGTCCTCCGTGTCCACCTCGCCCTCGGCGACGATGCGGATCGTCACCTGCTCTGCATTGGTGCTGACGAGATCGACATGGTTGCCGAAATGATCGGTGTAGCCGGCTTCGACGCGGGCGCCGTGCACGGTGGTTGCCCATGCGCGCACGATCTGGCCCGGCTGCGTCTTCGGCGTCAGCCGCAGGCGCTGCAGCGAATACTGCACCGGGTCGTCATAGGTATATTCCGTCGTATGGCTGATCTTCAGTCGCATCGTTTGCCCCCCGCTCTCAACGATAGAAGCGGTAGCCGTCGGAGATCTCTTCCCCGAGGCGGTTGTTGTGAACGATGAACTCCTCGATGAATTCGTGGAGCCCCTGTTCCATGATGTCGTCGATGTTGCGGCTGCGCAGCAGCATCAACGTCGCGGAAGCCGTCTCGTGTGCCGCATGGTTGTCGCCGTAGAGTTTGGCGAGGTAACCGAGATTGCTGACGAGCTTGTCGTAGCTATAGGCCAGCGAGCGCGGCATGCGGTCGTTGAGGATCAGGAAGTCCGAAATGTTGGTCGAGGAATAATCGCCGTCATAGACCCAGCTGTAGGAGCGATGAGCCGAGACCGAGCGCAGGATCGATTCCCATTGCATGTTGTCGAGCGACGAGCCGACCTTGGCGATGGCCGGCAGCAGCACGTAATACTTCACGTCGAGGATACGGGCGGTGTTGTCCGCCCGCTCGATGAAGGTGCCGATGCGCGAGAAGTTGTAGATGTCGTCGCGCAGCATGGTGCCGTGAAAGGCGCCGCGGATGAGGGCGGTGCAGCGCTTGATCGTACCGATCACCTCCGGCATGTCGGCGGGCTTCACGCGTTTGGAGAGCGCAATCTTAAGCTCGATCCAGCACTCGTTCGTCGCTTCCCAGGTCTCGCGCGTCAATGCGGTACGCACCATGCGCGCATTGTTGCGGGCGGATTCGATGCAGGACATGACGCTTGACGGGTTGGCAGGGTCGCGCAGCAGGTAGTCGATGGCGTCCGCACTCGTCAGCTTGCCGTGCACGCTGTCGAAATCCTCCCGCACGCCGGCACTTTGCAGTACGCCGTCCCAGTCCTCGTCGGAGGAGCCGGAGCGTGTCAGCGCCATGCGCAGGCCCGCATCGATGAGACGGGCGATGTTTTCAGCGCGCTCGATATAGCGGAACATCCAGTAGAGGCCGTTTGCAGTTCTTCCCAGCATAGGCATCAGTCCTCCAGTACCCAGGTGTCCTTCGTGCCGCCGCCCTGGCTGGAGTTGACCACCAGCGAGCCTTCCTTCAGCGCCACGCGGGTCAGCCCGCCGGGAATGATCTGCACCTTGTCGGAAACGAGCACATAGGGCCGCAAATCCACGTGCCGGGGCGCAATGCCCTTGTTGACGAGGATCGGCACCGTGGAAAGCGACAGCGTCGGCTGCGCGATATAGTTCGACGGCCGGGCCTTCAGCTTTTCGGCGAAGGCCGCGCATTCCTTCTTCGAGGCGGTCGGGCCGACGAGCATGCCGTAGCCGCCCGAGCCGTGCACTTCCTTGACCACCAGCTCCTCAAGATGGTCGAGCACGTATTTGAGGCTGTCCTCCTCCGAGCAGCGCCAGGTTGGTACGTTTTCGAGGATCGCCTTGCGGCCGGTATAGAACTCGACGATCTCCGGCATGTAGGAATAGATCGCCTTGTCGTCGCAGATGCCGGTGCCGGGGGCGTTGGCAATCGTGATGTTGCCGGCCTTGTAGACATCCATGATGCCGGGAATGCCGAGCGCCGAATCCGGCCGGAAGGTGAGGGGATCGAGGAAATCGTCGTCGACGCGGCGGTAGAGCACGTCGATCGCTTCATAGCCCCGGGTCGTGCGCATCTTCACCTTGCCGTCGACGACGCGCAGGTCCGAGCCCTCGACCAGTTCCACGCCCATCATATCGGCGAGGAAGGAATGTTCGTAATAGGCGGAATTGAAGATGCCTGGCGTCAGCACGGCAATGCGCGGCTTGCCGGAACAGCCGGGGGGTGCAAGCGACGCAAGGCTCTGCCGCAGGGTCTTCGGATAGTCTTCGACCGGGCGCACCTTGTTGAGGTGGAACAGCTCCGGGAACATCTGCATCATGGTTTCGCGGTTTTCCAGCATGTAGCTGACGCCGGAAGGCGTGCGGGCATTGTCTTCCAGCACGTAGAACTGGTCTTCGCCCGTGCGTACGATATCGGTGCCGACGATGTGGGTATAGACGCCGCCCGGCGGCTTGAAGCCGATCATCTGCGGCAGGAAGGCGACATTGCGCTCGATCAGTTCGCGCGGCACGCGGCCGGCCTTGATGATTTCCTGCTTGTGGTAGATGTCGTCGAGAAAGGCGTTTAGGGCGATGACCCGCTGTTCGATGCCCTGGGCGAGCTTGCGCCACTCTCTGCCGGAAATGATGCGTGGGATGATGTCGAAGGGGATGAGCTTTTCGGAGCTGTCTTCGTGCCCGTAGACCGCGAAGGTGATGCCGGTTTTTCGAAAGAGGTTCTCGGCGTCTCTTGATTTGGCGATCAGGCGAGCCCGATCCTGTCCTTCGTACCAGTCGTGATACTTGTCATAGGGTTGCCGCGGGTTTGAGTCCGCGTTCATCATTTCATCAAATGCCAAAGGCGTGTTCCCCATTTTTCGCCATTTGAGTACAACATAAGAGGCAATGCAAGAACCATGCTCAATGAGAGGAAAAGAATTCTCATACCGCTTTGGGCGCGTTTAAACCGGCCGTGGCGACGGTTTTTCCTGGTGGCTGCATGACGGTTGAAGAGGTTCGTGCCGAAATGATGGGCAGATGCCGAAAGCATGGTCGCACCCGCCTTCCGCTGAACCTAATCATCAAGGAAATTCCTTTGACCATCACGGGGGTAGCGCCTATCGCTCGCGCACGTTTGTCCTGATGCCGGAAATCCCATGTCCCTCGATCGTCTGGCGCCCGCCATCTTCGTCCTGCTCTGGTCGACCGGCTGGGTCGTCGCCAAATACGCCACCTTCGTTTCCGAGCCGCTGACCTTCCTAAGCATCCGCTACCTGACGGCCGCGATCCTGTTTGCCGGCTTCTGTCTGGTCTCCGGCGCATCCTGGCCGCGCGACCGGCGCACCATCGCGCACGCCGTCGTCTCCGGTGCCTTCCTGCACGGCATCTATCTCGGGGCCGTCTGGTGGGCGATCGGGCAAGGCGTGCCGGCAGCACTCTCCTCGATCATCGCCGCGCTCCAGCCGTTGATGACGGCGCTTGCCGCCCCCTTCTTCATCGGTGAACGGTTGAGCGGCACGCAGAAGATGGGTCTCGGCCTCGGCTTCCTCGGCGTGCTGCTTGCCGTCTTGCCGAAATTCTTCGGCCACGGTGCTGCGGAAATTCCAGCCTTAGCCATCGTCATCAACATGCTCGGCATGGCCGCCGTCACCTATGGCACGATCTACCAGAAACAATATCTGCCGACCGGCGACATCCGCGCCATCGCGACCCTGCAATATGTCGGCGCGCTGATCGTCACATTCCCTTTTGCCATGGGGCTGGAAAACCTGCATGTCGATTTCGGCCTGACCTTCGTGGCGCTGCTGGCCTGGGCCGTGCTCGGCATTTCGATGGGCGCGATCCTGCTCTTGCTCTATCTGCTGCGCCGGGGTCAGGTTTCGCGCGCGGCGTCGCTGATCTATCTGGTGCCGCCGATCGCGGCCGTGCAGGCGGCCGCCATCTTCGGCGAGGAACTGACGATCCCGATGATCCTGGGCACCACGATTTCGGTGGTCGGGGTCTATCTCACCAATCGCAAAGCGGCCTGAACAAACAAAAACGGCGGGCCGAAGCCCGCCGTTTCTCATTCTATGTCGATCCGCTTACGCCTGTTCGCGACGCTGGCCGTCCGGCCGGCGCGGCTTGCCGTGGCTCTGCGGGCGGCCCTGGCCGTTGCCGCCGCCGTGGTTGCGGTTCTGGCGCTCGCCCTGCTTCTGGGCGGGGCGGCCGCCATGGGCACGCTTGCCGGCTGCGGGTGCGCCACCTTCGGAGGCTGCCTGCGAACCCTCGCCGAACGGCTTGCGCGGCGGACGCTGGCCGGCGCGGCCCTGGCTGGCGCGTTGGCCGCTGCCGCTGCGCGGCTTGCGCGACTTGCCGCCGGGACCGGCCGTGATGACCGCAGGCGCTTCGCCGCTGGCGACGGTGATCTGGATACCCATCAGCTTCTCGATGTCGCGCAGCAGGTGCGCCTCATCCGGCGTGCAGAAGGCGATCGCGATGCCGTCGCGGCCATTGCGGGCCGTACGGCCGATGCGGTGAACGTAAGCGTCCGCCACTTCCGGCAGGTCGTAATTGTAAACGTGGGTGACGCCGGGAATGTCGATGCCGCGGGCAGCGACGTCGGTGGCAACGAGCACGCGGATTTCGCCGTCACGGAAGGCCTTCAGCGCGCGTTCGCGCTGGCCCTGGCTCTTGTTGCCGTGGATCGAGGCAGCCTTGAAGCCGATATGCTCGAGATGCTTCATCAGCTTCTCGGCGCCATGCTTGGTGCGCGAGAAGACGAGCGACAGGCCGTCCGGGTTGTCGGTGAGCGTCTTGCGCAGGATCTGCGCCTTCTGGTCCTTGCCGGGAACGTGGTGCACATACTGCTCCACCTTGTCGGCAGCCTTGCCCGGAGGGGTCACTTCGACCTTCTTCGGGTTGACGAGATATTCGCCGGCAAGCTCGCCGATCAGCTTCGGCATGGTGGCCGAGAAGAGCAGCGTCTGGCGGTTCTTCGGCACCATCTTGGAGATCTTGCGCAGATCGTGAATGAAGCCGAGATCGAGCATCTGGTCGGCTTCGTCGAGCACGAGGTAGCGGGCCTGCGTCAGCGTCACGGCTTTGCGGGCAACGAGATCGAGCAGGCGGCCCGGCGTGGCGACAAGGATGTCGGTGCCGCGCGACAGCATTTCGGACTGCTTGTTGATGGAGGCACCGCCAACGACGGTGACGACGCGCAGCGGGGTCTTCTTGACGAAGTCGCGCAGGTTGTCGGCGATCTGGTTCACCAGTTCGCGGGTGGGTGCGAGGATGAGAGCGCGGATGTTGCGTGGGTCGGGACGGCGCGCGTCGGCGAGCAGCTTTTCGATCATCGGCAGGCCGAAAGCGGCCGTCTTGCCGGTGCCGGTCTGGGCAAGGCCGATCAGGTCGGAGCCTTCCATGACGAGCGGAATGGCCTTTTCCTGGATCGGGGTCGCTTTTTCAAAGCCGAGCGTGGAGAGGGTAGCGACAATGGTCTGCGAGAGGCCGAGGTCGTGAAAAGTGGTCAAGTCAAATACCTTTCGGGGCGCCAAACAGGTATCGCCGGAACGCACCATGCGCTTCCGGTTTCGTCTGGCGTCAAGAACCCCGCGTGAATTGGGAACTTGTGGGTTGGTTGGCTATCGTCTGCGCAGTCATCCGCAAAATGGGAGGCGGATCGTCTCTTGCGCTTGTCCTTCTTGGCATCCCGTACAGGGAAATCGCTGGCTCGCTCACGCGGCGGCCGAAGGGCGACGCTGCGGCTCATGTCGTTGTTTTGCGCCAAAAAGTCAAGTGCTACTTTCGCAGGTGCAAAAAGGGGATCCCTCAATCCATGCGCAGATCGAAGTCGGCGGAGGCTGAAACCGTACCGTTGATGAGGATGTCGATGCGGTGCCGGCCGGGATAATAGACGCGTGTGGTGATCGCCCGGATGGCATGGTCCTTGTCGATCGACTGGCGCCCGCCCGCCGGCAGGTCCAGCGTCTTCCACTTGAACACTTTCGGCGCCAGCGTGCCGTTCGCCTTCACATGATGGATCGCGTAGTCGATCATCAGTCGCTGCGGTTCGGCATCTCCGTTGCTGACGGTGATGGAAAAGCTCAGCTTGTCGCCGAAGGTGACGACGGGTGTTGCGACCGTCAGGCTGGCAGCAATGCCGCGCGCTGCGGCAAAGCCGAAATTGGCGAGCGCCTTGGTGTCACCCTTCTTGAGCAGCGTGCGCGAAGCATGGCGCAGCAACTGGCGCCGCTCGGTTGAGGCGCCGTCGATATGACGCTCCACGAAATCGGCGACGAGGGCAGGGTGGTCCTTGGCGATATCGTTGAGGCTGTTGGCGACGGAACGACGGACATAATCCTCGGGGTCGTCGAGAAGCGCGACGAGGATCGGCAGGATAGGTGCGGGCGCTTTCACCAAGGCCGGCAGGCTCATTGCCCAGGGTAGACGCGGGCGGGTGCCTTCGGAGGCGAGGCGGCGGACATGGTGGTTGGCGTCCGCCACCCAGCCGGAGATTTCGGCGAGCGCCCGGTCCTGCTCCGCATGGATGAAGCGGCGAATGCCGAATTCTGCGGTGAAATGCGGTGTCAGTGCCTTGAGGAGGGCGAGTGACACGTCGAAATGGCCAAGGCCGTGTTCGGAGACGAACTGATTGACGGGCAGCAACGCCCAGCCGGAAAGGCCCGGTTTTCCGTGCTCCGGCAAGGCCTTGCGGAGAATACCCGCGGCAGCGGCATAATCGGCGGGTAGCGTCTGCGTCAGCGCATCCTTGATCCGCTCGGCACGCTGCATCAGTTCCAGCGTCTCCATGCCATCGGTCGCCAGCGCCGTGAAGCGATCCGCGTCGAAATCGGGTGCTACGCGGAAGATATGGCCGGCCATGTCCGTCACCAGTCCGGGATGCAGCAGGTTTTTCAACGGTTCGGCCATGAGGATCTCCTGTCGTCGGCGGCACCCTAGCGGGCCGCGTCGGCCGGCGCATAGGGGCGCAAAATGCTTTCCAACAGCTTCGTGATCATCGCCACCCGGAACATGCCGGACGGCGTTGCGTTGGTTCACTGCGCATCCGGCCACAATCCTGTTGGATGCTCTCAACGGCAGAACAGCTGCCAGTCCACAAACTCGCTACGGGAGTGAAACATGACCGCTACGACTTGGATTCTCGCCGCCGACGGCAACCAGGCCCGCCTCTTGAAGGGGGTGAACCTGCTGAAGGACGAACAGCAGAGCCCGGAGCAGGAAGTCTTTCGCTGGGAGCCGAAGAGGGCGCAGGACATCATGGCCGATAAGCCCGGCCGCAGCCATTCCTCCGTCGGCCATGGCCGTTCCGCCATGGAATATTCGAGCGATCCGGTGCGGGAGGAGCAGCAGAAATTCACCGCCGAAGTCGCCGGCCTGATCGACGGCTACGCCGCCGAAGGCGCCTTCGACCGGCTGGTGGTCTGCGCCGCTCCGCAGACGCTCGGGGACCTGCGCAACAAGCTCTCCGATAAATCCCGCACACTGACCATGGCCGAGATCGACAAGAACTTTTCGAACCTGCCGACGGACAAGCTGATCTCGTCCGTCCGCTCAATCATGTTCGACGCCTGACCCTTTTCAGAAGTCGGTCGGAACGCCGCCCTCTTCCTTGCGCTTTGCGACGAACGCATCCAGTTCGTCCTCGATCGCAGGGTCGAGCGGCGGCTTTTCGTAGGTGTTGAGCTTTTCTTTGAAGACCCGGTTGGCGTGGTCGTAGGTGGTCGGCCGGCCGGCTTCCGTCCAGGTCTCGAAATTGCGCCAGTCCGACAGGATCGGCGAATAGAAGGCCGTTTCGTAGCGCGCCAGCGTGTGCGGCGTGCCGAAGAAATGGCCGCCGGGGCCGACGTCGCGTACGGCGTCGAGACCGAGCGCATCGGTGCTGATATCGAGCGGCGTCAGGTATTCCGCCACCATCTGCAACATGTCGACATCGAGGATGAACTTCTCGAAGGATGCCGTCAGGCCGCCCTCGCTCCAGCCGGCCGAATGCATGATGAAATTGCCGCCGCCCTGCGTCAGCGCCCAGAGCGAGAAGGCCGATTCATAGGCGGCCTGCGCATCCAGCGTGTTGGAGGCGTTGGTGTTCGAGGTGCGGTAGGGGATGTTGTATTTGCGGGCGAGCTGGCCGCCGGCAATGACCGCCTTCATATATTCCGGCGTGCCGAAGGCCGGTGCGCCCGTCTTCATATCGACGTTGGAAGTGAAGCCGCCATACATGACCGGCGCGCCGCGCCGCACCATCTGCGTGAAGGCGATGCCGGCCAGTGCTTCCGCATTCTGTTGCACGACGGCGCCTGCGATCGTCACCGGCGCCATGGCGCCGGCCAGGGTGAAGGGGGTCACGACGACGACCTGATTGCGCGAGGACATCTCGATGATGCCTTGCAGCATCGGCCCGTCGAGACGCAGCGGCGAAGACGTGTTGATGATGGTGAAGAGCGAGGGCTCGCGCTCCATCTGTTCCATGGAAATGCCGCGGCCGATGCGGGCGATCTCGATGCCGTCGAGATTACGCTGCTTGCCCAGCGAATAGACGTGGAACGCCTTGTCCGTCAGTTTCACCATGTCCGACAGGCAATCGAGATGGCGGATGGATGCGTGGATATCGATCGGCTCGACCGGATAGCCGCCCGTCGTGTGGATGATGTCGTAGGACTGCGCGAGCTTCACCAGCTTGCGGAAATCCTCCTGGTTGCCGGCGCGCCGGCCGCCATCGCGGTCGGCCACGAAGGGCGCGGAGGCGATCTGCGCGAAGACGAGGTTGTTGCCGCCGATCTCGACATTGCGCATCGGATTGCGGGCATGGAGCGTGAAGGCCGATGGCACCGAAGCCATCATGTCCATGATGAGGCCACGGTCGAAGCGCACGCGGTCCGTACCCGGCGTCACGTCGGCGCCGGCCGCCTTCATGCGCTCGCGCGCTTCCGGCAGGATGACGTCCATGCCGATCTCTTCGAGGATCGTCAGCGAGGCATGATGGATCGCCTCCAGCGCGTCTTCCGAAAGTACGGTGGACTTGGCCGTGGTGTTGACGAGATTGAGGTATTTTGAGGTGGTCGGTGCGCGCCGCGTGCGCTCGGCACCCCGCCCACCGCCGCGTCGGCGACGCTCGACGGGGGCGTCGTCGGCCTCCGGTTGTTCGAGGTGATTTTCGAGTTTGATCACGTCACCCATGCAGCACAGCCCCGGTCTGGTTTGCCTCTTTTTGTTGTCGCATATCCTGCGACGCGATGGCCCGTCATTTGCGACAGGGAAATGCCGCCGTGGATAAGGTTCGCCTTCGGCAACGATCGGTTAACCATCCGTTCAAGGATTGGTGATACTCCGCAAGGGGTACAAATCTCTCTTCCGTCCCGCTTCGGGGAGCGCATGACGTGACTGAATCTCATGACGAATTGCTGGTAGCGGCCATGGCGCGCGTTCGCGCGCACCCGCATCCGGCTTACGTCAAGAGCAGCGAACTGCGTTACCTCGCCGTCAACGACGCCTATGCGCGCCTGTTCGACCACAACCCGGCCGACATGATCGGTCTGCGCAGCGACGAGATCGGCGAACTGCCTGGTCATGGCGAGCGGGACGATCCGGAACGCCGCTGCCTGATCTTCGGCAATCCCGAGCGCGCCCGCTTCGTGCATCCCTTCGGTGGCGGAAGTTTCGATATCGCGTTAAAACGCGAGCGACTGTCGGCAACCTTGTCCATCCTCGTCGCTATCTTTACGCCGTCC
>NZ_JBLZPK010000028.1:28009-129981 GCF_049199905.1 Shinella sp. M27
AGGCAACTTGCACGGGACGCCCTGAGGGGGATGCCGATCCGGTCGAAAGCGCGCTGGACGCCTTCGGCGCTGGTATTGCGATCTTCGGCGCGGACAACCGGCTGAGCTATGCCAACGCCTGTATGCGGGAATTTTATCGCACGCTGGTCGGCGATCTTGCGGACGGGGCGATCACGCTTGCGAGCCTGACGGAGGCTTTGCACGATATCGAAGTCGGGCGCACCACGCCGGCCGAGCGCGAACGCTGGGTCGCCGCGCGCCTCGCAAGCTACGATCTGCCGCTTTACGAAACGGTCGCCCGGCTGGCCGGCGGCTGGATGCGCCTCGTCACCCAGCGCCGCCCGGATGGCCGGCTCGTCGCCTTCCGGCTGGACGTGACGGCGCTGAAGGACGGCGAGGCGCTGCTCGTCCAGCATTCCCAGGAAATCAGCCTCTATCGCGCGCTGCTCGACGAATTGCCCGTCGCGAGCTTCATGCGCGATGAAGACCAGCGCATGATCTTCGCCAACCGGGCCTATGTCGAGCTCACGGGCCGGCAGCCGGATGAGCTGCTCGGCCTCACCACGCTCGACATGTATCCCGAGCAGGGGGAGGAGTTCCACGCGCAGAACCAGCAGGTCCTCGACACTGGCGAACTGCTCGAGACCGAAATCGAATACGTCCGTGCGGACGGTTTCGTCCTGCCGACGATTACCCGGCTCCATCGCGTCACGACGCTGGACGAAAAGAGCTACCTCATCGGCTCGATCACCGACACGATGGTGCTGAAGAAGCGCGAGGAACAGTTGATCGAGGCGCAGCGCGAGGCCGAGGCGGCACGCGCGGACCTTGCAAGCGTCGTGGAATCGCTGCCCGTCGGCATCGTGGTGGTCGATGAGACCGGCACAATCGAGCTGATCAACGGTGCTTTCGCCGGGCTTTGGAACGGCGCGCTTCCGCCAATGAAGGACCGGCCACTCGGCGAACTCCTGCATTTCCAGCATGCGCAAGGGGCGACATGCGAGGATGGCACGCCTTGCGCCGACGGATACGGACATCGCCTCTATGGCATCCGCGCCGGCGAAATGCCGGTGCGCGAAGTCAGCTATGCGAACGGCCGCACGCTGATCGAGGCCGGCTGCGCCATTTCCGGCGGCCGCTGCCTGCTCACCTATATCGACATCACCGAGCGGCGCGAGCGTGAGCGCGAGGTGCTGGAGACGCGCAGCGCGCTCGAAGAGGTCGGCACCCTCATGGAGGATGCCGTCTCCTCGATGGCCCAGGGCCTGCTCATCATCGAAGGCGACAGGGTGGTGCTGTCCAACGAGGCGCTGTCCACCATGATCGCCATGCCGTCGCACCTGTTGCAGCCGGGGGCCTCGATGAAGGACGTGCTGCAAAGCTGCATCGACCGCAAGATCCCCGGTTTCGTTGGCGAGGAGCCGGTGGATGCGCGGGAATTCGGCGCCATCCTTTTCACCGGCAAGCCGGCGTCCTTGACCGTTTTCAGCGGCTACGAGCGCTGGCTGCGGCTTGACGTGACGCCGACGAGCCGCGGCCGCAACGTCATCGTCTTCTCCGACATCACCGATCTCAAGAGCCGCGAAGACGAGTTGCGCCGGCTCGTGTCGCGCGCCGAGACGGCCGACAAGGCGAAGTCGGAATTCCTCGCCAATATGAGCCACGAGATCCGCACGCCGATGAACGGCGTGCTCGGCATGGCGGAACTGCTCGCCAAATCCAATCTCGACACCCGCCAGAAGACGTTCATCGACATCATGGTGAAGTCGGGCAATGCGCTCTTGACGATCATCAATGACATCCTCGATTTCTCGAAGATCGATGCCGGCCAGATGACGCTGCGCGACGTCGCCTTCAACCCGGTGGAAGCCATCGAGGACGTCGCGACGCTGCTTTCGGCGAAGGCCGCTGAGAAGGACATCGAGCTTGTCGTGCGCGGTGCCGCGCAGATGCCGGCGGCCGTGATGGGCGATGCCGGGCGTTTCCGGCAGATCGTCACCAACCTCGTCGGCAATGCGGTGAAATTCACCGATCGCGGCCATGTGCTGATCGATCTTGCCTCAACGCCCGGGCCTGACGGTGCGGTGGACATCGAGATCCGCGTTGAAGATACCGGCGCCGGCATCCCGACCGAGAAGATGGCGTCGATCTTCGAAAAGTTCTCGCAGGTCGATGCCTCCTCGACGCGCCGCCATGAGGGCACCGGCCTGGGTCTCGCCATCACCGACGGGCTGACGCGGCTTTTCGGCGGCACGCTTGTGGCCGAGAGTGCCGTGGGGACGGGCTCGGTCTTCACCGTACGCCTGCCGATGACGCTCGCCGTCGCGGCACTGCCGGCCCGCATCATGCCGGCCAAGGCGTCGAGCGCCCGCATTCTCGTCGTGGATGCGCATGATCTCTCGCGCAAGGCCTCACACGACATGCTGCTCGGCTGGGGGTTCGATGCGACGGCGGTCGCTTCGGAAGCCGAAGCGCTGGCTGTGCTCACGGCGGCGGCCGATATGGGCCTGCGCGTCGATGCGATCCTTCTCGATTATCAGCCGGATCATTCGCCAGGCTTCGTGCGCACCCTGCGGGAGAATGCGGAAACGGCCGGAAGTGCGCTTGTCGTGCTCACCTCGATGAACCTTCCGGCGGATGACAAGCTTTTGTCCTCGCAACATGTTCAGGCGCATCTCATGAAGCCCGTGCGGGCCGATCTGCTGCGCGAGACGGTGGGCGAGGTCCTGCGCGCGATGCGTGGCGGCAAGCCCCAGCCGGTCGCCGCACCCGTGGTCGAAGGCAAGGTTCTGGCGCTTCGCCCGCATGCGGCCGGTACAATTGAGCCGGATGGCGAAGTCCTGGATGTGCTGGTGGCCGAGGACAATGAGGTCAACCAGATCCTCTTCACCCAGATGCTGATGGCGGCGGGCCTGCGCTTCCGCATCGTCGGCAATGGCGAGGAGGCGGTGGCGCTCTTCCGCGCCAGCCGGCCGGGCATGATCCTGATGGATATTTCCATGCCCGTGATGAACGGGTTGCAGGCGAGCCGGGCGATCCGCGAGATCGAAAGCGGCACCGGCCATCGCGTGCCGATCGTCGCCGTCACGGCCCATGTGCTGGAGGGCGACCGGGAGGAGTGCCTCGCCGCCGGCATGGACGATTATCTGGCCAAGCCCATCAGCATCGAGAAGCTGGAAGAGCAGCTCGACCGCTGGCTGAAGCGCGGCAAGATGCAGGCGGCCAACGGCACGCTGCACTGAGCGCTCAAATCGCCGGCTTTTCCCCGCAGAGCATTTCGCGCTTGCCGGCAAAGCCCGGCCGCCGTTCCACGACGAACCCCGCCGCGGCAAGATTGCGCCGAACGAAACCGGCCGCCGCATAGGTGCCGAACCGCCCGCCGGGAACCGTCAGCCGGAAAACCTCGGCCATCAAGTCCGCCGACCACATGTCCGGATTGCGCGAGGGCGCAAAACCGTCGAGAAACCAGGCGTCGAAGGGCAGCTGTTCCTGTGTCAGGCTTTCCAGTGCCGCGCCGCAGACAACGGTGAGGCGGACGCGCGGTTCCAGTTCGATCTCAACGCGTCCCGCGGGCGTTTCCGGCCATTTTTCGGTGAGGAATACGCGCTGGGCGTCGAGTTCCGGCCAGTGGGCGAGCGCCCGGTCGATATCGGCGCGGGCCATCGGGAAGCGCTCGAAAGAAGTGAAGTGCAGGCTTGTCCCTTCCGGCGCCGTCTCCTGCCATTGCCGCCAGGTTTCCGTGAGATTGAGGCCGGTGCCGAAGCCGAGTTCGGCGATGCGGAACGGTTCTTGCCGCTGCCAGCGGGCCGGCAGGCCGTTGCCGGACAGGAAGACGTGGCCGCATTCCAGCCGCCCGTCGTTGCGGCAATAAAAGTGATCGTCAAAGGCACTGGAATAGGGCATATCGCCCTCGTGCCAGTCGAGAACACCGAGGGTTTCGGGCGCAGTGTAGGGATCGTGGTCAGCCATGCCGAATGCCGATAGTCGCGTGAAGCCCGCGGGTCAACCGGCCGTGGACCTGCTCGTGGCCGGTGGCGGGGTGATGGGCCTCTGGACCGCACTTTTTGCCGCCCAACGGGGCCTTTCGGTTCATCTGGTCGATCGCCGGCATATCGGAGCCGGCGCCAGCGGCGGGGTGCTCGGCGCGCTGATGCCGCATTTGCCGGACCGTTGGAATGCAAAGAAGGCGTTTCAGTTTGCGGCCTTGGTGTCGATAGAAGCTGAGATCGCCGCGCTGGAGGCCGAGACTGGCCTTTCCGCCGGTTATCGGCGCTCCGGCCGCCTCATTCCGCTGACGAAACCGCAGAACCGTGACACAGCGCTGGGGCACGCACGGGATGCGCAGTCCGTCTGGTCGACATCTGACCGCAGCTTTGCTTTCGATTTGCTGGAGGCTGCCCCCATTGCCGGCTGGCCGATGGACGAGGCCATGCCGCATGGACTGGTTCACGACCATCTGGCCGCTCGTCTTTCCCCGCGCGGTCTTCTGGCCGTCTTGAAGGCGGCGCTTGAGAGACAGGCGAAGGTGACGATCACGGAAGGCGTCGGGCTCTTGGCAATCGATCCCGCCGCCGGCCTTGCCCGTCTCGATGACGGCTCGCTTCTGCCCTTCGGCCATTGTGTGCTCGCCGCCGGTGTCGAAACCTTCCCCCTTCTGCAATCCCTGACCCCGCTCGCCAAACCGGCCGGCATGGGTGTCAAGGGGCAGGCGGCGTTGCTCCTGGCATCGGTCGATCCCGGCCTGCCGGTGGTCTTCGCTGACGGTCTCTATATCGTGCCGCATGAAAACGGTGTCGTCGCCATCGGAAGCACGAGTGAAAACAGCTTTGATGATGCAAACAGTACCGATGGTCTGCTCGACACGTTGATCGAAAAGGCGCGAATGATGGCGCCTGTCCTCGCCCATACCCCGGTCATCGAACGCTGGGCGGGTCTGCGCCCCAAGGCGATCGGTCGCGAGCCGATGGTCGGGAGACACCCGGATCATGCCAATCTCAGCCTGATGACGGGTGGCTTCAAGGTGAGCTTCGGCCTGGCGCACGCGCTCGCCCGCGCGGTGCTGAACGAAATCGAGGGCGGCACGCTCGACGTACCGCCCTCGTTTACCGTACCGGCACACTTCGAGGAAGCCGGTCGGATCTGACGCAGCCTTACATCCAATAGGGCGGAACGCCGTAATAATCGTGGATCACCTTGCCGTTGCGGCGGTTCCAGTCGTATTCCGCGTCGCTTTCATAGTGCGGCGCGGCTTCGACCTGTTCCTTCGTCAGATCGACGCGATAACCGCCGAGGCCTTCGTCATAGGCGAGCTTGCCCCACGGCAGCGGATAGTGATCGTGGCCGATGCCGAGGAAACCGCCGAAGCTGAGCACGGCATAGGAGACGTGGCCGCTGCGCTTGTCGAGAATCAGGCGCTCGACCGAGCCGATATGCTTGCCATCGGCGCCATAGACGCTCGTTCCCTCGACCTTGTCGCTGGCGATGAGATCCTGGGTTTCACGAATGTTTGCATCCTGCATGACCATAAGTGTTTCTCCTTGCGTGTGATGGACAGAAAACGACGCAAAGCGGTATTGGTTCCTATTCAAGGGGTGATTGCCCCAATTCAAATCCGAGCGTCCCCCTTTCGAAGGTGACAGAATGACCGAGAAAACCTACCCGCGCGACCTCATCGGCTACGGCCGCAACCCGCCGCAAGTGCGCTGGCCCGGCGATGCCAACATCGCCGTCCAGTTCGTGGTGAACTACGAGGAGGGCGGTGAGAGCTGCATTCTCGACGGCGACCCGAACTCGGAAAACCTTCTGTCGGAAATCGTCGGTGCGGCCGCCTGGCCGGGTCAGCGCAACCTCAACATGGAATCGATCTATGAATATGGCTCGCGCGCCGGTTTCTGGCGCCTGCACCGCTTGTTCACCAGCCGTAACGTCACCACGACCGTCTATGGCGTGACGCTCGCCATGGCGCGCAACCCGGAAGCCGTCGCCGCCATGAAGGAAGCCGGCTGGGAAATCGCCAGCCATGGCTACCGCTGGCTGGAATACAAGGACTTTTCCGAGGAGAAGGAACGCGAGCACATCCGCGAGGCCGTGCGCCTGCACAAGGAGCTGACCGGCTCGCACCCGCTCGGCATGTACCAGGGCAAGCCCTCGGACAACACGCTGCGTCTCGTCATGGAAGAGGGCGGTTTCGTCTATTCCTCCGATTCCTATGCCGACGACCTGCCGTTCTGGGTGCCGGGCCTCGATGGCGAGCCCTTCCTGATCATTCCCTACACGCTCGAAACCAACGACATGCGCTTTGCCACGCCGCAGGGCTTCAACACGGGCGATCAGTTCTTCACCTATTTGAAGGACGCCTTCGACGTGCTCTATCAGGAAGGTGCCGAAGGCAGCCCGAAGATGCTGAATATCGGCCTGCATTGCCGTCTGGTCGGTCGTCCCGGCCGTGCGGCAGCCCTTGCCCGCTTCGTCGATTACGTGCTTGGCCACGAAAAGGTCTGGATCCCGCGCCGCATCGATATCGCGCGCCACTGGATCGAGAACCACCATCCGTCGAAGGTGAAGGGCGCATGATCGACCGGGCCGATTTCCTCGACCGTTTCGGCGGCGTCTTCGAGCACTCGCCGTTCATCGCCGAGCGGGCGCTCGACGCGAATGCCGTTGCCGAGCCGCTGACGGCCGGCGGCGTGCATGCCGCTCTCACCGATGCCTTCCGCAAGGCGAGCCGTGCCGAACAGCTCGGCGTGCTCGTCGCCCACCCGGATCTTGCCGGTAAGCTCGCGATTGCCGGCGGGCTGACGGAAGACAGCCGCAAGGAACAGGCCGGCGCCGGCCTCGACCGGCTGAGTGCAGCCGAACACGCCCGCTTCACCGAACTCAACACCGGTTACGTCGAAAAATTCGGCTTCCCCTTCATCATCGCCGTTAAAGGCCTTGACAAGGACGACATCCTTGCCGCCTTCGAAAAGCGGATCGGCAATACGGCCGACGAAGAATTCGAAACCGCGAAAAGCCAGGTGGAGCGCATCGCGCTCCTCCGGTTGAATGCTCTGCTCCCCGGAGATTGACGATGCCCGATGACCGAAGACTGCCCTTCCTCTCCCCGGGAGGGCTGTCCGATGGCTGAGAAGCTTGAAATCCAACCCCTGACGCAAGAGGCCTTTGCGCCCTTCGGCACCGTCATCGAAGCCGATCCCGCTTCGATGCGCCACATCAACGGCGGCACGACCGAGCGCTACCACGCGCTCGCGGAGGCCGAAGCCGTCGGCGACGATGCCAGGGTCATCATCAACCTCTTCCGCGGGACCCCGCGTGCGTTCCCCTACACTGTCGACATGATGGAGCGCCATCCGTTCGGCAGCCAGAGTTTTTCGCCGCTCGACGACCGGCCCTGGCTGGTGGTGGTGGCGGAAGACGAGGGCGGCAAGCCCGGCAAGCCGAAGGTGTTTCGCGCCGGCGGACGGCAGGGGGTGAACTATCGCCGCAATGTCTGGCACCACCCGCTGATCGCGGTCGGCGCCGTCAGCGATTTCCTCGTCGTCGACCGTCTGGGCGGCGGCGTCAACCTGGAAGAGTTCTTCCTTGAGAAACCCTTCGTCATAGAAGCACCCTGAGAGGACTTATGAGCAAGACCGGCCGCCTGACCACCCACGTTCTCGACACCGCGCTCGGCAAACCCGCCGCGGGCCTGAAGATCGATCTCTTCCGGATCGTGAACGAGGAGCGCCAGCCCGTGACGAGCGCCGTCACGAACGACGACGGCCGCGTCGATGCTCCGCTTATGGAAGGTGCCGGCTTTGCGGCCGGCACCTATGAACTGCTTTTCCATGCCGGCGATTACCTGCGCGCCTCCGGTGCCGCCGTCACCGACCCGGCCTTCCTCGACCGCATCCCGCTGCGCTTCGGCGTCGCCGATCCGGCAAGCCATTACCACGTGCCGCTGCTGCTCTCGGCCTACAGCTACTCGACCTATCGCGGCAGCTAAAGGGCGGCCTTCATCGGCTTGCCCGCCACATAGGTCTCGCGCACCGCGCGGTCGTCGCCCAGCGTCTGGAGCAGGAAGAGTTCGTCCGTCAGCGAGCGCACCACTTCCATCTTCAGCGCCATGGCGGGTGTTGCGGCCGCGTCGAGTACCACGAAGTCGGCATCCGTGCCGGCTTCCAGCGTGCCGATATGATCCTCTAGCGACAGCGCCTCGGCATTGCCGAGCGTCATGTGATAGAAACTCTCGAACGGGTTCAGCCGCTCGCCAAGCAGTTGCTGGATCTTGTAGGCCTCATCCATTGTCTTCAGCATGGAATAGCTGGTGCCGCCGCCGATATCGGTGGCGACGCCGATGCGTACGGGTTTGTCACGCCGCGAAAGCGCCTTCAACGGGAAGAGGCCCGAGCCGAGGAAGAGGTTGGAGGTGGGGCAGTGCATCGCGACCGCACCCGCCTCGCTCATCGCGTCCGCCTCGCGCTCCGAGAGATGGATGCAATGGCCGAACAGGCTCTTGCGGCCAAGCAGGCCGTATTTCGCATAGACATCCGTATAGTCGATCGCATCGGGATAGAGTTCGCTGGTGAAGCGGATCTCGTCGTGGTTTTCCGAAAGATGCGTCTGGATGTGCAGGTCGGGGAACTCGCGGGCAAGTGCGGCCGCCATTTCCATCTGCGCCGGCGTCGAGGTGATGGCGAAGCGCGGGGTGATGGCGACGTGGTTGCGGCCCTTGCCGTGCCATTGCGCGATCACCGCGCGGGTCTCGTCATAGCCCATCTCGGGCGTGTCGAGCAGGCCCTGCGGCGCATTGCGGTCCATCATCACCTTGCCGCCGATCATGCGCATGCCGCGCTTCAGCGCCTCGGCGAAATAGGCGTCGGCCGAGGTCTTGTGTACCGAGCAATAGGCGACGGCGGTCGTCGTGCCCTGGCGGATCATCTCGTCGTAGAAATGCCGGGCGATGCGGGCGGCGTGCTCGCTTTCGACGAAGCGGCATTCCTCCGGGAAGGTGTAGGTGTTCAGCCATTCGAGCAGGTTGGCGGCATAGGAACCGATCACCTGCATCTGCGGGAAATGCAGGTGCGTGTCGATCAGGCCCGGCAGGATGAGGTGCGGGCGATGGTCGATCTCCTCCACATCCTCGGGTGCCTGCGCGTGCACCGCGGCATAGGCGCCGACGGCGACGATCCTGCCATCCTCGACCAGCAGGCCGCCATCCTCCTCGTAGCGGTAGCTTGCCGCATCGTCGATCGTCTCGGGGCGGCGCAGGAAGGAGAGCAGGCGTCCGCGGATGAGGGTTTTTGTCATGGCGGTCACGTGTCCTTGTGCTGCGGTTCGTCCTTCCAGATAGAGCGCATGCGCGGGCAGGGCAATTGCCCGGTGGAACCGAAGCCCCGCCGGGTGTATTCTGCGGCATGGCTTACGAACTCTACTACTGGACCGGCATTCAGGGTCGCGGCGAATATGTCCGTCTCGTTCTCGAAGCGGCCGGCGTGCCCTACCGCGATGTCGCGCGCGAGGAGGGCGATGGTGTCATCGCCCGGGTCAGCAAAGAGGTGGCGACACCGTCCTTCGCGCCGCCCTTTCTCAGGGACGGCGACGTGGTGGTCGGTCAGGTCGCCGCCATCCTGCTCTATCTCGGCGACAAGCTCGATCTCGCACCGAAGGAGCAGCACCTGCGGCTCTGGACGCATCAGATCCAGCTCACCATCGCCGACTTCGTTCTCGAAGGCCACGACGTGCACCACCCGATCGGCGCCGGCGAATATTACGAAAACCAGAAACCCGAATCGCAACGCCGCGCCCGCGAATTCCGCGAGGAGCGCGTACCGAAATTCCTCGACTGGTTCGAGGGCATTCTCACGCGAAATCCCGAGGGCCCGGCCCATCTCGTGGGCGACCGGCTGAGCTATGCGGACCTGTCGCTGTTTCAGGTCATGGACGGCCTGACCTATGCCTTTCCGAAGCTGATGAGCGGCCTCGATGCGCGGTATCACAAGATAAGGGCGTTGTGCGTCTCCGTCGCGGAGCATCCGAAGATCAGCGCCTATCTCGCGAGCGAGCGCCGCCTTCCCGGCAACGAGAGCGATCTGTTTCGCCATTATCCTGAACTGGACGGCAGGCCGTAGTCCCCTTGGCGCGGTCCGCCTCAGGAAATCGCGACGATCTCCAGCTCCTGGCCGTTCAGGGTGACAAGATCGCCGACGCCCTTGCCGAGCAGCAGGCGTGCGACCGGTGACACATAGGAAATTGTGCCGGCCTTAGGATCGGCCTCGTCCTCGCCGACGATCCGGTAGGTCTGAACCCGCCCGTCATCGCGGCTGAATTTTACCGTGTTGCCGAAGGCGACGGTCTCGGATGATGTCGGATCGGCCATGACCTGCGCGGTGCGCAGCCGCTCGACGAGGTAGCGGATATCGCGCGCGGGGCCAGCGAGCTGTCGGCGTTTTTCGTTGATGTCCTCGATCGCATTGGCCGCCTCGAAGGCCGTGCGCGCGTCTGCCAGTTGCGTCTCGAGCGCCTTCAGGCCCGTCTCGGTGACGAGATTGGGGTGAGGAGAAATCGGCCGTTCGGGCAGCAGGGTTTCCGCTGCGGTTTCGGCACTCTCTTCCTTCATGAAAGCGACGCTCAAGATCAAGACTCCCTGTTGTTATCAGGCACTTTACGCTTCCTGCGGCATCGTCGCCAGAATCCAATCGCGAAACGCGCGGATTTTCAAAATGTTGCGTCGGTTTTCCGGATAGGCGAGCCAATAGTCGCGCCCGTCGTTGCAGGTCAGCTCGAAGGGCTGATAGAGCAGGCCGGCAGCGATCTCCGTGCGGAAATGGCCGGGATTGAGGATCGCGACACCCTGGCCGGCCATCGCGACCTGCGCGTCGATGGTCTGGATGCCGAGTTCGTTCGGCGGATAGCGCTCAAGCCCCGGATTGTCGATGCCTGCGGCGGAAAACCAGGTGCGCCACCAGATATCCGGGGCGCTGATGATCGGCAGCTTCAGGAGGTCGGCCGGTTCGTGCACACCGCCGATCGTTTCCGCCAGCGCCGGATTGAGCAGAGGCGCGAAATCCATACGCATGATGCGATGGCTCTCGAGACCCGGCCAGTCGCCCTTGCCCCAGCGGATCGAGATATCGGCTTCTTCCCGCGAAAAATCGATCAGGTCCTGCGAGGTGGATAGCCGGACGGCGATGTTCGGGTGCTTCAGCTGGAAATCGCCGAGTGTGCGACTCAGCCATTGCGTGGCGAAGGTCGGTGTCGAGTGGATGTGCAGCTTGTGCTCCGTCGCCCCCTTCAGGTCGGCCACGGCCTCCGCGAGTTTGGCAAGACCTTCGCCCACCTTCGGCGCCAGGCGCTCGCCGGCCTCGCTCAGCAGTACCTGACGCGGCTGGCGCAGGAACAGGGTCTCGCCAAGCGTCTCTTCCAGAAGCTTGATCTGGTAGCTGACCGCCGTCTGCGTCATGCCGAGTTCATCGCCGGCGCGGGTGAAACTCGCATGCCGCGCCGCCGCCTCGAAGACGCGAAGCGCGTTCAGCGGAAAGTTGCGCGACATCTTCATGGCCAAGGTCTCTTCATGCATGCAGACGAAGGTTCGATTGGAATTCCATCCCTCACGAGCGCATCCTGCACGCAATGAATGGAATTTACGAGGTTTTACCATGACATGCGTCGTCGAAACAATGCCTGTAAGGCATAAGCGGGGGCCGCTTGCCGGCTTCTGGCATAAGCTCTCTCTCGCCTTTGCCTTCCGTAAGCGTAACAACATGCCGCGCCTGCGGCCGGACGAGCTGTCTGATCACCTGAAGCGTGACCTCGGTTTTCTGGATGGGCGCGGCTAGGTGTTGTCCCGCCGCCATTTGGCAAAGACGAGCAGGATTTCCGAGGCGGTCATCGCGGCGATGACCTCGGGGCGCTTGTCGTCCACCGCACTGCCGCCGATCGGTAGAACCAGCCGCTCTGCTTCACTGCGTGGCATGTCCTGTTCGTCGAGATGGTGCAGGAATGTGCCGCGCTTCGCGTGCGAGCCGACCATGCCGATATAGGCGAGGTCCTTGCGCTGGAGTGCCTGCGTACCGATGCGGAAATCGAGCGCATGATCGTGCGTCACGATGACGACGGCGGAGCCCGTGGGAATATCCGCGATCAGCGTTTCCGGCAAGGCGGCGAAGCGATGATGCACCTCCGAGGTCAGTTGGTCGAGCGCAGTCTCGCGCGCCTCCACCACGAAGACGTTAAGGGGCAGCAGGGTCAGCGCGTCGGCAAGCGCCCGGCCGACATGGCCCGCGCCGAAAATCCAGACCTGCGGCTTTTGCCGCTCCTCGTCCGCAAGGCGCTTGTCGAGCGTCTTACGGGCCTCTTCGTCGGCGAAGGTGAAGCGCAGGTCCACGCGGCCGCCGCAACATTCGCCGTTTTCCGGCCCGAGCGGGATTTCGAGCTTCGCCGCGCCGCCGGCATCCGCCAGCAGCTTGCGCGCATTCTCGATGGCAGCATATTCCAGCTGTCCGCCGCCGATCGTGCCGTAGATGTCCGTCGGCGCGACCAGCATGAAGGTGCCTTCATCGCGCGGTGCCGAGCCTTTGGTGGCGGTGATATCGACGATGACGATGCGGTGTTCGCGGGCGAGAAAGCCCGCGAGACTATCTTGCAGAAAATTCATTTCGTCCTTCTTCGCGCCTGAAGCCCGCTTGGCTTGGGACGCAGCCGGAAACCCGCCGCGATCACGTGCCTATTTTATTGGGCGCATATTTTATTGGGCGGTCCAGCCGCCATCGACGGAGATATGGGTGCCGTTGATCGATTTTGCCGCATCGGAAGCAAGGAAAAGCGCGATCGCTGCCACTTCGTCGGTACCGACGAACTCCTTGGTCGGCTGGAACTTCAGCATGACATCGGACTTCACCTGCGCCTCGCTGATGCCGCGGGCCTTGGCCGTGTCGGGGATCTGCTTTTCGACCAGCGGCGTCAGCACATAACCGGGGCAGATGCTGTTGGCGGTGATACGATTTTCCGCGACCTCAAGCGCGACGGTTTTCGTCAGGCCCAGGACGCCGTGTTTTGCCGCCACATAGGCCGCCTTGAAGGGCGAGGCGACGAGGCCGTGTGCGGAGGCGACGTTGATGATGCGGCCCCAGCCCTTGCGCTTCATATGCGGAACGGCATTGCGGATGGTGTGGAAGGAGCTGGAGAGATTGATCGCGATGATCTGGTCCCACTTTTCCGGCGGAAAGTCCTCGATCTTCTCGACATGCTGGATGCCGGCATTGTTGACGAGGATGTCGACGCCGTCGAATTCTTCCACGGCCGTCTGGATGAGGTCCGAGATTTCGTGCGGCTTCGTCATGTCGGCGGGATGATAGAGCACCCGGCCCTTGCCGAGGCCGTCGAGTTTTGCCCGGATAGCCTCGATTTCATCGGCATTGCCGAAGCCATTGATGACGACGTTTGCGCCGTTTTCCGCAAACGCGCTGGCGATGGCGAGGCCGATGCCGCTGGTGGAGCCGGTGACGACGACACTTTTCATGCTTGTACTCTCCAGTTCATGCTGCGTCGCGGTAGCCTACGCCTAAAACTCAAGCGATGACAATTGCGTTTTCCGCGCGGTACAGTCCCGCTGAGAGCGAAGCGGGGCTTGCGTTTTATTTTCCTTTGACATTCGTTTTAGTCTCGTATTGAAGATTCCGAAGGGTCTGGGAGAGATCCTTCAAGGGGAGGGCTGCATGAGCGGATATGTTCTCGCGATCGATCAGGGCACGACATCGAGCCGGGCGATCGTTTTCGACGGCAATCAGAAAGTCGTCGGTTCCGGCCAGAAGGAATTCACGCAGATTTTCCCGCAGTCCGGCTGGGTCGAACACGATCCGGAAGAGATCTGGGAGAGCGTCGTCTGGTCGGTCAAGGCGGCCCTGAAGAAAGCCGACGTCAAGGCCTCCGATATTTCCGCCATCGGCATCACCAACCAGCGCGAGACGGTCGTCGTCTGGGAACGCGAGAGCGGCAAGCCGATCCATAACGCCATCGTCTGGCAGGATCGCCGCACCGCCTCCTATTGCGACAAGCTGAAGAAGCAGGACCTCGAAAAGACCTTCACCAAGAAGACCGGCCTGCTGCTCGACCCCTATTTTTCCGGCACGAAACTCTCCTGGATGCTCTCCAATGTGAAGGGCGCGCGGGCGCGGGGCGCAAAGGGCGATTTGTGCTTCGGCACGATCGACACGTTCCTGATTTGGCGGCTGACGGGCGGCAAGTCGCATGTGACGGATGCCACCAATGCCAGCCGCACGCTGATGTACAACATCGCGGCGAATGATTGGGACAACGAACTCTTGGACATTCTGCGCGTGCCGAAGGCCATGCTGCCCGAGGTTTTGGACTGCGCCGCCGATTTCGGCATCACGGAAAAGAGCCTGTTCGGCGCGGAAATTCCGATCCTCGGCGTTGCCGGCGACCAGCAGGCGGCGACCATCGGCCAGGCCTGCTTCGAGCCGGGCATGATGAAATCCACCTACGGTACCGGCTGCTTCGCGCTGCTCAACACCGGCGCCGACATGGTGCGCTCGAAGAACCGCCTGCTCACCACCATCGCCTATCGGCTCGACGGTGAGACGACCTATGCGCTCGAAGGTTCGATCTTCATCGCCGGGGCCGCCGTGCAATGGCTGCGCGACGGGCTGAAGGTCATCAAGGCAGCACCCGATGCGGGCGATCTCGCCGCGAAAGCCGATCCGACGCAGAACGTCTATCTCGTACCCGCCTTCACCGGCCTCGGTGCGCCGCATTGGGATCCGGAAGCCCGCGCCGCCATCTACGGCATGACGCGCAATACGGGGCCGGCGGAATTCGCCCGCGCAGCGCTGGAGGCCGTCTGCTACCAGACGCGCGACTTGCTCGACGCCATGCACAAGGACTGGAAGGCCAATGGCAAGGAAACCGTGCTGCGCGTCGATGGCGGCATGGTCGCCTCCGACTGGACCATGCAGCGCCTCTCCGACATCCTCGACGCCCCCGTCGACCGCCCGACCATTCTGGAGACGACGGCGCTCGGCGCCGCCTGGCTCGCCGGCCAGCGCGCCGGTGTCTGGCCGGACCGCAAGGGCTTTGCGAAATCCTGGGCGCGCGACACGCGCTTTGAGCCGAAGATGGACGAGAAGACCCGCACGGTGAAGATCAAGGGCTGGAAGGATGCGGTGCGGCGCACGCTGAGCGCGGGGTAACGTTCCGCTCCCCCTTCAAGGCGGTGCAGGCGGATGCTATGCGTCGCCCATGCATTCATCCCCGACCATCGTCACCGGCCGATCCTGCGGCACCTGCACGCTCTGTTGCCGGCTGCCGGATATCGATCTGTTCGACAAGCCGGCCAATGCCTGGTGCCGGCATTGCATCGAAGGCAAGGGCTGTTCGATCTATGCGGACCGGCCCTCGGTCTGCCGGGATTTCCTTTGTCTGTGGATGACCGAGGAGGCGCTCGGGGAAGCTTGGGAGCCATCGCGCTCGCATATGATGATCTACCGGCAGGGGCCGCAGATCACCGTTCTGGTCGATCCCGACCATCCCGATATCTGGCGGCGCGAGCCGTATCATGCGCAATTGCGGGCCTGGGCGGACGAGGCCGAGCCCAACGGCGGATACGTCATCGTGTTCTGTCAGGATGACGTGTTCAAGATCTGATCCATCAGGATCTTCTGTCAAAAATCAAAAATAATCCGGTGCGCCCTGTCGGCTGAGACGCTACTCCTACGTCTTTCAGCCAACGGGAGTTCACCATGCTGTATGCCGTTCTTTGTTACGATTGCGAAAGCGAGATCAATGCCTGGTCGAAGGAGCTGGACGACAAGGTCATGGCCGATCTCGGCGCTGTGAACCAGCGCTATGCCGAGGCGGGCAAGCTTGGTCCCGTCGCCCGGCTGATGCCGACGACCGCGGCCGTCACGGTGCGCAAGGGCGCGACCGACGACATCATCATGGATGGTCCCTTCGCGGAAACCAAGGAGCAGTTTCTCGGCTTCTTCGTTTTGGAGGCGGCCACCCTGGACGAGGCGATCACCTTCGCGCGTGAGCTTTCCGCCGCCAATCCGGCCAACGGCACCTATGAAATCCGGCCGTTGCAGTTCTTCAATCCGGGAGTACCCATAAAATGACGGAGCTTGCCTGGATCGATCTGGCGCTGACATCGGCACGGCCGCAGGCCATGGGGGCGCTGTTGCGCTACTTCCGTAACCTCGACCTGGCGGAGGAGGCCTTTCAGGAGGCTTGCCTTCGCGCGCTGAAGACCTGGCCCGAAAAGGGCCCGCCGCGCGATCCGGCAGCCTGGCTCATCTTCGTCGGCCGCAACAGCGGCATCGATCAAGTGCGCAAGCGCGCCAAACACCAGCCGCTTCCGCCCGAGGAGGTTCTGTCCGATCTGGAGGATACGGAAAGCGACCTCGCGGACCGGCTGGACGGCGCGCATTACCGCGATGACATCCTGCGCCTGCTCTTCGTTTGCTGTCATCCGGACCTGCCGGCCACGCAGCAGATCGCGCTGGCGCTGCGTATCGTCTCCGGCCTTTCGGTGAAGCAGATCGCCCGTGCCTTCCTCGTCTCCGAGGCGGCGATGGAGCAGCGCATCACGCGTGCCAAGGCCAAAGTGGCGGCAGCGGGCATCCCCTTCGAGACGCCGGATGCCGTGGCGCGCGCCGAGCGGCTTGGGCTTGTCGCGGCGATGCTCTATCTCGTCTTCAACGAAGGCTATTCGGCCGGCGTGCCGGACAGGGCCGATACGCCCTTCTGCGCGGAGGCGATCCGGCTGGCGCGGCTTCTCTTGAAACTGTTCCCCTCCGAACCCGAGATTATGGGGCTGACAGCGCTGTTGCTCATCCAGCATTCGCGGCTCGACGCCCGTTTTGACGCGGATGGGCAGATCGTGCTGCTGGACGATCAGGATCGCTCGCTGTGGGACCGCGCGCTGATCGACGAGGCGCTGGTGCTGATCGACAAGGCGATCCGCCACCGCGCGCCCGGCGCCTTCCAGATTCAGGCGGCAATTGCCGCCCTGCATGCCCGTGCGGCTACGGCGGCGGAAACCGACTGGCTGCAGATCGATCTGCTCTACCAGACGCTGGAGCGCCTGCAGCCTTCGCCGGTCGTGCGGCTCAACCGCGCCGTCGCGGTGTCCAAGCGGGAAGGGCCGGAGGCGGCGCTGGCGCTGGTCGAACCCTTGGCGGAGAAGCTGAACGGCTATTTCTATTTTCACGGCCTGCGCGGCGGCCTCTTGAAGCAGCTCGGCCGCTACCGCGAGGCGCATGAGGCCTTCGACCGCGCCATCGCGCTCGCGACCACACCGGCCGAGGCCGCCCACATCCGCCAGCATCTCGACAGCGTGCAGCGGGAGATGGCGGCGGCTGAAAAATAGTAGGTGTTCGGTGTCGGATCGCTCCTCCGTCGGGCGTCCTTGATACGAACCGACCAACATACCCGACGAGGAGGTCCCCCATGAACGTCAACGCCGAAATCAAGCCTGCCAACAACCGCGAACTGGTGCTGACCCGCGTGCTGAACGCCACGCCCGCCCAGCTTTTCAAGGCCTGGACGACGCCGGATATTCTGAAGGAATGGTTCATGCCGAAGCCCTACGCGCTTGCCCTCGTGGACATGGAACCGCGCGACGGCGGCAAGTTCCGCACGGTCATGACCGGTCCGGACGGTTTCCACATGGATTCGACAGGCGTCTTCCTGAAGGTCGAGAAGGACAGGCGCATCATCACGACCGATGCCTTCGGCCCCGACTGGAAGCCGACCGAAAAGGCCTTTTTCAGCGCCGAAATCCTGTTCGACGATCTCGGCAACGGCCAGACGCGCTACACCGCCATCGCCCGCCACTGGAGCGTGGAGGATTGCGAAGCGCATGAGAAGATGGGTTTCCATGAGGGCTGGGGCCAGGTGGCGACACAGCTGGAAGAGGTGGCATCGAAGCTTTGAGCTGAAGGTCGCCCTTACTTGGCGTGACAGTGATCTCTATTTGTAGTAACGTTCCTGCAAATGGAGATTGCCATGACCGTCATGTCCAGCCGCGAATTCAATCAGGATACCGGCAAGGCCAAGAAGGCCGCGGAAAGCGGTCCCGTGTTCATCACGGACCGAGGGCGGCCCGGCCATGTCCTCCTCTCCATCGAGGAGTACAGACGGTTGACCAGCGGGGAGGGCACACTCGCGGACATGCTTGCCATGCCCAATGCTGCGGATGTGGAGTTCGACCCGCCCAAACTTCGTGATTTCGGCCTGAAGCCGGTGGATTTCGGCTGATGTATCTGCTCGATACGAATGTCGTGTCGGAGTTGCGAAAGGCTTCTTCCGGGCGTATCGACGTCAATGTCCTGCGCTGGTCGCGATCGGTGCCGCCGGCGCTCTGTCACATGTCCGCGATGTCGGTCCTAGAACTGGAGATCGGCGTCCGGCAGATGGAGCGGCGCGATGCACGGCAGGGCGAGCCTCTTCGCAAATGGCTTGACGGGACCGTGCTGCCCTTCTTCAAGGATCGTATCCTTCCCGTCGATCTGGCCGTGGTGCTGCGATTTGCGGAGCTATCCGTTCCCGACCGGCGGCCGGAGCGAGACGGGTTGATCGGCGCGACGGCTCATGTGCATAACATGGCCCTCGTCACGCGCAATGTCGCGGATTTCGAGGGGGCCGGCATTCGCATCCTCAACCCCTGGCTTGACCCGTAAACACACTGTTTCCCGATCCACCCTTTCAACCGGCCATTGCCAGCCATATGTGAGGAAAAACCTCTCATCCGGAACATCTCCATGGAACTTGGCCTCTATACATTTGCCGACGTCGATCCCACCGCAGCCGACAAGGGGCGAGAAGGGGAGCGGCGGCTGAAGAACCTGCTTGAGGAAATCGAGCTTGCCGATCAGGTGGGGCTCGATGTCTTCGGGCTGGGCGAGCATCATCGGCCGGATTATGCCGCCTCGGCACCTGCCGTGGTGCTGGCCGCCGCCGCGGCGCGGACGAAGAATATCCGGCTGTCCAGCGCCGTGACGGTGCTCTCGTCGGACGATCCGGTTCGCGTATTCCAGCAGTTCGCGACGGTCGATCTCATTTCCGGAGGCCGGGCGGAAATCATGGCGGGGCGTGGCTCGTTTATCGAATCCTTCCCGCTCTTCGGCTATGCGCTTGACGATTACGACGTGCTTTTCGAGGAAAAGCTCGATCTGCTGCTGGCGATCAACGAGAGCGAAAAGGTTTCCTGGACCGGCACGATGCGCGCACCGCTGCCGGGGCTCGGCGTCTATCCGCGTCCCGCGCATGGCAGGATGCCGATCTGGATCGCCGTTGGCGGTACGCCGCAATCGGTGGCGCGGGCCGGCGCCTATGGCCTGCCGCTGGCGCTTGCCATCATCGGCGGCACGCCGTCGCGTTATGCGCCGCTGTTTGATCTCTACCGGGAAGCCGCGCGCCGTGCCGGGCAGGACGAGGCGAAGCTGAAGACCAGCATCAACGTGCATGGTTTCATCGCCGATACGACCGAAGCGGCGGCGGATGCCTTCTATGGCCCGCAGGTCGCGGTGATGAACCGTATCGGCGGCGAGCGCGGCTGGGGGCCTACGAGCCGGGCGCAGTTCGACCAGTCGACCGGGCCGACCGGCCATCTCTTCCTCGGCGATCCCGAGACGGTGGCCCGCAAGATCGTTGCGCACCAGAAGATCTTCAAGAACGACCGCTTCCTGTTGCAGATGGCGATCGGCCTGATGCCGCATGATCAAATTTTGCGGGGAATCGAGCTATACGGCACCCGCGTCGCCCCGCTCGTGCGCGAGATGCTGGCGGAGCAATCGGCGAAGTCCGAGCCTGCTTCCGCCTGACAGCGGCGCGCGGGCGTGATAGGACGCCCGCGAAAGAGAGAAACGATGACCCTGGAAAACGACGACGACCTCAACGGCCTGAAAGCCATCGGCCGGATCTGCGCCAATGTGCTGCAGCACATGCAGACGGCGGTACGATCAGGCATGACGACGGCCGAACTCGACCTGATCGGCCGGCGCATGCTGGAGGCCGCAGGTGCCGTGTCGGCGCCGGAAAGCTGCTACAAGTTTCCGGGCGCGACCTGCATTTCCGTCAATGAGGAAGTCGCGCATGGCATTCCGGGCGACCGGGTGATCCGGGACGGCGATCTCGTCAATATCGATGTCTCGGCGGTGCTCGACGGCTACTTTGCCGATACGGGCGCGTCCTTCGTTCTGGGACGTTCGACGCCGGCGGTGGAGCGGCTTTGCCGGGATGGCAAGCGGGCGCTGTGGGTCGGTCTCAAGGAAGTGAAGGCGGGCAAGCCGCTGGCGCAGGTGGGCAATGCCATCGGCGAATTCGCCCGCAAGAACCGCTACACGCTGATCGCCAATCTCGCCAGCCACGGTGTAGGCCGCTCGCTGCACGAAGAGCCGACGGAAATCGCCACCTGGCCCGATCCGCAGGAAACGCGTCGCATGACGGACGGCCTCGTCTTTACGGTCGAACCCTTCCTGTCGCTCGGCGCCAACTGGGCCGAAAGCGGCGACCGGGACGAATGGACGCTCTACAGCGAGCCTAACGCGCCGACGGTGCAGTTCGAGCACACGGTCGTCGCCACGCGCAACGGGCCGCTGGTCGTGACGCTGCCGGGTTGAACCGCGCTCTTCGAGCCTTCACCGGCGCTGATCCGTCGATCAATTAATCTCGTTTGTCGCGGCCATGTTGCAGTGCGATGGTCGCGCCATGATGCAGCGCACGCCATTCCTGTCGCATGAGCCCGTCCGGGCAGCCTTTGCCGGTGCGGTCGCTATGGCCGTCGCCATGGGCCTCGGCCGCTTCTTCTACACGCCGGTTTTGCCGGGCATGATGGCGGGCCTTGGGCTGAATGCCGCCGATGCCGGTATCATCGCCGCGGCCAATTTCGCGGGCTATCTGCTCGGTGCGGTGCTGGCCGCCTATGGCTGGGCCGCCGGGCTCGAGCGGCGCCTTGCCATAGGCGCGCTGGTGTCTACCGTCGTGCTGCTCGTCGCCATGGGGTTGCTTTCCAGCGTCGCGGCGCTGTCCGTCGTGCGGTTTCTCGCCGGCCTTGCCAGCGCCTTCGCCATGATCTTCACCTCCGGCATCGTGTTGTCCATCGGTCTGCGTCATGGCGATCCGCGCGTGCAGATGGCGCATTTTTCCGGTGTCGGCTTCGGCATCGTGGTTTCGGCGCTGCTGGTCTATCTGCTCTCGCTCATCGATACGCCGACGCTTCCGACCTGGCGCATCGATTGGCTTGCCGGGGCCGCACTTGGGGCCATCGGACTGATCGTGGTGATGGGACTTCTGCCACGCCCGGAAAGCCATGCGGGCGCGCGGCGCGAGCCGGCCATCGTCTGGACGCGGCCGCTCGTGGCGCTGACGCTGAGCTATGGCCTGTTCGGCATCGGCTATGTCGTCACCGCCACCTTCATCGTTGCGATCGCCCGCGAAGGCGCTCACAGCCCGCTGCTCGAATGTCTGACCTGGCTGGTGACGGGCGCCGCCGCCGCCGTCTCCGTCCTCGCCTGGAAGCCGGTGGTGCGACGTTATGGCGTGGCGGCGGCTTATCTCGCGGCGCTGCTGGTCGAGATGGTCGGCGTTGCCGTCACCGTGACGCTGCCGTTTCCGGCCTCGGCGCTGATCGGCGGGGTTCTGCTCGGCCTCACCTTTATCGTCATCACCGCTTACGGTCTGCAGCTTGGCCGGGTTCTGGCGAGCGAAAGCCCGCGGCAGGTCCTGGCGCTGATGACGGCGGCCTTCGGTGTCGGCCAGATCCTCGGGCCGCTCGGCGCGGGTTTCCTTGCTGCCCGCACCGGCAGCTATCTCCTGCCCAGCCTTGCTGCCGCCGCCATCCTGTTGCTGGCTGCGGTGATCGTCGTGCTGGGCGGAACGCTTTCCATTAAATCTCGGTAATCCGGGCGCTTGGCGATTGTTGCTGTTCGCAAACTCCTCTAGGTTCGGCGCGAACCGGCGGCGCTGCTGCCATCAGAAAACGAAAGTTTCGCGCCTTGTTCCATTCCTTCTTCCCGCAACCGAAGCTGTTCTTCACCTCCGGTGCCGTATGGGCCATCATCTGCATCGCCGTCTGGTACACGGTGGGGCCGCAAATGGGCGCGGCCATCGGCCTGCCGCCGCTCGGGCCTGACGAGAAGGCTCCGATCGGGCTTGCCTATTTCTTCTCGCCTGACAACCTTTGGTTCTACCTCTATTTCACGATCTTCGTGCTGATCTTCGGCTTCGTCTGGAAAGCCATCGCGCGCAATCATCCCTGGGCGAACTGGGCCATCTGGGGTTCGGCCTTCATCATCTTCATCGCCTATTTCTCGGTGCAGGTGTCGGTCGCGCTCAACAATTGGCGCGGCCCGTTCTTCGATCTCTTCCAGGCGGCGCTCTCCAAGCAGGGCAATGTGACGGCCGACCAGCTCTTCTCGTTGCAGCTACGCTTCCTCGAAATCGGCATGGTCGGGGTGGTGCTGAACGTCGTCACGGCCTTCTTCACCAACCACTATGTCTTCCGCTGGCGTACCGCCATGAACGACTACTACATGTCCAAGTGGTCGAAGCTGCGCCATATCGAAGGTGCCTCGCAGCGTGTGCAGGAAGACACGATGCGCTTTGCTAATATCCTCGAAGGGCTCGGCGTCACCTTCATCAATTCCATCATGACGCTGGTGGTGTTCCTGCCGATCTTGTTCCGCATGTCGGAATATGTCGGCGACTTGCCTGTCATCGGTGCCGTTCCCCACGCGCTGTTCTGGCTCGCCATCATCTGGTCGCTGTTCGGTACGGCGCTGCTCGCCATCGCCGGTATCAAGCTGCCCGGCCTGCAATTCCGCAACCAGCGCGTCGAGGCGGCCTATCGTAAGGAACTCGTCTATGGCGAAGACCATGCTGATCGTGCCGACCCCGTCACGGTAAAGGAGCTGTTCGGCAATGTGCGGCGCAATTATTTCCGCATGTACTGGCACTACTGCTATTTCAACGTCGCACGCTTCGGCTATGGCCAGCTCGACGCGATCTTCCTGAACTTCATCCTCATCCCGACCATCGTGGCCGGCCGCATCACCATGGGCACCTGGCAGCAGATCGCCACCGCCTTCGGCGAGGTCAGCAACTCGTTCCAGTATCTCGTGAACTACTGGTCGACGATCATCGAGCTGCTCTCGATCCACAAGCGTCTGAAGGCCTTCGAAGCGGCGATCGACGACAAGCCGCTGCCGGATATCGACGAACGCTATCTGCAACGGGCGGCGGATGAAGGCGAGCTTGCGGCCAACGAGCCGTAACACTCTTAGAGGGCGGCTTCGGTCGCCCTTTTCTCTTTGGCGAGAATGTCGAGGGCTTCGGCGTAGCTGACGCAGGCGACATCGCTCTTGCCGCAGGTTTCCGTGAGGAACGTATCGAGCGCGCGCCAATAGGCGCCGGCATTCATCTCCACGAAATGGAAGCCGAGCTGGAGGGGCACGCGCTCGCCGGCATATTGCTTGGCGAAGGCGGCGCGGTAGGCGGCAAGCGTGCTTTCCTCGAAGGCGGCGCTCTTTTCGGGAGCCTCCTTGCCCTTGGAGTGCCGAACATAGAGATTGTAGTCCATGGCGATGACCGGGCGCTGCGCGGTGCCCTCCGGAATCAGCGGCAGGCCGAAGCGCTGGATCTCGCCGCTGGCGACGGGCATGGCCGGTCCCTTGGTCACGAGGCTGGCATCATAGGTGAAGCCGCTCGCTTCCAGCGCCTTGACCAGGCCGCTGCCGGCCGAAAGGTAGGGCGCGCGAAACCCCTTGATGTCCTTCCCGGCAAAATCCTGCCAGCCTGCCGGTTCGCGCTCACCGACGCCGGCACTCTGCCAGGCCGTCTTCAGCGCCTGCTGGAAGAAGGTGAATTCGGCCTTCCAGTCCTCGGCGCTCCACTTGCCGCCGTCGAAATGGCCGCAGGCATGGCTGCCGATGTCGTGGCCCTCCAACTTCGCCAGCCAGATTTCGCCAAGCCGCAGGACCGTGTCCTCCTTGTCGGGTGCGAAGCCGACATTGGAACGGCCGCGTTTTTCATGCGGCGCCTGATATTGCGCGCGTTCCGATTTGGGGAAGAGGAAGGTGCAGGACAGGAAATAGGTGAAATGCGCGCCGGTGCGCTTGGCCATGGCCCGGCTTTTCTCCCACAGCAGATTGTCGTGTGCGCCGTCGAAGGAGACGATGACGAGCTGCTTGCGTCTGGCCGGCTCGATCGCGTCGTCCTTGGCGAGAACGGGGCCTGCGGCGAGCAGGACTGCGAGGGGGAGGAGGGAAAATCGAGACAACATGGCTACCCGCGACAATTTGCAAAGGGTCTGTCATCGTTTCGGAATGCGGCAATCCTTTGATGGGCCTTTGATCGGGCTGGAATTGTCGCGCCGTGACGGCTATTCCAATGGGAACGGCTATCGGGCCGGCCTTTATTCAAGGGATATTTCCATGACGTTGCTGATCGCCGGTCTCGTTCTCTTCATCGCCTCGCATCTTCTGCGCCCCTTCGCGCCGGGCCTGCGCAACGCCGCCATCGCCGCGCTCGGCAAGCCGGGCTGGATGGCGGTGCATGGCATCCTGTCGTTGCTCAGCCTCGCGCTCATTGCTTACGGGTTTGTCGATGCGCGGGAAAACGGTGGCGCGATACTCTACTCCCCGCCGACCTTCATGGCACATATCGCGCTGACACTGATGCTGATCGCCTCGATCTGTCTCGTCGCCGGTTTCCTGCCGGCCGGTTATATCCGCACGAAGCTGAAGTTCCCGATCCTCGTCGCCATCAAGATCTGGGCGCTTGCCCATCTCCTGGCAAACGGCGAGAGCTATTCGGTGCTGCTCTTCGTCACGATCCTCGCCTGGGCCGTCATCCTGCGCATCACGCTGAAGAAGCGCATCGCGGCCGGCGAGACCAGGCTGCCGGTTTTCGTCTCGGCGAAATACGACCTCATCGCCGTCGTCGTCGGCCTCGCACTCTATGCTGTGATCGTCCTCAAGCTGCACGAATTGGTGATCGGCGTCGCTCCGCTGCCCGTATCGATCGGCTGAGCTGGGGCTTTTCGCGCCTGCCCCCTTACAACGCCGTGAAAATGCGGTAGAAGGCGGCAACTCCAATCGTCAGCAAGAGCCGGGCAGGGAATGGTAAATCAGGACGACAGCTTTATCCGCGAGGTGAACGAGGAACTTCGCTCCGACCAGATGCGTCTGGTCTGGAAGCGTTTTGGCCGCATCCTCATCGCCGCCGCCGTCCTCGTCGTTCTCGGCACGATCGGCAAGGTGAGCTACGAATATTGGCGCGACAGCGAAGCGTCGGCCGCCGGCGACAGCTTCCTCGGCGCGCTGACCCTTGCCCGCGAAGGCAAGAACGACGAAGCGCTTGCGGCGCTGACCGCGCTCGAAAAGGATGGCTTCGGCTCCTATCCGGTGCTCGCTCGTATGCGGTCCGCCTCGCTTCTGGCGGCAACCGACGCGCAGGGCGCCGTCAATGCCTTCACGGCGATCGCCAAGGACAGCGCCGTGCCGGAAGCGCTGCGCGATGCCGCCCGCCTGCGCGCTGCCTATCTTCTGGTCGATACCGGCACCTACGAGCAGGTTTCGGCGGAAGCCGAACAGCTCGCCACGCCGCAGAGCGCGCTTCGCCACTCCGCCCGCGAGGTTTTGGGCCTCTCCGCCTACAAGCATGAGGACTATGCCCGCGCCAAGGAATGGTTCGAGGCCATCATCAACGACAGCGAAAGCCCGCGCAACGTCGCCAACCGCGCGCAGATGCTGCTTGACCTGATCACGGCAAGCGGCAAGCTGTCCTCCTAAAGCCGGTCTTTCGCCGGTCACGAAACGGAACACGTCCATGAGCTTCACCGTCGCCATTGTCGGACGACCCAATGTCGGCAAGTCCACCCTGTTCAACAGGCTCGTGGGCAAGAAGCTCGCGCTCGTCGACGACACGCCCGGCGTCACCCGCGACCGCCGGCCGGGCGATGCCAAGCTCATCGACCTGAAATTCCGCATCATCGACACGGCCGGTCTCGAAGAGGCCGCACCGGAGACGCTGCAGGGCCGCATGCGCGCCCAGACGGAAGCGGCGATCGAAGAGGCGGACTTGTCGCTCTTCGTCGTCGATGCCAAGACGGGCTTGACGCCGGTCGATACCGCGCTCGCCGACATGCTGCGCCGCAAGGGCAAGCCGGTGGTGCTCGTCGCCAACAAGTCGGAAGCCAAGGGCTCCGACGGCGGCTTCTATGATGCCTATACGCTTGGCCTGGGCGAACCGACACCGATATCCGCCGAACACGGCCAGGGCATGCTCGATCTGCGCGACGCCATCGTCGCGGCGATCGGCGAGGAGCGCGCCTATCCCGAGGACGATGAAGCCGTCACCGATATCGACGTGCGCGCCGAATTGGCCGAAGCGGCGGAAGAGGACGAGGATTTCGAGCCGGAATATGACGAGACGAAGCCGTTGCGCGTCGCCATCGTCGGCCGTCCGAATGCCGGCAAGTCCACGCTGATCAACCGTTTTCTCGGCGAAGACCGTCTGCTGACCGGCCCGGAAGCCGGGATCACGCGCGACTCGATTTCCGTCGAGTGGGACTGGAAGGGCCGCACGATCAAAATGTTCGACACGGCCGGCATGCGGCGCAAGGCCAGGGTGCAGGAGAAGCTGGAAAAGCTCTCCGTCGCCGACGGTCTTCGTGCCATACGCTTTGCCGAGACCGTCGTCATCATGTTCGACGCGACGATCCCGTTCGAGAAGCAGGACTTGCAGATCGTCGATTTCGTACTGCGCGAAGGCCGCGCCGCCGTGCTCGCCTTCAACAAATGGGACCTGATCGACGACCCGCAGGCGGTGCTGGCGGATCTGCGTGAAAAGACCGACCGTCTGCTGCCGCAGGCGCGCGGCATCCGCGCCGTGCCGGTTTCCGGCCAGACCGGCCGTGGTCTCGACAAGCTGATGCAGGCCGTGATCGAAACGGACCGCACCTGGAACCGCCGCATCTCGACCGCCAAGCTCAACCGCTGGCTGGATGCACAGCAGACGCAGCATCCGCCACCGGCCGTTTCCGGCCGCCGCCTGAAGCTGAAATACATGACGCAGGTGAAGGCCCGTCCGCCGGGCTTCATGGTGTCGTGCACACGTCCGGATGCGCTGCCGGAATCCTATATCCGCTACCTAACGAACGGCCTGCGCAACGACTTCAACCTGCCGGGCGTGCCGATCCGCATCCACTTCAAGGCGACGGATAACCCGTTTGCTTCGAAGGCGAAGAAGAAGCGCTGATCTAGAGCATTTCCAGCCGAAGCGAAGTCGCTTCGGCGTCGGATAATGCGGCAAAACACGAGATAGAGCATTTCTGGTGAACCAGTGTTCACCAGAAATGCTCTAGGAATCGGGCCGGATGTGTCCGCGTATCGCGCTCGGCGCAAAGCCGAAGCGTGCGCGGAACCGCGCCGCGAAGCGCGATTGCGATTCGTAGCCGACTGCCTCCGCAACGCGCAGGATGGACAGGTCGGTGGATTGCAGGAGCTGCATGGCGATCGACATGCGCACATCGATCAGCAAGGACTGGAACGACCATTTCTCTGCCGCAAGCTTGCGCCGCAGCGTTGCCTCGCTGACGCCGAGGGCGTCGCACAGGCGCGCGCTCGCCCAGTCGCGAGCGGGATCGGCGGAGAGGAGACCGCGCACGCGGTCGCTGAAGCCGGCCGGCCGCGGCAGCGCGAAGCGCCCGCCGGCGAGATCGAGCCAGAGCAGGAGTTCGCCCAGCCGGTGACGGGCGATCGCATCGGGAATGCCGCCGGGCTCGACGATCGCCTGGGCGCAATCGGTAAAGGCGCCGTAGAATCCCGCATGCGGAGACAGGATGGGAAAGGCGCGCGGGAAGGGCTGGCCCTGGCCCGATTTTCCGGCAAAAGCGCTGACGGTATCGGGCTCGAAGGCGATCCAGCGCGCTTCGTAGGCCCGCTCGCCTTCGGCAATATTCATCACGTCGAAGGTCTCGCCCTGGGCGAGCGCGATGCAGCCGCCTGCCGGTACGGCCCATTCCTCCTCGTTGCTGCGCAGAATCTTCGTGCCACGCTCGACGAGGATAAGGACAGGACGGTTGATCAGGATATTGGCATAGCGAAGCCGGTTATACTGCACGATGCGGGCCGAAGCGCCGATATCGGGGCGTATGGCGATGTTCATCCGGTCCATCCAATGTCTCGCCCGAACCTATCCGTTCTCGACAGGTCCGGGCAAGGCATATGCGCTCAGCGCTTGCCCTTTGCCGTGATTGTCGCCGTGGCGAGCGCGTTCATATTGCTGACGAAGCCGACCATGGCGGGCGTGGCATTGTCCGGCACCGGCAGCTTGTCGATGCCGAGCGCCTTCACGGTGATCGTATAGTCATGCTCCGGCCCTTCGGGCGGGCAGGCGCCGAGGAAACCGGGCGCGCCCATATCCGTCGGCGTCATGCGCGCGCCGTCGGGTAGTTTCGCCTTGCCATTGCCGGCACCGGCGGCAAGCGAATCGGCATTGGCCGGCAGATCGATCACCACCCAGTGCCACCAGCCGGAGCCGGTCGGCGCATCCTTGTCATAGACGGTGACGACGAAGCTCTTGGTGCCTTCGGGTGCGTTCGACCAATGGATATCGGGCGAGAGGTTTTCTCCCGTGCAGCCCATGATGTCGGAGAACTGCGCCGATTGCACCGTGCCGGAGGCGAAGGCCTCGCTGGTGACGGTGAAATCGGCCGCTTGCGCGGTGAGCGGGCAAAGGGAGAGGGTGGCGGCAAGCGCCGCGATGAAGCGTGACGATGTCATGGATCTTTCCTGTCTTCGATGAGAGGCAGGGGAAGACTAGGATGGATTTCACCCCGCGTCGGCGCTTAGCCGATCGTTTTTGGTGCCGATCCGATCAATCAGCCTCTCGGCAGCTTGTCCTTCGCTACCAGTGCGCCGTGATGCTGGATGACGGCGGCGGCAACATCAGCGGCGAAGCGGGCGGCGGCCTCCGGGTTGTTCTCCACCGCCAGGTGGGCGAGGAATGCGCCGTTGAAACTGTCGCCGGCGCTGGTCGTATCGACGATCGTTTTGACCTCTGCGGAGGGCACATGGCTGCGCGTGTCGCCGAAGACGAGTGTGGCGCCCTTGCTGCCATCCTTCACCACCAAGCCATCCACGCCCAGCGCGCGGTAGCGGGCGATCGTATCCTCCAGCGAGGCATCGCCGAAATGGGTGGTCTCGTCGTCGAGGCTCGGCATGACGAGCGTTGCGGCCCGCGCGCCTTCGGTGATCGTCGCACGCATAGTGTTCCTATCATCCCAGAGACGAGGGCGGATGTTCGGATCGAAGACGACGCGTTTTCCGGCAGCCTTTGCGCGGCGCAGTTCGGAAAGCAGCGTCTCGACATCCTCCGGCGGCAGGATCGCCAGCGTGATGCCGGAGAAGACGATGATATCGGAGGCTTCGATGGCGGCGCGCAGCCGGTCGCCATCGTGCGCCAGAAGCTTTGCGGCCGAAACCGAGCGCCAGTAGGAGAAGCTGCGCTCGCCTTTGTCGAGATAGATCATGTAGAGGCCGGGCGAGCGGCCTTCGATACCGGCGATGGTTTGCGTGCCGATGCCGTGGCCGGTGATGAAGGCGCGCATCTCGTCGGAAATCCTGTCGACGCCGATGGCGGAGAAATAATCGACATGCCAATCGGCCGGCAGATACTGGCGGGCATAATAGGCGGTGTTAAACGTGTCGCCGGCGAAGCTCTTGCGCATCAGGCCGCCCTCGGCCTGCATCAGTTCCACCATGCACTCGCCAATCGAGAGCAACCGTCCTGCCATATCGAAAATCCCCCCGGCTAATTCCGCCGGAAAGAGGAAATACTATCAAAGAGTTGGCGGGGCAAGCGGATGCCTGTGGTTTCCGCCGTTCGCTGTCGCTTCACGCGGTCCAGGCCGGGAACGTGGACATTATAGTCAGCCGAAAGCCGCCTGGCCTGCTCTGAAAGCCGGGCCGAAAAATGATCGGCAAAGAGCTGCGGCGAAAGCGCCAGAACGAAGAGCCCGATGCCCGGCGATGTCTCGCCCGCCTGGAAATCCGCGGCATCGAGCGACCAGTTGCCGCCTGTCAGGCCCGCGGCGAGCACCTCGACCATGAGCGCGATGTTGGCGCCGCGGCTGCCGCCGAACGCGACGAGCGCGCCCTGCATGGCAACAAAGGGATCGGTCGTCGGCTGCCCGTCCTGATCGATGGCCCAGCCGTCCGGGATTGCCACGCCACGGGCGGCGGCATCCCGGACATTGACCAGCGCCGTGGCGCTCGACGACTGGTCGATCAGCAGAATTTCGTCATTCTCGAGCGGTGCGGCGAAGGCGAGCGGATTGGTGCCGTAAACCGGGGTGCGGCTACCCGCACCGGCCAGCACGGCATGGCTGTTGGTTGCGGCAATAGCGACGAGGCCATCGCTTGCGAGGCTTGCGGCATACCAGCCGAGTTCGCCGGTCGTATAGCCGTTGCAGACGGTGAAGACCGCGATGCCGAAGGTTTTCGCCTTTGAGGCCAGTTCCTCCCGCGCAATCGAAAAGCCGTGCTGCGCCACCCCGCCCATCGCATCGCATTTCAGGATGGCCGGCACCGGAGACGTGATTTGCGGTTCAGCCTTTCCGGCGATCCTGCCATCGACGAGGCTTCGGAGATAGTCGGTCAGGTGGGCGAAGCCGACGGCCTGTTTGCCCGCCGTCTCGGCCTCGACGGTTGCCTGCGCGAGTGCGATCGCGGCCGGTTCGGCCATGCCGACGCGCATCAGCGCGGTCTTCGCCAGTTCGATTGCTTCGCGCGGGGAAAGGGTGACGTCATCGACCATGCGATCAACCTTCTCTATGGAATTTGCCGACATCATTCAGGCGCAGGCCTGCTTCGTCAACCTTCGAAAAATCGGGCGCCGGCCGTTTACGCTCCCATGCCCCCGCGTTACATCTTCGTACGACGCATTGGAAAACGGAGCAGCAACGCATGGCGAAGTCCCCCAAGAAAGCCGACGACTGGTGGCGCGGTGCGGTCATCTACCAGGTCTATCCGCGCTCGTTCCAGGACACGACTGGGGACGGCATGGGGGATCTCAGGGGCATCACGAAGCGGCTCGGGCACATCGCCTCGCTCGGCGTCGATGCGATCTGGCTCTCGCCGTTCTTCAAGTCGCCGATGGGCGACATGGGCTATGACGTCTCGGATTATTGCGATGTCGACCCGATGTTTGGCACGCTCGCCGATTTCGATGTGATGCTGGCGGAAGCCCACAAGCTCGGCATCAAGATCATCATCGACCAGGTGATCTCGCACACCTCCGACCAGCATCCCTGGTTCGTCGAGAGCCGCTCCAGCCGCGCAAATCCCAAGGCCGACTGGTATGTCTGGGCCGATCCGAAGCCGGATGGCACGGCGCCGAACAACTGGCTGTCGATCTTCGGCGGGCCGGGCTGGGAATGGGACGGCGTGCGCAAGCAATATTACATGCACAACTTCCTGATTTCGCAGCCGGATCTCAATTTCCACAATCCGGATGTGCAGGACGCGCTTTTGAAGACCGTGCGCTTCTGGCTCGACCGCGGCGTGGACGGCTTCCGCTTAGATACCGTGAATTTCTATTTCCACGACAAGAAGCTGCGCGACAACCCGCCCCACGAGCCGGACCCCGACGGCATCGGCCTCGATGCGCCCGACGTGAACCCCTACGGCATGCAGACGCATCGCTACGACAAGACGCAGCCGGAAAACGTCGCCTTCCTCAAGCGTTTCCGTTCGCTGCTGGACGAATACGAGGGCCGCATGACAGTCGGCGAGGTGGGCGACGGTGCGCGTTCGCTGAAGACGGTTGCCGAATACACTGGTGGCGGCGACAAGCTCAACATGTGCTACACGTTCGACCTGCTGGGACCGGATTTCACCGCTGAGCATGTGCGCAAATGCGTGCAGAGTTTCCAGCGCGCGGTGACGGATGGCTGGGTCTGCTGGGCCTTTTCCAACCATGATGTGAACCGCCATGTCAGCCGGTTCATTCAGGTGCCGGAAGAGCGCGAGCGCGTCGCCAAACTCGCCATCACGCTGCTCTCCACGCTACGCGGCTCGATCTGCCTCTATCAGGGCGAAGAGCTCGGCCTGACCGAGGCGGACCTCGCCTTCGAGGACCTGCGCGATCCCTACGGCATCCGCTTCTGGCCGGCCTTCAAGGGCCGCGACGGGTGCCGCACGCCGATGCCCTGGAACCACAGCGAGGCCCATGCGGGCTTCAGCACGGGCAAACCCTGGCTGCCGGTGCCGGAAGATCACGCCCGCCATGCCGTCGATACGCAGGAAAAGATCGCCGGCTCCGTGCTCAACCACTACCGGGCCACGCTCGCTTTCCGCAGGGAGCACGACGCGCTGCATGACGGCGACATGTCTTTCGTGCATTCCAACCAGGACATTCTTGCCTTCACCCGCGAGAAGGGTGGTGAAAAGCTGCTTTTCGTCTTCAACCTGACGCGCGAAAAGGCCGAATTCGTGCCGGCGAAGTCGCTGAAACTCGGCGAACCGCTGCAGGTGCCGGGTTTTGGGGCCAAGCTGAAGAACGGGGCGATCGAGCTTGATGGGCTGGATATGGCCTGTGTGCGGCTTTAGCGCTGACGCCCGACAAGGTGGTCATATTCGGCGTGTGAACGGATCCAGAACCAGACGAGCGTTTCACTCTCCGGGTCCTTTACCGCCAGCGCGCGCCAGGACAAGCCGACCCGCGCGGACCAGAAGCGTCCGACGGGTTTCAGCTGCAGTGAGGGATGTTCGGGATCAGCCTTGAGCCGCTCGAAATTCTTATCGGCCTGTTGACGTATATGTGCGGGAAGCGCGTCGTAGCATTTCCAGAACGCATCTGTCGCGTGGTGCTTCAAAGCGGGCGTGTGCGGTTGCTGCGGAACTGCGAAAGGGCGCGTTCGGCTAGCTCGTCCAATGCACCGCTGGCCGCATCCTCTGCCAATTCCCGATCCCACCTGGCGGCTTGAAGGGTCTCAAACCACGCGGTAAACCGCTCGAACTCCTCCGGGCTCAGTTCCGCGACGCTCTTTTCGATTTGCTCCAGCTTTGTCATCTCAAAATCCTTTCGTACAGAGTGTACGATATGGAACTGTAAGCGGAAAGGGCGGCCTCACCCGATTAGTTGGAACCGATCCACATCCACCATCCCCCGATCCGAAATCTTCAGATGCGGAATAACGGGCAGCGGCAGGAAGGCGAGCTGGAGGAAGGGTTCTTCCAGCGTGGCGCCGAGTGCGAAGGCGGCTTGGCGGAGGTGGTGCAGGGTGTCGCGCACGCTCTCATAGGGTTCTAGGCTCATCAGGCCGGCGACGGGGAGCGCGATTTCACCGGTGACCTTGCCGTCTTCCACCACCACGAAGCCGCCCTTGATCTCGCCGAGCCGGTTGGCGGCGCGCGCCATGTCGTCCTCGTCCACGCCGACGACGCAGATATTGTGGCTGTCATGGCCGACGGTCGAGGCGATCGCGCCTTTCTTCAACCCGAAACCCTGGACGAAACCATTGGCATGGTTGCCGTTCTTGCCGTGACGCTCGATGACGGCGACCTTGATAATGTCGCGCGCGAGATCGACAGATGTCTGGTTGCCGCGCGCCGGCAGGCTATAGCGGCGGTGCTCGGTGATGATCTTTCCCGGCAGCACGCCGATGACGGGTGTTTCTCCGTCGCTGACGGGCACGGCGAAATGCGCGGCATTGACCGGCCGCGCCTTCACGCTGTCGAGACCGACGGGGGCGACGGATTTGCGGGTGGCGAAGAGCGCGTCGTCCACCTTGCGGCCGGCTGAGAACACCATCTCCGCCTTGCAGTTTTCCAGCGTGTCGATGACGACGATGTCGGCCCGCCAGCCGGGCGCGACAAGACCACGATCGCTGAGGCCGAAAGCCTTGGCGGCGGAGATGGAGGCGGCGCGATAAACGGCGAGCGGCGCGCGGCCGTGGCTGATCGCGGTGCGGATCATGTAATCGAGATGGCCCTGTTCGGCGATGTCGAGCGGGTTGCGGTCATCCGTGCAGAGCGCGATGAAGGGCGAGAGGCGTTCGGTGATGATGGGGAGCAGGGCGTGCAGGTCCTTGGAGACGGAGCCCTCGCGCACGAGAATGTGCATGCCTTTGCGGATTTTTTCCAGCGCCTCCTCGGCGCTCGTGCATTCATGCTCAGTGCGGATGCCGGCCGAGAGATAGCCGTTGAGGTCATTGCCGCGCAGAAGCGGTGCGTGGCCGTCGATATGGCCGCCCTGAAAGGCCTCGAGCTTGGCAAGACAGACGGGATCCTTGTGGATGACACCGGGAAAATTCATGAATTCGGCGAGGCCGATGACCTTCGGGTGATGGCGGAAGGGCAGCAGGCGCTCGATCGGCAGATCGGCGCCCGACGTTTCCAGATGCGTCGCCGGCACGCAGCTCGACAGCTGCACGCGGATGTCCATGATGGTTTCCAGCGCGCTGTCCAGGAAGAATTCGATGCCTTCGCTGCCCAGCACATTGGCGATCTCGTGCGGATCGCAGATGACGGTCGTCACGCCATAGGGCAGCACGCAGCGGTCGAATTCATGCGGCGTGACCAGCGAGGATTCGATGTGCAGATGCGTATCGATGAAGCCGGGCACGACGATGCGGCCGGTAATGTCGATCTCCGTGCGGCCCTTGTAAGGACCGCAGGTGCCGACGATACGCTCGCCCGAAATCGCAATATCGGAGGCGACCAGCTCACCCGTAACGAGATCGAAGAATTGCCCGCCCTTGAGCACGATGTCGGCGGGCTCGCGACCGGTTCCCTGATCGATGTAGCGTTCCAAATCGGCCATGGCGATGTCTCCCGAATCCTTTTCAAAAGACTCTAGCGACGTCCCGGCGAGAAGAAAGGCCGATCAGCCGGGAAAGGTGACGGAGAAGGCGAAACGGCGGTTTTCTCCGGGGAGAAGCACCGTCGTGAAGGGACGATCGCGCAATTCACGTGACCTGCCGAATTCCGCCGCCGTGCCGTGCCAGGGCTCGATGCAGAGAAAGGGCGCACCGGGTTTCGTCCAGAGCGCGAGGTTCGGCAGGTTCTCGAAGTGAAATTTCAGCGCCGGCCCACCCTCGGCGGCGTAGGTGAGGCCGTCACCAGCGCCCTCGGGAAAGACCATCGCATCGTCGAGGAATTGATCCTGCGCCAGCTCGATCCGGCCATTGTCGAAGGGGGAAGGTATGCGGCTTGTCGAGAGCAGTCCCTTTTCCAGGGGCTGGCGCTTCGGCTCGCCGGCATTGTCGAGCGTTATCGTGTGTGGTTTTCCAGCGCCGCCGGGCAGCGGCCAGAGGAAGGCGGGGTGATAGCCGAAACCGAAGGGCATGGGCGTGTCGCCGCGGTTTTCCACCGTGGAGACCACGGTCAGCGTCCGGCCGTCGAGACTGTGCTCGACGGTGAGCCCGAAGTCGAAGGGATAGACGGCACGGGTTTCCTCGGAGGCTTCGAGCCGGTAGCGGCAGGCGGTGGCCGTCGTGCTTTCGAGCGCAAATTCCCGCCGCCGGGCAAAACCGTGCTGGGCCATCGCATAGGCCGTTCCGTCGATCATGACCGTGTCATCGGGCGCCTTGCCGACGATGGGGAAAAGCACGGGCGAGCGCCCCGTCCAGAAGGCGGCGTCGCCGTTCCAGAGCCAGGCCTTGCCGTCCGTTGTGGTGATTGACTGCATTTCGGCGCCAAGCGAGGAGACGTCGACCGAAAGGTCAGCATTGGCAATGCGGGTGAGGCTCGGCATCGAATCTCCTTTCACGGACAATTGTCGCAGTCTAGCGCGGATCGCCGGGTTTTGCGCGCCGACTGTTGGGGGAATTCGGTTGATAGCACCGGAGCGCCGAAATAGGATGACGGCATGAAACAGGACGACAAGGCGGGGCCGATCATCGTTTTCGATGCAGAGTGCATTCTCTGCTCGGCCAATGCGCAATTCGTGCTGCGGCATGATCGCGCCCGCCGCTTCCGCCTCGCGTCCATGCAGAAGGCCACGGGGGCGGCGCTCTATCGCCGTTTCGGCATCGATCCGGCCAATCCGGAAAGCCTGATCATCGTTGACGGCGATGCCGTGCTGAAGGACAGCGATGCAGTGCTGGCGATCTATGCCGGTCTCGGCTGGCCCTGGAAGGCCATTGCCGTGCTGCGGTTCATTCCCGGCTTTCTGCGCGATCCCGCCTATCGCTGGCTGGCGCGCAATCGCTACCGCATCTTCGGGCGGCGCGAAACCTGCTGGGTGCCGTCGCCCGGCGATGCAGAACGCGTGCTTTGAGAAGCGTGGTCGTTCTCGGCGGTTACGGTGGGTTCGGCGCTCGTCTCTGCCGGCGGCTGGCGGCGGATGGCTGGGCGGTGCTGGTGGCTGGGCGCAATCGCGAAGCCGCCGAGCGCCTTGCGGCGGAATTGCCCCAGGCGCAGGCGCTGGTGGCCGACCGGAACGGCGACCTGCGACCCGTGCTCACGGCGCATCGTCCCTTTCTCCTGATCGATGCGGCCGGGCCGTTTCAGGGCAGCAGCTATCGCGTCGTTGAAGCCTGCATCGCCTGCGGCGTGCACTATGTCGATCTCGCCGACGCCCGCGATTTCGTCAGCGGCATCGCCCGGCTGGATGCGGCGGCGCGGGCGGCCAACGTCATTGTCATCTCCGGCGGATCGAGCGTTCCGGCCCTTTCCGGCGCGGTCATTGCCGCGCTGTGCAAGGATATGGTTGAAGTACGCTCAATCGAGATGGCGATCAGCGCTTCGAACCGTGCGACGGCGGGCGCATCGGTGGCGGCGGCGATCCTGAGTTATGTCGGCCAGCCGCTCCGCCTGTGGCGTGCCGGACGCTGGCGTGAGGAGACCGGCTGGCACCGGCTGCGGCGGGAGCGTTTCGAGGTGCCAGGCCGTACGCCGATACGCCGGCTGGTGGCGCTTGCCGATGTGCCGGATCATACGATCGTGCCGGATACCGTTCCCGGCCGCCCGGCGACGATTTTTCGCGCGGGGCCGGAATTCGCGTTTCAGCTTCTCACGTTGTGGCTGCTCAGCTGGCCGGTGAAATGGGGATGGCTAGCATCGCTGTCGCCTTTCGCCAGATGGCTGTTACCGCTGCAAAGCTTGAGCGCGCGCCTCGGCTCGGATCGGTCGGCCATGGCGATCGAGGTGAAGGCATGGGGTGAGGATGGCGCGCGCGTTCGGCGCTGGACGCTGATTGCCGAAGAGGGAGACGGTCCGGAAATCCCGACTATTGCCGCCCATGTTTTGGCCAATGCCATTGCCGCGGGCACGCTCGCGCCGGGGTCACGCCATGCGGCGGGCGCGGTTGCACTGGAGGATTTCGAACCGCATTTTTCGCGGCTGGCGATTGCCCATGCGGTGGAGGACAGGCCCTATGTGCCGCTCTACCGCCGTGTGATCGGCCCGGACTACAGTCGTCTGCCGGAGCCGGTCCGTGGGATGCATGACGTCATCGGGGATGGCGGCGCTGCCGGGCGCGGGTGGGTCCGGCGTGGCCGCTCGCTGCTGGCCCGGCTGGTCTGCGCCGTCATGCGCTTTCCGCCGGAGGGTGAGCATGATCTGCATGTCGCCTTCGAGGAGCGCGACGGGGTGGAGCGCTGGACGCGGGATTTTGCCGGCAAGTGCTTTTCAAGCGAACTCAGCCAGTCCGGTACGCGCCTTGTCGAACGCTTCGGGCCAATGCGGTTTTCCTTCGATCTGCCGTCCGATGCACACGGCCTGACGATGGTGATGCGCGGCTGGTTCGTCTTCGGTGTTCCCATGCCGCTTTGGCTTGCGCCGAGAAGCGAGGCGCGGGAGTGGGCGGAGGGTGAGGATTTCTGCTTCGACGTGCCGATCGCTCTGCCCGGCATCGGCACCGTCGTGCACTATTCCGGCCAACTGCGCCGGCTTTGATCCTCAAACGAAAATGGCGGCCGAAGCCGCCATGTCCGTGGTCCCGATAGACCGGATCAGATGTTGTTCTGAAGCACGTCGCGTAGCTTGCCGAACAGCTCGTCGATATGGTGCTTTTCGGCGATCAGCGGCGGCGAGAGCGCGATGATGTCGCCCGTCGTACGGATGAGCAGGCCCTGCTCATAGGCCTTGAGGAAGGCGTTGAAGGCGCGCTTGGTCGGCTCGCCGGCGATCGGCGAGAGCTCGACGGCGCCGATCAGGCCGACATTTCGGATATCGATGACGTTGGGGCAATCCTTCAGCGAATGCAGGCCGTCTTCCCAGTAGGAAGCAAGCTCGCTGGCGCGGGTCAGCAGGCCTTCTTCCTTGTAGGTGTCGAGCGTGCCGAGGGCCGCGGCGCAGGCGATCGGGTTGCCGGAATAGGTATAGCCGTGGAAGAACTCGATCATGTGCTCCGGGCCGTTCATGAACGTGTCGTGGATTTCCGACGTCACGAAGACGGCGCCCATCGGGATCACGCCGTTGGTCAGACCCTTGGCGGTGGTGATGATGTCGGGCTTCACATCGAAATACTGTGCGGCGAAGGGGGCGCCGAGGCGGCCGAAACCGGTGATGACTTCGTCGAAGATCAGGAGGATGCCGTGCTGCGTGCAGATCTCGCGCAGCTTCTGGAGATAGCCCTTCGGCGGGATGAGCACGCCGGTGGAGCCGGCGACCGGCTCGACGATGACGGCGGCGATGGTGGAGGCGTCATGCAGCGTGATGATGCGCTGCAATTCGCTGGCGATGTCGCCGCCATGCTCCGGCTCGCCGCGCGAAAACGCGTTCTTGTCGGGGAAGTGGGTGTGCGGCATGTGGTCGACGCCGGTCAGGAGCGTGCCGAACATCTTGCGGTTCGAGACGATGCCGCCGACGGAGATGCCGCCGAAATTGACGCCGTGATAGCCGCGCTCGCGGCCGATGAGGCGAAAGCGCGAGCCGTCGCCCTTGGCGCGGTGATAGGCGAGCGCCACCTTCAGCGCGGTCTCGACCGATTCCGAGCCGGAATTGGTGTAGAGCACGTGGTTCATGCCCTCGGGCGCGATATCGACGAGGCGGTTGGCAAGCTCGAAGGCCTTGGGATGGCCGAGCTGGAAGGCGGGCGCATAGTCGAGTTCGCCGGCCTGCTCGCGGATCGCCTCGGTGATCTTCGGGCGACAGTGGCCGGCGTTGACGCACCAGAGGCCTGCGGTGCCGTCCAGCACCTGACGGCCGTCATGGGTCGTGTAATACATGTCCTTGGCGCCGACGAAGAGCCGCGGTTCCTTCTTGAACTGCCGGTTGGCCGTGAATGGCATCCAGAAGGCGCGCAGATCGTTGGGTGTGTTGAGGCGGTTGGACATGCGGTCTCTCCATGGTGTTTGGAATGCCGGGCCAGCCCGGACGGTGATTTTTACCCGATGGTCAAATTATCAAGACGCCCAAGAGCGTCAAGCGATGTTCGCCGGCCGGTCGGGCCGCTTTTGCGGGCTCAGTCGGCCTTCTCGAAAATCAGTTTCACCACGAATTTGCCGTTGGCTTTTGCCTTGGTCTTGGTCGTCACTTTGACGGGCGCGCCGAAATGCGCTTCCGCCTTCGCGATCGCGTCCCGCGCTTCGGCAATAGCGGCCAGATAGGCGCTGTTGTCCCGTTTCGGTTCGTTGACGATGTCGTTTATGAGCGCGTCCATCTCGCTGCGGGATTTGCGCAAAGTCTTGCTCCAACGATTGCGTGCAGCCGGTCGGCTTTGTCCGGTGTCTTAGCCCGCTTCCGGAATGCCGCGCAACGTAACGTGCCAAAACAAAACGCCCCGGAAGGCGATCCGGGGCGTTGTCGATCGACAGGCTCGGGTCGTTCAGGCGATGCGGAGTTTCTTTTCCGAAGCGCCGTTGCCGGGGGCCTTGTAGATGCGGTCGAGCGCGGCAAGCACGGTCAACACGGCATCCGATTTGCTGGAATAGTAGATCGTCTGGGCGTCACGGCGGGTGGTCACCAGATTCTGCGCACGCAGCTTCGACAGGTGCTGCGAGAGCGCCGACTGGCTGAGGCCGACCTGGCCGGCGAGCGCGCCGACGGCGATCTCGCCCTCGACCAGAACTTTCAGGATCAGGAGACGCTTGGGGTTCGCCATGGCGGAAAGAAAGTCGGATGCAACTTCGGCCTGCGCATGTTCTGCGTCTGAAATTTTGTCCATCTGAAACTCCTTTGGGCGTTTCCGCTTCAAATCATGTGATTTTATGTGAATGCGCTTGTTAGCATATAAACAAAACCTCCCCCATCAAGAGCAAGAAATGGGGGTAGGGCGCACGCATAGCGATAGGTGACCCGTTCTCGACACCGAAAGCGTCCAGCTGGACGGATCAGAAACGCCTGATCTATCAGTCCGCTGCCCTTGCTTCGCGAAGCAAACGCGCAAGCTCGCCGCGCAGTTCCGAGGCCTGATCAAGTTCGCGTGAATATTCCAGCCGCTTCAGTTTGTCGCCGCTTGCGAGGTCTATTCCCGCCGCATCGAGGCCGACGATGATCCAGTCGCCATCCTTGGCGCCGCAATAGCGGCGGGCATAGATGCCGGCGGCTTCCGCGTGATCGCTGTTCATGTGCTCGATGGCGCCGGTCTCCATTTCGGCGAGTGCGCCGCGGGCGGCGGAGCGAATCAGCAGGTCCTCGCCCGTCAGCACGAAAGCCTTGCCGAAGCCGCCGTTGAGATGGGCGCGCAGCGGCACGAGGCGGAAGAAGGCGAAGTCGGGGAAATCGACATAGAGCTTTGCCTTGGGGTGGCGGCGCACGAAGCGCTCGCGCAGGCCCACATGGGCGTCGCTGTCGCGAGCGACCTCTTCGGCTACGCAGATCACGGTAAGGCGCGGATGGGCGAGCGGATCGCCCTTGCCGGGCTCGCCGGCCAGTAGCGAGGCGCGCGGGTCGGCGCGCAATGCCTGGGTGTGGACGGAGAGCGCCGAGACGAGGATGACGGGCGTGCCGTCCGTGTCGGTGCCGGTCAGCGTGCGGCTGGCGAAGGGCATGCCGGTTTCCGGCTCGAGCACGGCGAGCGCGCAGCTGCGGGCGGAGCGCAGCAGGGTGCGGGCGAGGCGGCGGGCCTCGTCGTCCGTTTCGCGCAGCACGCTCGGCTTGTCCTTCTCGCTCATTTCGTTCTCCCGGTCTTCGCAATGAAAAAGGCAGCGCCCGTTTCGGGGCGCTGCCTTATCTAATCCGATCGGGGCGGGCTGTCAGCCGCGGCGGCGGTGCCGCGTCAGTCCGTTCACGATATCCTGTGCGTTGATCGTGCCGATGACCGTGCCATTGTCGACCACACCGACATTGCCGGGCGTGCGCGACATGGCGTCGAGGATATCGACGAGCGGGGTCTGGGCGGTCGCCGTCGCCGTCACGCCGCCATTGGCGGAGGCGCCGTGCTGCATGACGTCGGCGGCGGTCAGCATGTTGATCGGGTTCATGTTCTGCACGAAATCCGCGACATACTGGTTGGCCGGGTTCTTCACGATCTCCTGCGGCGTGCCGCACTGGATGATGCGCCCGCCTTCCATGATGGCGATGCGGTTGCCGATGCGGAAGGCCTCGTCGAGATCGTGGCTGACGAAGATGATCGTCTTCTTCAGCCGGCGCTGGAATTCCAGCAGTTCGTCCTGAAGACGCGTGCGGATCAGCGGATCGAGCGCCGAGAACGGTTCGTCCATCAGCAGGATCGGCGCGCCCGTCGCGAAGGCGCGGGCAAGGCCGACGCGCTGCTGCATGCCGCCCGAGAGTTCGTTGACCTTGCGGTTCGCCCACTTGCCGAGATTGACGAGTTCCAGCTGTTCGGCGACGCGCGCCTTGCGCTCGGCCTCGGGCACATTGGCCAATTCGAGGCCGAAGCCGACATTGTCGGCGACCGTGCGCCAGGGCAGGAGCGCGAACTGCTGGAACACCATGGAGACAGTGTGCATGCGGAAATCGCGCAGCGCCTTCGGCGTCGTAGCATAGGGATTGACGAAGCTGCTGCCGGCTTTCACCTGCACCTCGCCGCGCACCACGGGGGCAAGCCCGTTGACGGCGCGCAGCAAGGTCGACTTGCCGGAGCCCGACAGACCCATCAGCACAAGGATTTCGCCCTCGGTGATCGACAGCGTTGCGTCCGCAACACCGAGCACCAGGCCGGTTTCCGCGCCGATCTCGTCACGCGATTTGCCGGCATCGGCGAGTGCAAGCGCCCTTTGCGGATTGTCGCCGAAGATGATGGAGACGTTCTTGAAGACGACGGATTCGGTCATCATGCGTCTCCATCATCGGAAGAGCGGAAGAGGCGGTCGAGGATGATTGCGAGGATCACGATACAGAGGCCGGCCTCGAAGCCCATGGAGATGTTCACGGTGTTGAGCGCGCGCACCACGGGAACGCCAAGACCCTTGGCGCCGACGAGGGCGGCGATGACCACCATCGACAGCGAGAGCATGATGGTCTGGGTGAGACCGGCCATGATCTGCGGCGTGGCGAAGGGCAGTTCCACCTTTCGCAGCACCTGGCTCGGCGTCGCGCCAAAAGCCTGAGCGGCTTCGACCAGCGAGGGCGGCGTCGAGATGATGCCGAGGCGGGTGAGGCGGATCGGTGCGGGGATGGCGAAGATCACGGTCGCGATCAGGCCCGGCACCATGCCGAGGCCGAAGAGTATGAGCGCCGGGATCAGGTAAACGAAGGTCGGGATCGTCTGCATCAGGTCGAGCGCGGGCCGGAGGATCGAATAGAACCAGGGGCGACGCGCGGCGGCGATGCCGAGCGGGATGCCGACGACCATGCTGACGCCGGTGGCGGCGAGCACGAGGGCCAGCGTTTCCGTGGTTTCCTTCCAGTAGCCCTGATTCACGATGAGCAGCAGGCCGAGAAAGGTGAAGACGGCGACGCCGAGCGAGCGGCGGAAATACCAGCTTGCGCCCGTGACGAGCACGATGAGGGCGATGGCATAACCGAACTTGCCGCCGGCGGAGGAGAAGGGGCCTTGCAGCAGGAAGAGCACGGCATCGATGCCGGCCTGCAGGAAGACTTTCAGGAAATCGAACAGGCCCTTGCCATTCGTCGTCAGCCAGCTGACGGCTTCCTTGGCGATCGGACCGATCGGAATTTTAGAGACGGTGAGCCAATCCACGGCAGCGAGCCCCAGTCTGGAGGTTGACGATATGCAACAAGCCATTCGCAATTCCGGACAACGAACCGTCCGGGCACGTTTGCTGGAGGTGCACTATCCGGAGAGAAGAAGGGCGGGAAAGTTTCCTTCCCGCCCTATTCTTGCCTGTTAGAGACCAAGCGCGGTTTTGACCGCCGGCAAGGCTTCGCCGCTGCCATCTTTGGTGGTCACGCCGGCGAGCCACGGCTCGATGGCGGCCGGGTTCGCCTTGATCCAGTCGGTCGCTGCGGCCTCCGGATCCTGACCGTCGTTCAGGATCTTGCCCATGACCTGGTTTTCCATTTCCAGCGAGAACTTGAGGTTCTGCAGGAATTTGCCGACATTCGGGCACTCGGTCGTGTAGCCCTTGCGCACGTTGGTATAGACCGTCGCGCCGCCGAAGTTGGGGCCGAAGATCTCGTCGCCGCCGGTCAGATAGGTCAGCTTGAAATTGGCGTTCATCGGATGGGGTTCCCAGCCGAGGAAGACGATCGGCGAGCCGTCGCCCTGCGCGCGGGCGACTTCGGCCAGCATGCCCTGTTCGGAGGATTCGACGACTTCGAAGCCGGTCAGGCCGAACTTGTCGCCCGAGACCATGTCGATGATCAGGCGGTTGCCGTCATTGCCCGGTTCGATGCCGTAGATCTTGGAGCCCAGCGCATCCTTCTGCTTGGCGATGTCGGCAAAATCCTTGATGCCGAGTTCGGCGCCCTTGGCATTGGTCGCGAGCGTGTATTTCGCGCCCTCGAGGTTTTCGCGCACGGTCTCGACCGAGCCGTCGTCGCGGAACGGCTTGATGTCGGCTTCCTGGGTCGGCATCCAGTTGCCGAGGAAGACGTCGATGTCCTTGTTGCTGAGCGAGGTGTAGGTGACGGGAACCGAGAGAACGGTGACTTCCGTCTCGTAGCCGAGGCCCTTCAGGATGACGCTTGCGGTCGCGGTCGTGGAGGTCACGTCCGTCCAGCCGACATCCGAGAACCGGACCTTGCCGCAGCTTTCGGCTTCGGCGGCAGACGCGCCGGCAACGCCGAGTGCCACAACGGAAACGGCGGCGGCAAGCAGGGTCTTCAATGGTGATGCAGTCTTCATATTTTTGCTCCCCTTATAACTGGTGGTTTAGCCAATCATCAAAACGATATGCTTTCAAGCACCTTGGCGTAGCCGGAAGGCCCTAATTGGTCCAATTAATTTCACGCCGGTTCGCAATTTTGCACATGGATGTCGCAAAGGACGGGCCGCGCGGATTTCTGTGGTTTTCCGCCCTTTCCGGCTGGAAAAACGGCCTTTCCCGCGTCATGACGCGGGGACGGAGAAAATCATGGCCAAGCTCTATTTCAGTTACGCGACGATGAACGCGGGCAAGTCGACGCTGCTGTTGCAGGCGTCATACAACTACCAGGAACGCGGCATGCGCACGGCGATCTTCATCGCCTCCTTCGACGACCGCGCCGGGCAGGGGCGCATCTCCTCACGCATCGGGCTGACCTCCGATGCCATCGCCTTCGACCACTCGGACGATCTCTATCGCCATATCGAGGACCTGAAGGGCGACGGCGGCGGCGAGATCGCCTGCGTCTTCGTCGACGAGGCACAATTCCTCTCCGAAGAACAGGTCTGGCAACTCGCCCGCGTCGCCGACCGGCTCTCCATCCCCGTCATGGCCTATGGCCTGCGCACGGATTTCCAGGGCAAGCTGTTTCCCGGCTCGAAGGCGCTGCTCGCCATCGCCGACGAAATGCGCGAGGTGCGCACCATCTGCCATTGCGGCCGCAAGGCGACCATGGTCGTGCGGCTCGGCGCCGACGGCACGGTGGCAAAATCCGGCGCGCAGGTGGAAATCGGCGGCAATGACAAGTACGTTTCCTATTGCCGCCGCCATTGGGACGACATCATGAATGCCGAGTGAGGCGAGGCGGCGAAGGGGACGCGGGATGAAACCGTTTTCGACACTTGCCATCTTCCTCTGTCTCGCCGCCCCCGCTTTCGCGGAGGGCGATGCGGTGGCCGGCAAGGCGGTGTTCAAGAAATGCGCGCCCTGCCATTCCACGGAAAAGGTCAACCGCGTTGGGCCGACGCTGTCGGGCATTATCGGGCGGCCGGTCGCGACGATCGAGGACTATAATTACTCGCCGGCCATGCGGGCCTTCGGCGAGGACGGCAAGGTGTGGAACGAGGCGCAGATCGCCGAATATCTGCTGTCGCCCAAGGCCATGGTGCCGGGCACGCGCATGACCTTTGCTGGCCTCAGGAAGATCGAGGACATCGCCAATCTCATCGCCTATCTGAAACAGCCTGCCGCCCAATAGTGCCGACAGAAAATTTGCCCGCACCATCTTGCGGTGGGCCCGCCGTGTCCCACATGTTCTCGCGGGGCAGGTTCCTATCTGTCTGAATTCGTATAGTGTTGCCGCGATGGAATAAATCGGGCGACGAAGACGTCTGCCGTGGAGAACGTAAGGGGACAAGGCATGGCCACACTTCAGAACTTCGACGCGGAAATCGAAAAGACCCGCAGCGTCGTCAACCAGATGCGCAGCAAGATGGAGCAGTCGAGCACCGTGCTCGACCAGTTCGCCAAGGCGGACACCAAGCTCGGCGACGTCAATTTCGATATCGAGAATGCCCGGATTTCCGACGTCATCAACCAGCAGAAGGTGATGGAGGGCAATATCGCCGATCTCATCATCGGCCTGGAGGATGCGACGAACATCTTCGGCACCGAATTCGAGAGCATGAAGAGCTACACGGGCTACGAAAAGTTCATCGGCATCTTCTCCAAGCAGAAGATGCAGCGCATGCGCACGGACCGCGTGCGCAACATGTCGCTGGCCGGCAACCTGCAGGAACTGCTCTCCAAGTCCGACACGATCGTCGGCATCCTCAAGGAGCAGAAGTCGATCCTCGACCAGCGCTACAAGACCTCCGAGGCGAGCCTCGTGCAGGTGATCGAGCGCCGCAAGGGCACGATGACCAACCTCGAAGCCACGCAGAAGCGCATCGAGGAACTGAACCCGCTGCTGATGGACCTCGAAAACCGCATCGCCGCCTCGACCGACCAGAAGAGCCGCACGGATCTCGAAGGCGAGCGCTCGGCGCTGGCGACCGAATACAACATGATGCAGGCGAAGGAGCAGGAGCTTCTGGCCGAAAGCCAGACGCTCGAGCGCTATACCTCGATGTTCCAGACCTTCGTCGATTCGCTCAACAACCAGATCGCCGCGCAGAACACGCTGATCAACAAGCTGACCATCGATACCGAGCAGCGCATCGTGCTCTACAAGGCGCTGGAAGACTCGTTGAAGACAGCAGCCCAGCAGGATGTGGCGCACAAGATCAACACGCTCGGCAGCCAGGTCGATACGGCGGCGGAAGAGACCATGGCTGGCATCGGCTCGGCCTCGCAGCGCCATATCGGCGATCTCCTCGAAATGCACGAGAAGAACATGCTGGCGACGCAGGACATCCAGCGCCGCAAGAAGCTCGCCGACGACGCCTTCGCCCGCCGTTTCCAGGCCGTGATGGACAAGCACAACACCGCGAATTACGTGAAGCAGTGATGGTCCGCATGCCCCATCGTGCGCTTGCCGTTTCTCAACGGGCGCGATGCCCATGAACGCACCGGCAGACAGCGCCGTCGCGCAATATTTCTCGACCATCCGCGCCGCGCTGGGTGGTCTTGAAATCTTTCTGGGCGACCGCAATTCCCCGCTCTACCGCAATTCCGTGGTGGGCGAGGTCGTCATGCCCTATCTCGCCCGGCTGAAGGCCTCTTTCGCCTGCTGGGAGAACCGCATCGGCTTCGTCCAGCAGTTCCGCGTCTCGCGCGCCGAAAGCGGCTTTCCGATCTTCCAGAACGTGCTGGAGCTGGAAAACGACCGGCAAAGCGCCGAAAAGCGTCTCGCGGCCATGCCCAATGCCGACCAGTTGCGCGGCGAGATGGCGGATTTCATTCTGCGCCAGAAGGCCTTTCCGGGCGATCTCCAGGCCCGCATGGCCGAGCGGCTCTATCTGGAGCAGATCGGCAAGGGCGATATTTTCTCGCCCTTCGTGCTGCCGGAGACGATCCGCGTCGCGGTCAATCCGAAGACTATGCGCCCCTACTACATCGTCTGCTGGGGCGCCTTCGACGGCACCGCGACGCTGCCGATGATCTATATGGCGACCATCGAGGATTCGAGCGACAATGTCGTGAAGATGCTGGTCGGGCAGGATGGCAAGCTCAATCCGGAGGTGGATATTCCGCTACCGGTCGGCGGCCTGCTCAATCCCGAACTTGCCAGCCGTTTCGACGATTTCACGCTGAAGAACAGCGCCTATTCGCTGACGCCGGTGACGATCGCCACCAATCTCGACAAGGATTTTCCCACACTGCACCCCAAGCAGCTGCGCCGCATCGTGCTCGGCCCGTTCTATTCGGCCGGCATCACCGAGAACAACGAGCGTGTCAACGAAATCCTCTCCAAGGTGCGCAAGCCCGAAAATGCCTGGCTGCTGACCTGGACGGTGCAGGAGGTCTTCTCGAAGGCCGAGCGCCCGGCGCAGAAGGGTTTTTGGAGCTCGACGCCCGCGCAGGAGGAATTCCATATCGAGACCGACGATCTCGAAGCCACCCGCATGGGCGTCAGCGCCTATGAGAAACATGCGCTCGTGCCGCACGATGCCTATCAGGCGCTCTACGCCGCCGGCGAGACGCAGGGTATCTTCGGCGCCTACAAGGTGCATGTGATCTCGGGAAACCAGGTCATCAGCGAGGGGTAGGAGTGCTTTTGAAAACGCGGCGGGTCGATCCGCCGGCTCTTTCCGCACTCCGCTGCGTCGCGCTTCTTGCCGATATCTCAAGATATCGGCTGCAAATCGCTCCTAACGGGGCACGAAAATAGCTTGGCGGCTCTCCGCCGCCGAATTTTCAAAAGGACTCTCCCATGAGCCTCAATGCCGGACTGACGACGATCCACGAAGACGACATCGCCAAGCATCAGGCGGCGGCGCAGAGCCTCGTCACCAAGCTCGTCATTCTCGAAAGCGAGGATGGCAAGAGCGGGACGACATTGGCAGGCACCGGTCGTCGCTTCGTCTCGACGGTTTCGACCGCCGGCACGCGGCGCACGCGCGAGGTGGAACTGGCAAGGACCATCCAGTCCGTGCACGCCGCCGACCCGTTGCTGTCGCCGCAGCAGCATGCCGTGCTGTTCCGCTCGCGCCGCGGGTTGCAGGTGGCACTGGCAGTCTCCGACGTGTTTTCCCGTCAGACCAATCTGGAAGGCCTGCAAGCGCGCAATCTCGCCTCACCGCTTGCCGGTGACGAGGCCAACCAGTTCAAGGCGCTGCTGTCGGCCTCCGCCTATATCGCCGCCTTCACCTTCGCCGCCTATCTCGGCGCGACGCTGCTGGGCGAAGGCGAACCGGTTGAGGATGGCGGGGAGCCCGACTACCTCTTCGACACGCCGCAGGATGCACTGAAAAGCATGGTCTCCGGCCTCGACCGCACGCTGGCCGGTGCGCCCGACGATGCCGCGCTGGTCAGCCGCGCCCGCGCCTTCTCGCGCGTCGCCATTGAGGGGCTGATTTCCCGCCGCGCACGGTTCACCGGCCTTGCCGGTTTCGAGAATGCGCATATCCGCATCGAGCAAGATGATTTCACGCTTTCCGGCTTCGATGTCGCACCGGGCCAGAAGCGCAAGCCGCTGGTCATGACCTTCAAGAAGCCGGAAGAGATCATCGGCAACCATATCGCCAAATATCAGGCTATGAAGCTCGCCAAGATGCTGGTCGCCTATGATTTCGAGCGGCAGCTCAACCCCTTCGTCGAGCTCGGCGGCTTTCTCTTCACCTTCATCGGCGACGGCATGCCCGGCACCGGTAAGACGATCCTCATCCAGATGCTCGCCGGCTTGGTAAACGACTACTGCCAGATCGCCGGCTACGCCTTCCACTACGAGAATTTCGGCGTTGATCAGATTTCCTCCTACCAGGGCAAATCCGGCCAGAATTGCAAGGAATTCGTCAATAACGTCATCAATCCCAAGGCGATCGGCTTCGGCACGATCGATGATGTCGATCAGGTTGCCGCCAAGCGCTCCGACGACCGCGCCTCGGCCGGCCAGCACGAGGTGACGGCGGTGCTGATGGAAAGCTTTGCCGGCGCCTCCACGGTGATACGCGGCAACTGCACCTTCGGCATGTTCTCCAACTATCCCGAGAATGTCGATGACGCGCTACGCCAGCGCGCCGGCGCCCGCTGGCTGGTGGACGGGCCGCAGACCGAGGACGACTATATCGACATCTTCGCCATGCTGGTCGGCAAGAACCATTCGATCCCGCTCGGCGATCACAAACTGTTCGAGGGACAGGAGATCAAGCGTGCCGTCTCGACCTCCTACGCGCAGCACGCCAAGCCGCAGGAGGATGGCCTTCTTGCCGTCTGGGAAGCGCAGGAAAAGGAGCAAGGCGCGATCCAGTCGCTCGCCGATGTCGGCGCCTATCTGCACCGCATCAAGCTCGCAGAGCCGCGCTTCACCGGCCGCGCCATCAAGAACATAACCGACGCGATCAAGATGCGCGCCATGGACGTGGAATTGCCCGATGACTGGTTCGCCAATGCGGGCGCCTTCATGCACAAGGGCTACGACGAAAAGAAGGCGATGATCGAGGAACTGCGCGGCCCGATCTCGATGGAGATGGTGTTGCAGGAGATCAACCGCTACGCCGACTCGGAATTCCGCTACACCGACAAATCCGACGATGCCGCCGTCTCCGACATCATCCGCCGCGAACGCCAGCGCGAGAAGGCGATCCGCGAAATGGAGACGATGAAGGCCGAGGGGCGGTGGTGAGAAACGACGCATGAAACGCCTCCTCGAAGCCGAACTGATCTATGGCCGGCTCTTGCCGGTGGACGAGCCGCATCTGGTCGAGCGCTATAACAAGGCGCTTGACGGGTTCGGCATGCGCCGCACGGCGCTCAACAGCTTCCGCATCGACATGACGGGCTTTTCGCCCGAGATCGCCGACGAGTTGGGCGACCGGGACTATCTCGATCCGAACCGCGTCAACCGCCGCTTCATCATCATGACGCCGGAGCAGGTGAACCTGCCGGTGGTGCATACGAGCTTTTCCAACACCGCTGCGCTGATGCATGAGTTCTTCTCGGCCAATGCGCGGGCGATCAATGCGATCACCATTCGCGATGCGCTCTATGGCGAGATCGAGGACTCGGTCTCCATCGTCAACGATATCGACGACCTCTTGTCGATCAACGAGGTCCGCTTCAAGGTGCTGTCGGCCGAGGACATGCTCGGCAAGGCGGCGGAACTGCGCGGGCTGGTCGACCGGCTGAAGACGGTGCCGAATGCATGGTCTGATGACGCGATGCTGAACCGCATGGTGGATCTCGCAAAGCAGACCGGCGATATCCGCCTGAATGCGCTGGTGCCGGACCAACTGGTCTTTCGCCACGATGCCTTCTGGGCAAATCATTTCGGCGGCGTCTATGTCTTCCTCGACGACAAGACGACGACCGTCATCTGCGATCCGAGCGTGCCGGGCTTTCGCCGCTCGCGGCCCTGGCAGGTCAGCTATATCGCGCTCGACGATCCCAAGCGCATCTTCGATTTCCTGGCCTCGACCAAGCGGCTGGAACTGCCGCGCGCCTCCTGGGTCGAGCCGTCGGGCCTTTTCCAGCACCGCGCCGAGATGACGGTGGTCAATCTCGTCAATCAGAGCGATCCGACCACGGATATCGAGAAAGCCGACCGGATCTGGCTGCAGACCTGGATGCACCGCAATGCCGATCTCGTCGCACGTGACGGAACCTACCCCTTCCTGCAGGAGGCGATCCGCACCGTGGCGTCGACCGGTGAGATCAAAGTGGGCGAGGTCGCCCCGGACCGGCGCTTCCAACTGGTGCGTGCCGCCCCCGATCATCCGGACCAATGGCTGGTCAACCGCCTGATTTCACAGATGGTTCCCTATGACTTCGTGTCCCGCTTCGTCTTCGACAAGCAAGGGTTTTACGCGGCCTACGAGCACTATAGCGAAAAGTTCCGCGAATATGTTGTGGCGACGTTGACGCGGACCTATCTGCAAGACAAGGCTGCTTTCCGCAGGAAACTGTTCGGCATCAGAGAGGACGACGCCAATGCTTGACCCGATCGTCGCGTTTTTCCAACGCATCTTCGCGGCCATCGGCCGGGGCATCGGCCTCGTGATCGCCTGGATCCTCTGGCCGTTCATCACGGCGGCGAACTGGTACAAGGCACGCAGCTGGATCATCAAGGGACCGATCGGCATCGGCCTTGTCCTGCTCTTCGCCTTCTATGCCTATTTCATCTGGCAGACGCAGGTCTGGAGCGGCTTCAACCCCGATTACATCAACAGCTACAATCTCGCCCAGCGCAAGCAGGATGCCGGCATCGCCACATCCGGCGGAGCCGCAACCGCGACCACGCCAGCGGCTGGGGAGGTTGTCGAGCCGGAGCCGAAGACCTGCGTGCGCTCGGCGATCGTCGACGTGACGGCCGATCTCATCGATTTCAACGTGAACCAGAACGCCTGGATTTCCTCCATGCTGCTCTACAAGCTCGGTTTCTTTGGAATGGATTGGCAGGACACGCCCTGGATGGACAACAAGGCCGCCTTCCAGCGCGGCGTGAACCAGACGATCCGCCGCACCGCCGTGGAGCTTGTCGATGCGCTCGGCCGCGTGCGCGGCACATCCGGCATCAATTCGGACCTGCAGCGCGCGCGCGGCAACATGCAGTTCGATGAGGAAACCTGGTATTTCGGCTCGGATTCGCTGCTGCCGAAGACGCCGACGCCGAACTACTATCGCACCGCGATGGCGGATCTGCGCAAGTTCAACACCGCGCTCGAATCCTGCGAGGCGATTTTCGACGGCCGTTCGGACAACCTGATCGAATTCCTCGATCGTATCTCCAACGATATCGGCTCCACCTCGGCCATCATCCGCGAGCGCTCGGAATTCCACAATGGCGGCTGGTTCGACACGCGGGCGGATGATCGCTTCTGGTTCGCCTATGGTCAGCTCTATGGGTATTACGGCATCCTGTCCGCCGCCGGTGCTGATTTCGATGCCGTCATCAAGGCGCGCGGCATCGAGCCGCTCTGGACGGAAAGCATCAAGCAGCTGCGCTCCGCGCTGAAAATCCAGCCGGCGATCATCTCGAACGGTCGCGAGGACGGCTGGATCATGCCGACGCATCTGGCCACGATGGGCTTCTATATCCTGCGTGTGCGCTCCAATCTGGTGGAAATGCGCGACGTGCTGGCGCGCTGATCGAGCAGCACTTTCAAGGCGGCGCGCGTCTTCGGATGCGCGCCGTTTTCGTTTCGGGCGCAAATTAATCGGCAAATGTCGCGTCTGGCGTATCGGGCGGCAAATTACGGCGTGGCTTTGCGGGCTGCTTCACGCTGAAATGGCGCTGCAAGACAAGAAAGCGCCGCCTTCGGGAGAGGAGCCCGACTGCGGTAGAAAAGCGCTGAAGAGGGAGCGACACCGCATGGCCGATGTGAAGTCCGATATCGAAATCGCCCGCGCCGCCAAGAAGAAACCGATCCTGGAGATCGGCGCCAAGCTCGGCATTCTCGCCGAACACCTGCTGCCCTATGGCCACGACAAGGCGAAGATCAGCGCCGAATTCATCGCCGAACAGAAGGGCAAGAAGAACGGTAAGCTGATCCTTGTCACCGCGATCAATCCGACCCCGGCCGGCGAGGGCAAGACGACCACCACGGTCGGTCTCGGCGACGGCCTCAACCGCATCGGCAAGAAGGCCATCACCTGCATCCGCGAAGCCTCGCTCGGCCCGTGCTTCGGCGTGAAGGGCGGGGCGGCCGGCGGCGGTTATGCGCAGGTCGTGCCGATGGAGGACATGAACCTCCATTTCACCGGCGACTTCCATGCCATCACCTCGGCGCATAACCTGCTCTCGGCACTGATCGACAATCACATCTACTGGGGCAACGAGCAGAACATCGATATCAGGCGCATCGCCTGGCGGCGCGTCATGGACATGAACGACCGGGCGCTTCGCCACATCGTCGCCTCGCTCGGCGGGGTCGCCAACGGCTATCCGCGCGAGACGGGTTTCGATATCACTGTTGCCTCGGAGGTGATGGCGATCCTCTGTCTTTCGACGGATCTGAAGGACCTCGAAAAGCGGCTCGGCAACATCATCATCGGCTATCGCCGCGACAAGTCGCCGGTCTTTGCCCGCGATATCAAGGCGGATGGTGCGATGACGGTTTTGTTGAAGGACGCCATGCAGCCGAACCTCGTGCAGACGCTGGAGAACAATCCCGCCTTCGTGCATGGCGGTCCCTTCGCCAACATCGCCCATGGCTGCAATTCGGTGATCGCTACCACGACGGCTCTGAAGCTCGCCGATTACGTCGTGACGGAGGCCGGCTTCGGTGCGGATCTCGGCGCGGAAAAGTTCTTCGATATCAAGTGCCGAAAGGCGGGGCTGAAGCCGGATGCGGCGGTCATCGTCGCCACGGTGCGCGCCATGAAGATGAACGGCGGTGTCAAGAAGGACGAGCTCGGCAAGGAGAATGTCGAGGCGGTGAAGAAGGGCTGCGCCAATCTCGGCCGCCATGTGCAGAACGTCAAGAAGTTCGGCGTGCCGGTCGTCGTGGCGATCAACCATTTTACGTCCGATACGGAGCTTGAAATCCAGGCGGTGAAGGATTTTGTCGCCACGCTCGGCGCCGAGGCGATCCTCTGCAAACATTGGGCCGAGGGCTCCGCCGGCATCGAGGATCTCGCCCGCCGGATCGTCGAGCTTGCCGAATCCGGCCTGTCGCAGTTCTCGCCGCTCTATCCGGATGAGATGCCGCTGTTCCAGAAGATCGAGACGATCGCCAAGGACATCTACCATGCCGGCGAGGTCATCGCCGACAAGTCGGTGCGCGACCAGCTGCGCGTCTGGGAGGAGCAGGGCTACGGCAACCTGCCGGTCTGCATGGCCAAGACGCAATATTCCTTCTCGACCGACCCGAACCTGCGCGGCGCGCCGTCGGGCCATACGGTGCCGGTGCGTGAGGTTCGCCTATCGGCCGGCGCCGGCTTCGTCGTTGTCATCACGGGAGAGATCATGACCATGCCTGGTCTCCCGAAGGTGCCATCGTCGGAGAAGATCTTTCTCAACGAGCAGGGCTATATCGAGGGGCTGTTCTGAGAAAAAAAGGGGCGCTTTGGCGCCCCTTCTATCTTACGCCCGACCCAAGAAGTCCAACTTGCCGACGGCGACGCCGTTGTGGCGCAGGATGGCGTAGGCCATGCTCAGGTGGAAATAGAAGTTCGGCAGGACGAAGCTGAGGATGTAGTCCTTGCCGGAGGAGCTGAGCTCGCCGCCGCGCGTCTTCAGCGTGACGGTGCGTTCGGCAGCACCCTCGAAGGCGCTTTCCTGGACCGAGGCAAGGTAATCCGTCGTCTTGGCGATGCGGGCGCGCAGGTCGGCCAGCGTCACCTCGTCATCGGGAAAGCTCGGTGATTCCGTGCCGGTGAGGCGGGCGGCGGCCCCCTTGGCGGTGTCGCTGAGGCGCTGGATCTGGCCGGCAAGCGAGAGCATGTCGGGCGCAAGGCGCGCATTGACGAGGATTTCCGGCTTGATCTTCTTCTCCTCGGCAAAGGCCTCGGCCTTGTCGAGCAGTTTGGTGAGTACGGTAAAACCGTGCAGCAGCGTGGGGACGGTGAGTTCGTAGGCGGAAATCGACATGGGAAGGCCCTTTGAAGGATGAAATGGCGAATGCCGCGCTACAGATAGGAAGCCGCGTGTCCCCTTACCAGCAGTAGCGATAGCCGCCGCGGCGTTCCTTCACGTCGAGATGCAGATGGTTCTGGTGGGCGGCGTCGCTGCCGGGATCGAGCACCGTCGTGAAATAAAGGCAGGCGGCCTCGGTGATGGCGCGCTGGAAGGCGCCCTCCAGCGTCGGCTCCTTGTCGGCAGGGCGAATGGTGATCGTCTTGCCGCTCTTCAGGGTGAAGCCGGCAATATCAAGCGCATTGCCGAAGGCGTGCTCGGAAATCTTGCCTTCTTCCGCGCCGTTGCGGTTCTTGCAGACATAGGCGGAGGCCTGGGAGAGCACCGTGATCGTCTCACCGGGCATCGCAGCTTCCAGCGAGGGCTTGACCGATCCATCCAGCCAGCGGGCGACCTGCAAGGCTGTCTCGCAGCGCACCGTCGCTTCCGGCTCCACCGTCACGTCACCGGGAAGCCCCTTGAGCAGAACCGGCTTGTCGATGCCGCAGGCCGCACCGTCGTTGACGACGGGCGCCTCCTCGAAGGTCACGCCGAGGGCTTTCAGTTCCGCTCGGCAGGCTGCCTCCGCCTTGGCGTCCTCATGCGGGCGTTGCGCTGCCTTCTCAGCCTCCGTCTTGGCCTTCTTTTCCGCTTCCGCCTTGGTGTCGTCCTGCGCCTTGCGCTCCGCGTCCTCTTTCACCGAGGCGTCCGGCGCTGTCTCGGCATCCTTGTTCGCTTTGTCCTCGGTCTTCTGCTCAGGGCGGGATACGGGCAGGGGACCGTCCTTCGGCAGGTCGGCGGCACTGGCGAGAAGGGGAATGGCGAGGATAAGGAGGAGGGTGCGGCGGTGTGCGATGGGTTGGTCTCCCGGCTGAAGAGGTCAGCGGGGAAACGCCGTAAGGCCAAATTGGTTGCCGCCAGGCTGCTAGATGCCGGCGCCGTGTACGATTTCCATCGGCAGATCGCAGCGGGTCGCCCCATCTTCCATGATGGTGCGGACCTTCTCGATGAGGTGGATATTGTCGCCCGCATCGTTGTCGCCGATGAGGTCGAGAAAGAAGCCGGCCAGGGTGCGGGCTTCTTCCGCTGTCTGCGGCTCATGCTGGTAGATCGCATCGAAGACATGCGCGATCTGACCGTCGAGCCGCTTGAACTCAGGGGTTTCGTAGTCTTCCAATGTGCCCGCGAGCTGGCGCTGCATCTCGCGGAATTCTTCGACCATGACGGCGACCATGGGTATTTGCCTTGATTCTAATGTTCCAAGCCGCGGGGATTAGCACGTGCTCATGCATTGGGCAAATCTCCGGACATGGCGAATTTCGCGAGCTTGACAATTTGTTGCGCGTTGATCTCGCTGTGCGCAGGATTGACAAAGATTGAGGCGCTGCCGTTGCAATTTCCCGCAAGATTGTCCGTTCCTGCAATCGCTCTTGCGTGCTCGCGCACTTCACGCTAACACTTCCGGCGATGGAAAAGATGATCAACATTGCTGGTTGGTGGTGGGCTCGCTGAGGCGGCCTTGACCAGTCATGCGTGATTGAGACGACAAGCCGCCCGGAAGTTTCGAGGCGGCTTTTTTGTTTTCAGCCGCCTTGAAACCGGGCCTGAAACGGAGTTGGGGAATGGCGACGAGAATACTGGAAGACGGCGGCGAGGCTTACGAGACCAAGGGCGGCGTGACCGTCACCCGCCGCCGCCGTGCGGCGGATTATGCAAACGCGATCTCGGCCTATGTCGACAAGCTCGACGAGCGGCGCGGCGCGGTCTTCTCCTCGAACTACGAGTATCCGGGCCGCTATACGCGCTGGGACACCGCCGTCGTCGATCCGCCGCTCGCCATCTCCTCCTTCGGCCGCTCCGTCTGGATCGAAGCCTATAATGCCCGCGGCGAGGTTTTGCTGGCCTTCATCGCCGAGCGACTTGCTTCGGTATCGGAATTGAAGCTTGGCGCGCGCACCTCCACCCGACTCGATCTCGATGTGAAGCTGCCCGACCGGGTCTTCACCGAGGAAGAGCGTTCCAAGATGCCGACGGTCTTCACCGTGCTGCGCGCCGTGACGGACCTCTTCCATTCCGATCAGGATGCCAGCCTCGGCCTCTACGGCGCCTTCGGCTACGATCTCGCCTTCCAGTTCGACGCGATCGAACTGAAGCTGAAGCGGCCGGACGACCAGCGCGACATGGTGCTCTTCCTGCCGGATGAAATCCTCGTCGTCGACCACTATGCCGCCAAGGCCTGGATCGACCGTTATGACTTTGCCAGGGACGGTCTTTCGACGGAAGGCAAGGGCGAGACGATCGCGTCCGAACCGTTCCAGACCGTCGACGTCATCCCGCCACATGGCGATCACCGCCCCGGCGAATATGCCGAGCTGGTGGTCAAGGCCAAGGAAAGTTTCCGTCGTGGCGACCTCTTTGAAGTTGTGCCCGGCCAGAAATTCTTCGAGCGCTGCGAAAGCAAGCCGTCGGAAATCTCGCGTCGCCTCAAGGCGATCAATCCGTCGCCCTATTCTTTCTTCATCAATCTCGGCAACCAGGAATATCTCGTCGGCGCCTCGCCGGAAATGTTCGTGCGCGTGTCGGGCCGCCGCATCGAGACCTGCCCGATCTCGGGCACGATCAAGCGCGGCGACGATCCGATCGCCGACTCGGAGCAGATCCTGAAGCTCCTGAACTCGAAAAAGGACGAATCCGAGCTCACCATGTGCTCGGACGTCGACCGCAACGACAAGAGCCGCGTCTGCGAGCCGGGGTCGGTGAAGGTCATCGGCCGCCGGCAGATCGAGATGTATTCGCGCCTCATCCACACGGTCGACCATATCGAAGGCCGTCTTCGCGACGATATGGATGCCTTCGACGGCTTCCTGTCGCATGCCTGGGCCGTCACCGTCACCGGCGCGCCGAAGCTTTGGGCCATGCGCTTCATCGAGGCGCATGAGAAGAGCCCGCGAGCATGGTATGGTGGCGCGATCGGCATGGTCGGCTTCAACGGCGACATGAACACGGGGCTGACGCTACGTACCATCCGCATCAAGGACGGCATCGCCGAGGTGCGCGCCGGCGCGACCCTGCTTTACGATTCCAACCCGGATGAAGAAGAAGCCGAAACCGAACTGAAGGCCTCCGCCATGATCGCAGCCATCCGCGACGCCAAGTCCGGCAATTCCTCCAAGGTCCAGCGCGACGTCGCGTCGGTCGGCGCGGGCGTCAAGATCCTGCTGGTCGATCACGAAGACAGTTTCGTCCACACACTCGCGAACTATTTCCGCCAGACCGGTGCGGACGTGACCACCGTGCGCACGCCCGTGCCGGAGGAGATTTTCGACCGGATCAAGCCCGATCTGGTCGTTCTCTCGCCCGGCCCCGGCAGCCCGAAGGACTTCGACTGCAAGGCGACGATCAAGAAGGCGCGCGCGCGCAACCTGCCGATCTTCGGCGTTTGCCTTGGCCTGCAGGCGCTGGCCGAAGCCTATGGCGGCGACCTGCGCCAGTTGGCTGTTCCCATGCACGGCAAGCCCTCGCGCATCCGTGTGCTGGAGCCCGGCATCGTCTTCTCCGGTCTCGGCAAGGAAGTGACGGTCGGCCGTTACCACTCGATCTTCGCCGATCCCGCGACGCTGCCGCGTGACTTCATCATCACGGCGGAAAGCGAGGACGGCACGATCATGGGCATCGAGCACGCCAGCGAGCCGGTGGCCGCGGTGCAGTTCCATCCCGAATCCATCATGACGCTTGGCCAGGATGCCGGCATGCGCATGATCGAGAACGTGGTGGCGCACCTCTCCAAAAAAGCCAAGGTAAAAGCCGCCTGAGGCTTTGACAAAACGGCCGAACTGGCCGATAGGGACCCCAAGAGAAAACCGCGTGCACGTCCCCGTGCGCGCGGTTTTGCGTTGATGGGCCAGGCTTTTTGCAACTCGTTTGCATGCGCATGGAGAGTTTTATGGAAAAAACGGATAGCAGCACGGTCAAGCGGCTGGCGCTTTGGGGCATTCCCTTGTCATTGGGCGTGATGGGGCTGAAGCTCGTCGCCTGGTGGGTGACGGGCTCGGTGGCGCTTCTGTCCGACGGCATGGAATCGAGCGTCAACGTGGTGGCGGCCATCGTTGCCTTCGCGGCGATCAGCTATGCGGCCAAACCGGCCGATACGACCCATCCCTTCGGCCATCATAAGGCGGAATACCTCTCGGCGGTCCTGGAGGGCGTGCTGATCGTCGTGGCGGCGCTGCTCATCGTGAAAGAGGCCCTGCCGGCCGTCTTCGCCCCGACGCCGATGGAAGCGCCGGTGCTCGGCCTTGCGATCAACTTCGCCGCCGGCTTGATCAATGCGCTCTGGGCCTATGTGCTGATCCGCGCCGGCCGCCGTTACCGCTCGCCGGCCTTGTCGGCGGATGGGCAGCACATCCTCTCCGACGTCGTCACCTCGGCTGGCGTGCTCGTCGGCCTCGTGCTGGCCATCCTGACGGGGTATGCGGTGCTCGACCCCTTGCTGGCGGTGCTCGTTGCGCTCAACATCCTCTATCAGGGCTGGAAGGTCATTACCCATTCGGTCGACGGCCTTATGGACCATGCGGTGGAGCCGGAGGAGGCGGAGGCGATCAAGGCTGCCATCGCCGCCCATGGCGCGGGCTCGCTCGGCGTGCATGATCTGAAGACCCGGCGGGCGGGATCGGCCACTTTCGTCGATTTCCACCTCGTCGTGCCGGCGGCGATGCCGGTCGGGCAGGCGCACGATATCTGCGACCGACTGGAGGAGGCGATCGTCGCCGTGCAGCCCGGCGCGCAGATCGCCATCCATGTCGAGCCGGAAACCGAAAAGGCGCATGGTATCAAGGTCAAGATCGAAAGGATCCCACGATGAGCAAGACGGACGTTTCAGGCCTGTCCCAATTGGGGCAGAAGGTCGATCTTCCCGCAGATCCGGATACGGCCATGCTGGAGCGCGTGCCGAGCAGCCATGCGGGCACGGATTTCGTGGTGCGCTTCACGGCGCCGGAATTCACCTCGCTCTGCCCGATGACCGGCCAACCGGATTTCGCGCATATCGTCATCGACTACATTCCGAATGGCTGGCTGGTCGAATCGAAGTCGCTAAAACTCTACCTGCATTCCTTCCGCAACCACGGCGCCTTCCACGAGGATTGCACCATCGACATCGCCAAGCGGCTCGTCGACCTCCTGGAGCCGAAATGGCTGCGCATCGGCGCTTACTGGTATCCGCGCGGCGGCATCCCGATCGATGTGTTCTGGCAGACCGGAGCCGCACCCGAGGGGGCATGGATCCCCGAGCAGGGTGTGCCGCCCTATCGCGGCCGCGGCTGACCAGTGCCATTTACCCTGTTTTCCGGTCATCCCGGCAGGCTCTATCGCCCTCTATCGGTTTTGTTGCATTGTCTTGGCCAGTGAGTCGCATTATCTGACACAGCGACCAAGACTATTCTGACGACAAATCCGGAGACTTTGGATGAGCGACGAGGACGACAAGAAGACGGAACTGCCCCTGGGCAAGGAAACGGAGGCGAACCTTTTCAAGTCGCGTTCGATCTTCATCTATGGGCCGATCAACCAGGAACTGGCGCAGAAGGTCTGCTCGCAGCTTGTGGCGCTTGCCGCCGCCAGCGACGAAGACATCCGCATCTACGTCAATTCGCCGGGCGGCCATGTCGAATCGGGCGATTCGATCCATGACATGATCAAGTTCATCAAGCCGAAGGTCTGGATGATCGGTACGGGCTGGGTCGCCTCCGCCGGTGCGCTGATCTATGTCGCTGCGCCCAAGGAGCAGCGCCTTTGCCTGCCCAACACCCGCTTCCTGCTGCATCAACCGTCGGGCGGCACCCGCGGCATGGCATCGGATATCGAGATCCAGGCCCGTGAAATCATCAAGATGAACGAGCGCCTGAACAAGATCTTCGCCGACGCCACCGGCCAGCCGATCGAGAAGATCGCCAAGGACACGGATCGCGACTATTGGCTCTCCGCCGAGGAAGCCAAGGGCTACGGCCTGGTTTCGCGCATCGTGACCTCGCAGGCCGATATCTGAGCGGATGCGCTTTCGCTGAATTGAGAACCCTCCGCCGTCGGCGGAGGGTTTTTTATTGCCTGCGGCGCGAGAACGGATCGGGTGGATCGTTGTTGCCGATCGAGCGCTCGTAGAGGCACTGGACCTTGTAGTCGCTGACGGCGCCGTAGAGGCGGGTGCAATAGGCGTTATCCGCGATCGTCTGGGGCGAGGGCGGCGTCATGCATCCGGCAAGAAGGGCGAAGGGGATAAGGGAAAGATATTTCATGATCACCTCCCAGACTGCGTGCTTCGATTGTCCGCGTCAATTGTGTCTTTTGATGAACGGTGCAGCGGTGGCCGAAGTTTCAGGAGAGGGGTGCTTGCGCTTTCACGATCGCGCCGGTATAGACGGCCTATGTTGAAGACCAGCGCACAGATCATCGAACGCGTTTCCCGTGGCAGCACTGCTGTCGCCGAGCGTTCGCGCGGCTTCTCCTCGCTTCTTCTTCTCGGCCTTACGCGCGGTTGCCGGGTTCGTTGAGGAGCGCCCGGCGGCCGACAAAGCCCGCCCGGCAATAGCTCCTCGTTTCACCCCCAGTGTATGAATTCCGGTGCATTCGCGCTCGTTAGGCGCTATGACGCTTTCGCGAATGCCGGGACGACGAAGAGACGAAGCGATGATTTTGAAGACCCATTCTCCCAAGCAGGGCATGCCTGAAGCCGCCACCAAGTATCAGGCCTATCCGACCATCAGCATCCCCGACCGCACCTGGCCGGGCAAGGTCATCGACAAGGCGCCGATCTGGTGTTCGGTGGACCTGCGCGATGGAAACCAGTCGCTGATCAATCCAATGGGCCACGACCGCAAGGCCCGCATGTTCCAGCTGTTGCTCGACATGGGCTTCAAGGAGATCGAGATCGGTTTCCCCTCGGCCTCGCAGACCGATTTCGATTTCGCCCGCTGGTGTGTCGAGCAGGGCAACGTGCCGCAGGACGTGTCCTTGCAGGTTCTGGTGCAGTGCCGCCCCGAACTGATCACCCGCACCTTCGAGGCGCTGGAGGGCGCGCATAACCCGATCATCCACTTCTACAATTCGACGAGCGAATTGCAGCGCCGCGTGGTGTTCGGCAAGGACGTGCACGGCATCAAGCAGATCGCCACCGACGCGGCCAAGATGATCACCGATATGGCCGCCAAGGCCGGCGGCGGCTACCGCTTCGAATATTCGCCGGAAAGCTTTACCGGCACCGAACTGGAGGTGGCGCTGGAAATCTGCAACGCGGTCGTCGAGATCGTGAAGCCGACGGCCGACAACAAGCTGATCCTGAACCTGCCCTCGACCGTCGAGATGGCGACGCCGAACATCTATGCCGACCAGATCGAGTGGATGTGCCGCAACATCGACAACCGCGAGAACGTCATCATCTCGCTGCACCCGCACAACGACCGTGGCACGGGCATTGCGGCAACCGAGCTGGGCCTGATGGCCGGCGCGGACCGTGTCGAAGGCACGCTGTTCGGCAATGGCGAGCGCACCGGCAATGTCGATGTCGTCACGCTGGCCTTGAACATGTACACGCAGGGCGTCGATCCCAAGCTCGACTGCTCGGATATCGAGCGCATCAAGTCGGTCTATGAATATTCCAACGAGATGGCCATTCCGGAGCGCCACCCCTATGTCGGCGAGCTGGTCTACACGGCCTTCTCGGGCTCGCACCAGGATGCCATCAACAAGGGCATGAAGGCCATCAAGAAGGCCAACAAGCCGCTGTGGGAAGTGCCCTATCTGCCGATCGACCCGCAGGACGTCGGCCGTTCCTACGAGGCGATCATCCGCATCAACTCGCAGTCCGGCAAGGGCGGCATCGCCTATATCCTGCAGGAAGACTACGGCATCAACCTGCCGCGCAACCTGCAGGTCGAGTTCCGCGACGAGATCCAGCGCATTACGGACGAAGAGGGCGTCGAGCTGCCAGCCAAGCGCATCCATGAGAGCTTCATGGAGCGTTACGTCACGCAGCCGGGCACGCGCCTGCGCTTCGTCGACCACCACACCTATCCGGATGAAAGCGGCCAGAAGGGCTCGCGCATCGTCGCCGCCGAGGTGACCGACGGCGGCGAGACGAAGCGCATCGAGGGCAAGGGCACCGGCCCGATCGACGGGTTCATCAACGCGCTGTCGATCTATCTCGGCATTCCCATGTCGGTTGCCGATTATTCCGAGCATTCGCTCCAGCAGGGCTCGAATGCGGCGGCCATCGCCTATGTCGAGGTGGTGCATCCCGGCGGCAAGCTGTTCGGCGTCGGCATCAACACCAACATCGTGACGGCCTCGCTCGAAGCCATCGTCTCGGCCGCCAATCGCGTGCTCGCAACGCGCGGCTGATCGACCCGCTCTCTCAAAACAAAAGCCCGGCAGCGTTTGCTTCCGGGCTCTTTCTTTTGGGTTTGCGGAAAGCCTACCCGGCGAAGAGCGCCGTCGCGGTGAGCACGTAAAGCACCGCCACGCCTACAACGATCGTCACCACCCGCTTGCTCTTCGCGAAGGCGGCCGTGAGGAGGAGCGCGTAGTAAATCGCGTTGAGCGTGATCCAGAGCGCGAAGGTCGAGAGCGGCCATGGCGTCGTGACGGCGGAGATGGCCGGCGGTATCTGGGTCATCAGATTGCTGCCCAGCACGCAGAACACCACGACGCGGCGGTGTTCCATGATGTGGTTGTCGAGCGTGTCCTTTTCGGTCGCCTTGGGAAATACCTGGGTGGCGGCGAAGTAGTAGAGCAGGGCGACCACCGCGACCGCATAGGCGATCATGTAGTTGACCTCGGCCATGTCGCGATAGGCCCAGGCATTCATCCAGAACGTGATGAGATCGACCAGAAGCAGCAGGCCGAAGAGCGGGGCGACGATGCCGATCCTGCGCTGCTGACGCTCGTCATAGGCGCGCGAGAAGCCGGATGCGACCTCGACCACGGCGAGGCCCAGCAGCAGGCCGTAAAAGGCGAACATGAAACCGAAGGCTTCGCTCATACCATTCTCCCCAGTATCAAACCCTCATGGACGATCGCAGCCACGCCCACAAGTGGCGGCTGTGGACGGACACGGCGCAGGACTTGGCCAAAGTTGGGTTGTAATCGGAAAGGAGATGGCAGTGGTGGCGGAGAATAAGGAAGGCGCATAGTAGCGGCCGTGGAGCGGCGCCGCCATTTTTTAAGGCGGCCTGCCGCTCAGATGCTGGTGGAAACCGCTTCCGCGATGCGCTCGAGATTCGGATCCGCCGACGGGCCGACCACGACATAGGAGGCCTTGCCCTGCTGCCAGGAGACGAGACCGATGTCGTTGCGCATGCTTTCGGCCAGCGTCGTCTTGCCTTCGACCGGGTCGCTCTGCAGGAAACAGATGGCGAATATCTCGTTCTCGGCATCGCGATAGAGCAACTGGGCCGCCGGCTTTCCGCCGGCGACGAGCAGGCGCGCGCCTTCGAACTTCAGGTTCTGGCCGGAAAGGTCGGGCAGTTTGAAGGGCACACCGGTGCTGGCCGACAGCCATTCCACGATGTGGTCCTGGTCGCTCGCGGGCACTTCCACGAGATGGCGCGTCTGGCGCGCATAGATGCGGTGATAATCCGCGATGTCATCAAGCCAGGTGCGCGGTGCGGCGGCAATCTGGATCGGGCCGTCGGTGTCTTGCTGCTCGGAGATCAGATAGCCGGCAACGACGCCCGCCATGAAAATCGCGAGCGACGCGGCAAGCGCTTGCGGCCAGAACGCGCTGCGGCGCGGGGCAGGCGTCGCGGCGACCGGAATGCCGGCGATGCCGAGCTTCGGCGCGTCGTCGTCGCTGCTGCGGGCTTCCTTGATGTTGCGCACGAGATCGAGCGGGATCGGCTCCTGCAACATGCGCTCGAAGGCGCGCGCGCCGAATTCGCTGCCGAGCTTCAGCTTCTCGAAGACCTCGCGCGCATCGTCGTCCTGCGCGAGGATTTCGTCGATTTCGTTCATTTCCGCGCGCGGCAGCTGGCCGTCGAGATAGGCCGATAGCCGCACTTCGATCGGGAGACCCTGTGTGCTTTCCACGGTCAGGCCCTCCTTTCCGTCTGCTCGGAGATCATGGCCGCCAGCCGGATGCGGGCGGCTGAAAGCCGGCTCATCACGGTGCCGATCGGAATGCCGAGAATGTCGGCGGCGTCGCGATAGCTGTGGCCTTCCACATTCACCAGGAGAAAGACGCTGGAAAGGCCCTCGGGCATGGTCATGATCAACTTGTGCAACTGTTTGGCATAGACCGCTTTGTCGGCCGACGCCTCGATGTGAAGAGTATCCTGCTCGGCGACATCTACCGTGCCCTGGCCTGTGCGGACCTTTCGCTTGCGGATCTCGTCCACCCACAGATTGCGTGTCATGGCATAAACCCAGCTTTCCAGCCGGCCTTCCCCGTTCCAGAGATGAGCCCGCGTGATGGCTCTTTCGCAAGCCTCCTGCACGAGATCGTCCGCATCGCTGCTGTTGCGCGTCAGCGTCATGGCAAAACGGCGCAACTTGGGCAGCAAATTGACCAATTCTCGCCGGAACTCATTCGATTCTGCCGTCGGACGCATTGCTTTTCCAAGGAAACGTTCGGGATCAAGACTCTATTCGCTCCCTGAGCCGGAGCGACCGCCTGATATGAAACATTCTTCCTGGGGTCTGCAAGCATGAACGGCATCCCGGAGCGCAGTTTCCCGCGTTCCTCAACGATTGATCTTGATGTGATGGGCGCCGTCCCGTTTTCGGACGGCGCCTGACGGCAGGTCAGTAGGTGGTGCGCTCGCCGCCGAGCGACTGGAGAAGGGCGCGGTAGGCCCAGGTGTTCTCGCCGCCGCGGTCGCGGATTTCGACGAGTTGGACGCGGGCACCCTCGATGTCGCCCTGTTCGATCAAGGCCTGGCCCATATAGGAGCGGGCGAGGATGTAGTTCTCGTCCTTTTGCAGCGCGCGCTTGTAGTAGGTCATGCCGAGCTGCATGTTACCGAGCTTACGGGTGTTGTAGCCCATATAGTTGAGGATGCGCGGATCTTCCTGGTTATAGGCGGCGCGCAGCGCCCTGAGCGCATTCTCGTGCTGGCCGGCATAGGCGAATTCGCGGGCGGCCGTGTAGAGCTTGTCGTCGATCTCGCGCTCGGTCTTCTTCTGCTCTTCGGTCTTGGCCTTGTCGTCCGCCGGTGTCGTGCCTTCAGCCGGGGTGGTCTCGGCGGGCTTCATGTCCTCGGGCGCGACGCATTCCTTCTTTTCCTCGCTCCAGATCTTGCCGTCGGTGCAGGTCGTCGTCGTTTCCGTGGCGACCGGCGGCGTGGTGGTGTCGGAATCGGCGGCACGCGCGAACGAAAGCGCCGTCAGCGAGACGGCGGCGCAGAATGAAAGCAACATGGTGTGGCGAAGCATGGTCATGGGTTCCCTCTCGATCGGAATCTGCCGGACGCGGGCCGTCTCGAACGGCCGGCTTTCGGCAGACCGCTCTGAGAAGGAAGTACGGGCGGGCGAGAGGATTTATTCGCGGAAAAGCGTCAGAAACGCGTGGTTTCCGCAAGCGTCAGCGCAAGGCCGTCCGGTGTCAGCGCGTAGCGTTCGCGCATGAGGTTCCAGTTTCCGGGCGCGCCTGAGATCGTGAAGAGATTGTAGCCCGCGGGAGGCTTGTGGCCGCCCGGTCCCTGCGAGGCCGAGGCGATGCCAACCACCGGCACCTGCTTCGTCTGGCCGGGAAGCCAGTGCACGGTGTTGAGGTGGGTATGGCCATGCAGCACGAGTTCTCCGCCGCCGGTAGAAATCGTCGCGGCGAAGCGGCGGATGCCGATCATGCGCTTGTGGAACGAGGTCGCGCCGCGAATCGGCGGGTGGTGGATCATCACGACGCGGAAGAGCCCGGCTTCACCGGCCGCCCGCAGCAGGTTGACCGTCTCGCGCGCCTGTCGGCTGCCGAAATAGCCCGATGCCGAGAAGGGCGGCGTTGCCACCGCCGTCGAGCAGCCGATGATCGCGACCTGCCCGCGGATGCGCAGATAGGGGAAGACATGCCTGTCTTCTTCCCATTCAGCCGGGGCCGCATCGCCGCGCATATAGGGATACCAGGCCCGCGTCGTCTTCTCATAGGCGCCGCGCACATAGGCGTCGTGATTGCCCGGCACCACCGAGACATGTTCCGGCGTGCCGGCCTCCGGCAGCCACTTCTTGACCGCCGAGATTTCCAGCGAGGTAGCGAGGTTCACAAGATCGCCGGTGATCGCCAGATGGTCCGGATCGCGCCGCTCGATATCGTCGAGCACGATGTCGAGCGTGTTGGTAAAGAGATGGCGTCGGCGGTTGCGATGCCAGTTGACGAAACCGGTGATCCGCTTGGAGAAAAGCTCAAGAAAGGTGAGGGCGGGCAACGGACCGAGATGGACGTCCGATATGTGGGCAAGTCTGAACATACCCCCCTCCTTAGAGCATAAGTCCGCCTAGGGAAACGCGAAGCGCGTGGATATTCCCGAAGCTTCGACCTGCAAGACTTGATTTGCCCGAAAGGTTCCGGCGAAGTGCCGGAATGGAACAGGATAGGCCACAACCCGCTTCGCCGCCGACCCGCAGCCTTGCGGCCCGTGCCGTGACACGCCTGGCGCATCTCTATTTTGCACTGGCCCGCGGCATGACGATGGGCGTGCGCGCGGCCTGTTTCGACGAGGCGGGCCGCGTGTTCCTCGTGCGACACAGCTATGTGCCGGGCTGGCATCTGCCGGGTGGTGGCATCGAGCGGGGCGAGACGGCGCTAGAGGCCGTCGCCAAGGAAATCCGGGAGGAAGGCAATCTCGCGCTCGGCGCGCCGCCGCGGCTTCTGCATGTCTATTTCAACAGGCAGACGAGCAAGCGCGATCACGTCCTGCTCTATCGGTGCGATGGCGTTACGCAGACGGCGCCGCGCCTGAAGGATCGCGAAATCGTCGAGGCCGGCTTTTTCACGCTCGATGCCTTGCCGGCGGCCACCACCGCAGCGACCCGCCGGCGGCTGGAGGAAATCGCCGGGCGGACCGTCTTCGCGGATTTCTGGTAGGCTCAGGCCGCCTTCAGCGTGTCGCGGCCATGCGGCGTTGCAAGGTGAATGTCCGGACCGACGGGCACGATGCCGGTCGGATTGATCATCGTGTGGCTGCGGTAATAGTGCTCCTTGATGTGGTGCATGTTGACCGTCTCGGCGACGCCCTCCACCTGATAGAGCTCGCGCAGATAGCCGTAGAGGTTCGGATAGTCGGCGATGCGGCGGATGTTGCACTTGAAGTGGCCGACATAGACCGGATCGAAGCGCACCAGCGTGGTGAAGAGCCGCCAGTCGGCCTCCGTGATCCGGTCGCCGGTGAGGTAGCGCTTCGTCGAAAGCCGGTCTTCCAGGCTGTCCAGCATCTCGAACAGCTTGATGACGCTGCCTTCATAGGCCTCCTGCGTCGTCGCGAAGCCCGCCTTGTAAACGCCATTGTTGACGGTGTCGTAGATCGTATCGTTCAGCGCATCGATCTCGGCGCGCAGGATTTCCGGGTAATAATCGTCGCGCGAGCCGGTGAGGCCGTCGAAGGCCGAGTTGAACATGCGGATGATCTCGGCCGATTCGTTGGAGACCATGCGGTTCTGTTTCTTGTCCCACAGCACGGGCACGGTCACGCGGCCGGAATAGTGCGGATCGGCCTTCAGATAGACCTCATAAAGAGCTGAAGCACCGAACAGCGGATCGAGCGTGCCACCGTTCTCGCCCTTGAATTCCCAGCCCTTGGCCAGCATCAGGGGATCGACGACCGAGACGGTGATCAGGTCTTCCAGCGTCTTCAATTTGCGGAAGATCAGCGTGCGGTGCGCCCAGGGACAGGCGAGCGACACATAGAGGTGGTAGCGGCCGGCCTCGGCCGCAAAACCGCCTTCGCCGGTCGGGCCGGGCGCGCCATCCGGCGTGATCCAGTTGCGGAACTGCGAGACAGAACGCTTGAAATGACCCTTCGTCTCCTTGGTATCGTACCAGACGTCATGCCAGACGCCGTCAACGAGCATGCCCATGATTTTCGATCTCCTTTGCCGCCGGTCGCGGCCTGAATGTGGGCTCATAGATAGCGCATGGGCGCATGCTGGATAGGCGCTTTTTAGTGAACGGTGCGTTTTGCTCTTTAACAGAAGGAAAATTTCTGCTATCCGCGCAGATCAGCACCGGCGCTCAAGCCGGCGAGGAAGACGATACGCATGTTCCACACGGGAAACCCACGACGACGCTGATGCTCCTGCTGCCCCCCCTCCGGCGGCGGCGCGATAACCCGCATCCCCAGCTTCGTATTCCGGTTCCCTGATCCATGAACATGCTCAAGCACGATATCGTCTACCTGACGGAAGATGCCTCCCACGACGCCGCAATCGAACATATCAACGAAGAAGCCTTCGGTCCCGGCCGGCATGTGCGCGCCGCCGCGCGCATCCGCGAGCAGGGGCCGCACGATCTGTCGCTTTCCTTCGTCTGCACGGATGACGGCGAGACGATCGCCTCGGTGCGCATGACGCCGGTTCTGGCCGGCGGCGTGAAGGCGCACCTGCTCGGCCCGCTGGCGGTCCGGCCCTCGCACAAGAACCGGGGCATCGGCCGCGAACTGCTCGCCATCGCCTGCGCTGCCGCCAAGCGGAAAGGCTCGGAGGCCGTCGTGCTCGTCGGCGATCCGCCCTATTACGGCCCGCTCGGCTTCGAAAAGGTCGCGTGGAATGCGCTGGCTTTCCCCGGTCCGGTCGATCCTGCCCGCGTGCTCGTCATGCCCTTCGCGGAAGACACGCATGAGCGCCTGAAGGGCGCCATCGCCTGGCGGGCGGAGTGACGAGGGGGAGCCCCCTCGTCGGTTGACCGTCAGTCCTTGTGCTCCATGAAGCGGATGCGGTTCTGGAAGGGGTCGGTGACCGTCACCTCCAGCCGCGTGCCCTCGTCCTCAAGGCCGGGCTTCATATAGCGATAGTCCTTGGCGATCAGTTCCTTCTGGAAGGCGCGGATGCCTTTCATGTAGACGACCATGTTGCCGCCCGGCGTCGCATCGCCGGCGTGTTCCGACAGATGCAGCCGCAGACCGCCGCGCGAAACCTGCGTGTAGAGCGGGAAATTATCGCCGTAGCGATGCTCCCAGTCCGTCGTGAAGCCGAGGAAACCGAGATAGAATTCCTGCGCCTTCGGCACGTCGAAGATACGCACGATCGGCACGGCCTGCTCGAATTCAATGCCGGCGGGATTCGGTTTTGCCTCGATCTTGGCCGACAGGATGTTCCAGGTGTCGGCGCCGAACTGGCGGGCGACGATTTCCAGCGCTTCGCTGTGGCTGATCTCGGTGTTGCGGGTTGCAAGGGCTTCGCGCAGGGCCTTTGCCATGGCTTTGGCATCGCGGTAGTCGCGCATGTCCGTTCCTTTCGTTACGGCGAAGTCTTCGTCAGTGCCCGCATTGCCGACGCCTTCGCCCACGATGAACGGTGGAGAAAGGTTCTTTGGGAGGCGTTCGCCATGCCTTGGAAAGGCGCGGGTCTGCCGGCCGCCTCCGGCCGTGGTGGAACCATAGCGCAGGGAAGGGCGCTTTGAAAAGTCGCTTCTGTCATTCATTGAAAGGAGCGCGCATGGTATGCAAGGTCAATTGCATGGAGGATCGGATGCGCAGGAACAGAGCTCTTCTCACCGTTGTCGCGCTGGTAATGGCAGGCACTTTCGGCATGGCCGGCTGCACGACGGCCCCGTCCCAGGAGGCCGGCGCGCAGTATTCCAGCTCAGAAGCTCAGTTGCGCGCGCATCAGCGCAAGCAGCGGCTGCGCGCCGAGCGGGGCGGCTACAAGCGGCTTTATCGGCCGCAAGATTGCCGATCGGCGATTGGCAGCAAATGCAGCGGCTTCCCGACATACAATCCGTCCTGACCGGCGACGCACATCAAACGACAAGGCCGCCCTCAAACGCTGAGGGCGGCCTTTTCGATTCCGATCCGGACGACGTATCGGTGAACGAGACGCTCTACACCGAAGCGCCGGCCTGCGACAGGGCGCTGATCTGCGCCGAGGTCATGCCGGCGAGCTGGCCGGGCGTGAAGGCATTGGCCTGTTCGGAGGTGAGGCCGGCCAACGTTGCCGTGCTGAGGCCGGAGATGGCGTTGGAGCTGAGCGCCAGGATGTGATCGACCGAGAAGCTGCCGAAATCGTCGGCGCCGAGGGCTGCGGCCTGCGTCGCTGTCAGCGCGCCGACCTGATCGGCCGAGAGTGCGCCGATCTGCGTGGCGCTCAACGCTGCCATCTGGCTGTAGCTCAGGGCAGCAAGCTGGGTCTTGCTCAACGCTGCGACGTTTTCCGTCGAGAGCGAGCTCATGGCGGCGGAAGACAGGCCCTTCAGGGCCGCCGGGCTGATCGCGGCGAGTTCGTCGGCCGAGATCGTCTGCATCTGGGCGGTCGTCAGGCCGGCGAGACCGGAGACACTGAGGGCGCCGATCTGCGCAACGGAGAAGGCTTCCAACTGATCGACGGTGAGCGCGCCGATTTGGGTGCTGGTCAGGCCGGAGATTGCGCCCGTGCCGAGGGCTTCGATTTCGGCGTCCGACAGGGTCGCGAGGTAGCTTGCCGGCAGGCCGCGGATGGCGGAGGAGCCGATGGCCGAAAGCTTGGCCAGCGAGAGCGTGTCGAGCGCCTGCGTGGAGAGGCCGGCCAGTGCGCCGGAGCTCAGCGATGCGACCTGTGCGGACGACAGCGCTTCGGCCTGTTCCTGCGTCAGGGCTGCGGCCTGCGCGCTGGTGAGACCCGCGATGCCATAGGTGCTGAAGGCGGCGATCTGTGCGGCCGTCAGGGCGGCGATGTCGTCGGTGCCGAGCGTGCCGATCTGGCGGGAGCCGAGGGCGGCGAGCTGCGCCGTGGAAAGCCCGGCGATCTGGCTCGTGCTGAGCGCGTCGATCTGGCTTGTCGACAGGCCGATGAATCCGGCCGGGCTGAGGGCCGCGATCTGCTCAGCGCTGAAGCCGGACAGGATCGAGGCGGGCAAGCCCGACATGGCGATCGAGCTGATGGCGCTCATGTCGGCTGTCGAGAAGGTGTGCAGCTGGGCGGCGGTGAAGGCCGAAAGCTGGCGTGAGGTGAGTGCGCCGACCTGCGCACTCGTCAGCGCCTCGACCTGATCGGTGCTGAGCGCGGCGATCTGGTCGCTGGCGAGGCCGGAAATGCCGGACGGGCTCATCGCCGCGATCTGGCTTTCGGTCAGCGCGTGGAGCGCGGATGTCGAGAGACCGGCAATGGCACGCGAACTGATCGCGGCCATGTCATCGTTGGAAAACAGCGCGAGGTCATCCGTGCTGAGCGCGCCGATCTGCGTGGAGCTGAGTGCTGCGACCTGCGTGCTGGTCAGCGCCTCTGCCTGATCCGGAGCAAGGGCCGCCACCTGGCTGGTCGTCAGGGCCGCGACGCCGGCGGTGCCGAGGGCGGCGATCTGCGCGGGCGAGAGCAGCGCGATATCATCCGTGCCGAGACCGCCGACCTGGGCAGAGCTGAACGCGGCAAGCTGGGTCGTCGTCAGGGCTTCGAGCTGGGTTGAGCTCAAGGCATTGACCTGCGTGCTCGTCAGGCCCGAACCGTTGAGGGCGGCGATCTGTGCCGTCGTCAGGACCGCGATCATCGCCGTCGAGAGGCCGGCGACCGCGCTGGAGCCGATCGCGCCGAGTTCACGGGCGGTGAAGGTTTCGATCGTGTCGGTGTGGAAGGCGGCGATCTGCGTCGATTTGAACGCCGCGATCTGCGTGCTGGTCAGCGCCTCCGCCTGTTCGGTGGAGAGCACGGCGATGTGCGCGGTCGTCAGGCCGGCGATGCCGCCCGTGCCGAGCGCGGCGATCTGCGCGGCCGAGAGGGCCGCGATGTCTTCCGTGGCGAGACCTGCCACCTGCTTGGAGCCGAAGCCGGCGATCTGCGCGGTGGTGAGGGCCGCGACCTGCGTGCTGCTGAGGGCGGCGATCTGCTCGCTCGTCATGCCGGAAAGCCCGGCCGGGCCAAGTGCTGCGATCTGGCTGGTCGTCAGCGAAGCGAGCATGCCGGTCGACAGGCCGGACATCGCGCTGGAGCTGATGGCGGCCATGTCGGCGGTCGAGAAGGTATCGAGGTCGTCCATGCCGAGGGCGGCGATCTGGCGCGAGGTCAGCGCACCGACCTGCGTGCTCGAGAGCGCTTCGGCCTGCGCCGTCGTCATGGCGGCGATCTGTGCGGTCGACATGCCGGCGACGGCGGCGGTCGAAAGGGCCGCGATCTGCGCCGTCGAGAGAGCTGCGATATATTCGGTGCCGAGCGAGGCGATCTGCCGGGCGTCGAGGGCGCGCACCTGGGCAGGCGTCATCGCATCGAGCTGATCGCTGGTGAGGGCCGCGATCTGCCGGGGCAGCAGGCTGCCGACGGACATGGAGTTGAGGGCGGCGATTTGGCTGGTGGAGAGGCCGGCAATCGCGCCCGTCGACAGGCCCGTGATGGCATCCGTGCCGATGACAAACATTTCGCGCGTCGAGAAGGTGGCGATCGCATTCGAGGAGAGCGCGGCCAGCTGCGTGGAAGAGAGAACGGCGATCTGCGTGCTGCTCAGGGCTTCGGCCTGCGCGGTGCCGAGAGCGGCCATCTGGCGGGCCGTCAACCCGCTGATGCTTGCGGTGCCCAGCGATGCGATCTGGGTGGTCGAAAGGGCCGCGAGCGTCGCCGTCGACATGCCGCCGATCGCATCCGACGTGATGGATGCCAGATCCTTGGAGGAGAAGGTGGCGATGTCGTCGGCACCGAGCGCTGCCAACTGCGTGGAGCCGAGCGCTGCGACCTGCGTGTTCGTCAGCGCTTCGGCCTGTGCGGTCGAGAGGGCTGCGATCTGCGCGGTCGTCATGGCGGCGATGGCTGCCGTGTTGAGGGCTGCGATCTGTTGCGGGGAGAGCGAGGCGATCTTTGCCGCCGACAGGCCGCCGATGGCGCCCGCCGTGATCGCGGCGATATCCTTGGTCGAGAAGGTGGCGATGTCGTCGGTGCCGAGCTCGCTGATCTGCTCTGAGGAGATGATGCCGATCTGGGCTTCGTTCAGCGCCTCGGCCTGGCTGGTGGTGAGCGTGGCGAGCTGCTGCGAGGTGAAGCCCGGAATGGCGCCCGCATTGAGCCCTGCAATCTGACCCGGAGTGAGAGCCGCGATGTTCTGTGTGGTCATCGCGCCGAGCTGGGCGGAGGTGAGCGCGCCCATCTGGCGGCTGGAGAGCGCGGCGATCTGGCTGGTGCTGAGGGCTTCGATCTGGTCGCTCGTGAAGCCCGGAATGCCCGTGACGCCCAGCGCTGCGATCTGCGCCGTGGTGAAGGCGGCGATTTCCGTGGGGCTGAAGGCCGCGATCTGCTGGCCGTTCAGCATGCCGATCTGCGCCGTGGAGAGAGCGGCGATCTGGCCGGCGGTGAGGTCGTCGATCTGGCTGGTGGTCAAGCCGGGAATGGCCGACGAATTGAGGCTTGCGATCTGCTCGCTGGACAGCACGGCCAGATTTTCACCGAGCGCACCGAGCTGGGCGGCGGTCAGTGCCTTGAGCTGGGCGGTGGAGAACAGGCCGACCTGGATCGAGTTCAGGGCATCGAGCTGGGCGGTGGTCAGGCCGGAAATGGCGATGGTGCTGATAGCGGCGATCTGATCGGAGCTCAGGCCGGCGATGGTGCCCGTTGTGAAGCCGGCAAGCGCGCGGTTGGCGATCGCGGCGATCTGGGCCGTGGACAGGGCGCGGATGTCCTGCGATTCAAGGGCCGCGATCTGAATGGAGGTGAAGGCGCCGATCTGTGCCGTCGTGAAGGCGGCGATCTGGGCGGTCGTCAAGGCCTCGATCTGTCCGGAGGTCAGGCTGGCGAGTGCATTGCGGCTGAGTGCGGCGGCCTGGGCGGTCGACAGGCCGGTGATCGCCTCCTCGCTGAGGCCGACAGCGCCCTTGGTGATGGCAGCGATATCGGCGGTGGAGAAGGTCGCGATCTCCTGCGACGTGAATTCGGCGAGCTGGTCCGAAGTGAGGACGCGCACCTGCGCGGAGGTCAGCGCCTCGGCTTGTGCGGTGTCGAGCTCGGCGATCTGCGCCGTGGTGAGGCTGGCGATGACGCCGGTGCTGAGCGCGGCGATCTGGGCGGTGGTCAGCGAGCCCAGGAATTCCGGGTCCATGGCCGCCATCTGCGCGGTGGTCAGGCCGACGATCTGGGCGGTGGTCAGGACGGCGATCTCGTTGCTCGAGAGGGCGGCGAGCGCTCCGGTCGGAAGACCGGGCACCGCCTTGCTGTGGATCGCGGCGAGGTCGGCCGTCGAGAAGGTCGCGATATTGTCGTTGCCGAGCGCGTAAAGCTGGCTCGACGTCAGGGCGCGCACCTGCGCCGAGGTCAGGGCTTCGGCCTGGGCCGTGGTCATCACGCCGAGCTGCTTGGCGGTGAGGCTGGCGATGGTGCCGGTGCTGAGTGCCGCGATCTGGTCGGTGGAAAGGTTGGCGATGGCATCGGTGCCCAGCGCCGATATGGCCTTGCTGTTGATTGCAGCGATATGGGCCGAGGTAAGCGACTCGAACCCTTCCGGATCCAGCGCGCGAAGCTGCACGATGCCGAGTGCGGCAACCTGCAGCGTCGAAAGCGCACCGATCTGCTCGGTGCTGAGCGCGCCGATCTGCGCGCCCGTGAGGCTGGAGAAGGCGGCGGCGCTGAGGGCGGCGATCTGGGCCGTCGTCAGGGCCGCGACGGCGTCGGTGGTGAGGCCGGCGACCGACTTGTTGGCAAGGGCGGCGATATCGGCGGTCGAGAAGGTCTCAAGCGCTTCGGCGCTGAAACCCGACAGCTGGGTGGCGCTCAGCAGGCGAAGCTGTGCCGGCGTCAAAGCCTCGGCCTGATCGGCATCGAGCGCACCGAGCTGCCACGGCTTGAGCGCCGCGATCTGGCTGGGTGCCATCGCTGCGATCTGGGCCGTGCTGAGGGCGGCGAGTGCGTCCGTGCCGAGACCGAGCAGCGCTGCCGGCTGGAGGGCGGCGAGCTTCGTGCCGGTGAAGGCTTCAAACGTATAGGGATCGATCGCGCCGACCTGGGTGGCCGTCAGCGCGCGGATCTGCACGACGGTGAGGGCTTCGGCCTGTTCGGCCGAGAGTGTGTTGATCTGGGCTGTCGTCAGGCTCGAAATGGACTTGGCGCTCAGAGCGGCGATCTGAGCGGATGACAATCCGGAAATGGCCGCCGTATTGAGACCGGCAATGGCCGTTGCGGCGAAGGCGGCGATGTCCGCCGAGGAAAAGGCTTCGATCGTTTGGACGTCGAGCACGGAGAGCTGCGTGGACGTGAACGCCTTTGCCTGGATCGGCGTGAAAGCTTCCAACTGATCCATATCGAGGGCGCCGACCTGTGCCGAGGTCAGGCCCGTGATCGCGCTCGCGTTGATGGCGGTGATCTGGGCGGTGCTGAATTCGGCAATACCGGCCGTGCCGAGTGCCGCGATCTGCCAGGCGGCCAGCGCGTTGACCTGCGCGGTCGTCAGCGACGCGATCTGATTGTCGGACAGCGCTGCGATGGCACCCGTACCGAGGCCCTTCAACGCCTTGGCGGTGAGGGCGGACATGGCGTCTGTCGAAAGCGCTGCGATGTCCTCGGAGGACAGGCCGGCAAGCTGTGACGAGCTCAGGGCGCGGATCTGAGCGGATGTCAGATTGCCGATCTGGTCGGAGGTCAGGGCGCTGACCTGCGTGGCGGTCAACCCGGTGATGATGTTTGCAGTCAGGCCGGCCATCTGCGCGCTGGAGAGCGCGGCGATGGCGCCTGTGCTGACGCCGGAGAGCGAACCGACGGAAATGGCGGCAATGTCGGCGGCGGAAAAGGTGAGAACGCCAGCCGAGCCCATGGCGGTAAGCTGTGCGGCCGTCAGCATCTTGGTCTGGGCGGGCGTCAGCGCTTCGATCTGATCGACGTCGAGTGCACGGATCTGCGTTGCGCTGAGACCGGTGATGGCGGTGCTGGTGAGCGCCGGGATCTGCGTCGAGGTGAAGGCTGCGACAGCCGCGGTCGAAAGCGCCGCGATCTGCGCAGGCTTCAACTGGGCGACCTGCGCGGTGGAGAGGGCGGCGACCTGTTCGGGCGTGAGCGCGGCCATCTGCGCGTTCGAGAAGCCGGCGAGCGCCTGTGCGTTCAGCTTGCCGATCTGCTCGTCCGAAAGCAGCGCGATGGCCGCCGTGCTGAGGCCCTGCACGGCCTTGTAGTTGATCGCAGCCATATCCTCGGTGGAGAAAGTGGCGATCTCCTCCGGTTCGAAGACGGCGAGCTGGGCGGCGCTCAGGACGCGCACCTGCGCCGAGGTCAGGGCCTCGGCCTGGTCTTCCGTCAACGCCTTCACCTGGGTGGTGCTGAGGGCGGCGATCTGGTTGGGGGTGAGGCTGCTGATCGCACGATCGAGCGCACCGAGCTGTTCCAGCGTCAGTCCGATGATGGCGGTCTGCGAGATGGCGCTCAACTGGCCCGAGCCGAGAACCTCGATGTCTTCCGCTTCCAGCGCCGCGATCTGCTTGGAGGAAAAGGCATTGAGCTGCGAGGTCGTCAGCGAAGCGACGTCCTCGGTCGACCAGCTCTGGATGGCTGCTGTCGAAAGCGCCTTGATCTGGGGGATGCTCAAGGAGGAAACGATCGACGTCATAGGCAAAATCCTGAGAAAATGAGACGAAAGAACAGACGAAATCCACTATCGGTCAGTCTATGCGTTACAGGCGTGAGCTTGCCTGAGCCTGTAGTTGCAAGCGTCATCATTCGGCACGCGGGAAGCGGCCGGATTTCTGAGGTTTCAGGGAGGATTTTGGGTGATGGAGAGGGAAGGCGGGGGCGCCTTCCCGGCCGTCTAGCGGCCTTCGCGATACCAGGTGGCGGAGAAGGCGAGGAGCAGCAAGCCGACACCGGCAAATCCGGCGAAAAGCGGCAGCGTATTGATACCCTTCAGCACGGTCTCATCCGTCATGCGCAGCGACAGCCTGTTCTCGTCCACCGTGCGGACCTGGCCGGAAACCGGCAGAAGCGGCGGCAGCGAGACGGCGTTGCCGCTCTCGTCGACCAGCCGACGCACCGTGCCCTTGGTGGCATCGGCGAGCGGTTTCAGGGTCTCGGTCGTCGAGATCGTCGCCTTGAATTCCGGCGCGTCGACCGCGCCGACATGCACCAGCGCATTGAGATCGTCGTTGGTGATCTCGTAGAGGCCGGTCTCGGTGGTCGGGATTTCCGCGCGATAGAGGCCGGGTTCGGCTTGCGTGAGCTTCACCTGTTCCGTTTTGCCGGAGGGCAGTTTCAGCGTGGCCTCGCCGGGTGCGTCGCCGATCGTCTGGCGGTTGATCTGCAGGGTCCGGCCGAAGGTACGTGCCGTCAGCGCCTCTTCCTCCAATGCTGGTTCCTGCATCAGCCAGTGCGCCGTGCGCCGGTAGAGCGAGACATGCGGGCCGCCGCCTTCGAAGCCCCGCGCCCAGAGCCAGCCCTGATCGGAGAGCAACATGGCGACGCGGCCCTTGCCGGCGCGGTTCAGCACCAGGAGCGGCTTGCCGTCGTTTGCTTCCATCACGACATTGCCCTGCGGGCGCTGCACATCGACGGTGCGGAACCAGCGGCCCCAGTGCGGCGGCTCCGAATCGGCCCCTTCGAGGCCGCGCGTGACCGGGTGCTTCTTGCCCTGCTCGGAAAGCCGGGGATAGAAGGGCGCGACATTCATCTCGCCGGTCGGGTTTGCGGGAAGCACGACGGAAAGCGGCGTGCCGGCAATCGAATCGTTGCCCGCGTGCTCCGGCCCCGCCGCGATCAGCAGCGCGCCGCCGTTTTCGACATATTGCGCGATGTTGTCGTAGTAGAGGATCGGCAGCACGCCGCGGTGCTGGTAGCGGTCGAAGATGATGAGGTCGAACTCGTTGATCTTGTCGACGAAGAGTTCGCGCGTCGGGAAGGCGATCAGTGACAGTTCGTTGATCGGCGTGCCGTCCTGCTTTTCCGGCGGGCGCAGAATGGTGAAATGCACGAGGTCGATGGCGGTGTCCGACTTCAGGAGGTTTCGCCAGGCGCGCTCGCCGGCATGCGGCTCGCCGGAGACGAGCAGCACGCGCAGGTTCTCGCGGATGCCCTCGATGACATGGACCGCGCGGTTGTTGGCGGTCGTGATCTCGCCCTCAACGGGCTCCACCGCGAATTCGAGGATGTTGTTGCCGCCGCGCGGCACGGTGAAGCCGAGCGGCTGTTCGGTGCCGGGTTCGGCAATTTCAGAGGCGATCTCGTTGCCGTTGAGGCGCACGGTCACGCGGGCGGTGCCGCCGGGGCCGGCGCCATCGTCCACCACGCGGAATTTCAGCTCCTGCGGCTCGCCGACGATGCCGAATCGCGGCGCGCTGACCACCTCGATGCGCCGGTCGAATTCATCCGGCCGGCCGGTGACGAGGGCGTGGACCGGCGCGTCGAAGCCGGAAAAGGCGGACGCCTCGGGAATGTCGTGCACCTGACCGTCGGTGATAAAAATCGCGCCGCCGACGCGTGAGCGGGGCACGTCGGCGATCGCCGAATTCAGAGCGTCGAAGAGGCGGGTGGAGGGCGTGTCCGACGTGCCGTCGTCGCCGGCTTCGACGATGCGCGGCTCGAGGCGCGGGTACCGGGAAAAACGCTCCTTGAGGCCGGCAAGGGCGGCGTCCGTCTCGGCGGTGCGCTCGGCGCTGTCCTGGCTCTGGCTGCGGTCGATGATGACGGGCACGACGGTCGATAGCGCCTCGCGGTCCTCCTGCATCAGCACGGGATTGGCGAGCGCCAGAACGAGCAGGACCAGCGCAAACGCACGCACCAGCGCGCCTCGCAGGCCGCGCCAGAGGCCGAGGGCGGAAAGCAGCATGCCGAGAAGGCCGATGAGGGCAATGGCGATCCAGGGAAGGAAGGGAGAGAACTGTACGGTCATGTCACTGCCCCAGCCGCTCGAGGAGGGCGGGCACGTGGACCTGGTCCGCCTTGTAGTTGCCGGTGAGCATGTACATCATGATGTTGACGCCGGAGCGGAAGGCGTGCTCGCGCTGCACCTCGTCCGGCGGCACGGTCGGCAGCAGCGCCATGCCGTTGGCATCGACCGCCCAGGCGCCGGCGAAATCGTTGCCGGTGATCATGATCGGCGAGACGCCGTCGCCCGCGCGGGCCGGCCGCGACGGGTCTTCCTTGCGGTCGAGCTCGGCCTCCACCCAGAGCGGGCTTCCGGCATAGCGGCCGGGGAAATTGGCGAGCAGATAGAAGGCCTTGGTCAGAACGTGATCGGCCGGGACGGGCTCCAGCGGCGGGATATCGAGATTGGCGAGGATCGCCTGCAGGCGCTCGGTGTTCGGGCTCGTCGAATTGCTGTCGAGCGAGACGAACTGGTCGCGGGTATCGAACAACACGGTGCCACCATTGCGCATATAGGCGTCGATGCGGCTGATCGCGGCGCTGGAGGGCATTTCCGCAGACGCACTCACCGGCCAGTAGATAATCGGGTAGAGCGACAGCTCATCCTTGGAAATATCGACGCCGACGGGTTCGCCGGGTTCCAGCGTCGTGCGGTAGGTGAGGAATTCGGTGAGGCCGGCAAGGCCGCGTTCGGAAATCCGGTCGACCTCGCCTTCGCCTGTTACGACATAGGCGAGATGCGTCGTGTCGAGTCGCGAGAGGATCGTGTCGTCGCCGGGTTTGGCATCGTCAGCACGGCTTTCACCGGGCAGGGCGACCAGCGCGCCGACCGCCAGCGCCAACAGCACGGCGGCAGCCGCGCCGCGGCTCGGCATGCGCCGGGCGGCCGCGGCAAAGGCGCCGCCCATGGAGAGCACGATGGCGCAGTCGGCCAGCAGCAGCAGGGCTGCAAGGGTGAAGAGATGCGGTTTCAGCGACCAGGTCTCCTTGCCGGCGAGCGGCTCGCGCAGCACGCCGGAACCTTCGGCAACGGCCAGCGGTCGGATTTCGTGGCCGGGCGGGAAGAGGTTGTGCGCGACATAGCCGTCCTCCGTGCCGTAGAGGCCGGGCGGATTATCGAAGGTGGCGATAGCCTTGGCGCCATCGGTGGCGGCGAGCGGCTTGGCTTCGCCGGTGGCGGCGGCCAGCGTGCCGTTGGCGGTCATCAGGCGATAGGGCGGCAGGCGCTGTGTCTCGCCACCCTTGGAAGACACGCCGCCGCCGCGCGACAGCTGCACGGTGCGGCGGAGCATTTCGACGAAATCGCCTGACAGCGGCAGGTTCGACCAGCCGGTTTCCGCGCTGATGTGGAAGAGCACGATGCGGCCGGAGCCAAGCGGACCAGTCGTGACCAGCGGCGTGCCGTCGGCAAGGCTTGCCCAGGTGCGTTCGGCGAGATCCGGTGTCGGCTCGGCCAGAACCTGGCGCTTGATCAGGATATTTTCCGGCGCGCGCATGCCGAAGAACGGGCTGTTTGCCGGATAGGCCGAAAGCGGCTGCGGCTCGGACCAGGACAGCGCGCCGCCAAGCGCCCGTTCGCCCTTGCGCAGCAGCACCGGCACGAGCGGATCGTCGGCGGGGGCGGCGGCCAGGCGCGGGCCGGCAAAGCGGATCAGCATGCCGCCGGCTTCCACCCAACGCTTCACCTCGGCCTGCACATCCTCCGGCAGGCGGCCGATATCGGCCATGATCAGCACGGAGGGGTTCTGCTCGATGATTTCAGGCACGGCGACCGAGAGATCGGCGACGCTCGGCTCGATCAGGTCGGCATAGGGGGCAAGTGCCCGGTTGATATAGTGCAGCGGCGAAAGCAGCGGCTGGCTCGCATCCACCACCTCGCCCGACAGGAAGGCCACGCGGCGGCGGCGGAAACCGTCGTCGAGCAGATAGGTGCCGCCGGCATTGGCGAGGCCGTCGATGGTCAGGCGGGCGAAATCGTTACGCAGCTCGAAGGGCGCGGTGATCGTGCCGGTCGTGGTGGTCGCACCGGCGGAGAATTCGGCAGTGCCCGTCGCGATCGGCCGGCCGCGGGAATCGTGCGCGGTCAGCGGCAGGCTGCGCGGCGCGCGGCCATCGAGGCGGGTGAGGGCGACGGAAAGGGCATCGGCGCCGTTGTTGGCGGCCGTAACCGCGACGGCGGAAGCGCCGTCGCTCTCGATCAGGCGGAAGTCGGCGGGCGACAGCGCCTTGAGGGCGGCGACCGTCTCGTCCGTTTCGCTGCTCGCCATGCCGTCGCTGATGAAGGCCACGGTGCCGGGCGCGGTTCCGTCGAGCGCGGTGCGCAGCGACGCGACGGCGGAAGCCCGGTCGGCAGGCAGCGGGCGCGGCTCGGCGGCGGCGAGGCGGTTGCGGGCGGTGATGGCATCGACGGGCACGGCGTCGTGCTGGCGATCGGCGGTGAGCACCAGCGCAATCGGCACGTCGCGGCTTTCGGCATCCTCGATCAGCGCGGTGGCGGTCTCGACGCGGCGCGGCCAGTCGGTGGCCGACGCCCAGGTGTTGTCGACGACGAGGACGAGCGGGCCGCTGGAAGCCAGCGTGTTGGTGCGCGGATTGAAAACCGGATCGGCGATGGCGAAGATGACGGCGGCGGCCATCAGCATGCGCAGCAGCGTCAGCCACCACGGGCTTTGCGCCGGCGTCTCCTCCCGCTTCAGGATGGAGGCGAGGATGGCGAAGGGCGGGAAGACTTCGACGAGCGGCTTCGGTGGCGTGAGGCGCAGCAGCCACCAGATGACGGGCAACAGCACCAGCGTCGTCAGCACGGCGGGAAAGGCGAAGGCAAAGGCGCTCATCGGCCGCGGCCCTCCGTCTTCATGGCCGGCATGCCGGAGAGATACATGTGCACGGCGACCAGCGCCTCGGAGGCGAGCCGGTCGGTGCGGTGCGGCACGAAGCTCCAGCCGAGATGGCGCAGAGTGTAAGCCAGGGTCTCGCGGCGCGCGGTATAGGCGCGGGCATAATCGTCCTTCAGCGTCTCGGCGCGGCCGGCCGTCAACTTCTGGCCGCTTTCGGGATCGGTGAATTCGGTGCGGCCGGCATAGGGGAAGGTTTCCTCCGCCGGGTCGGATATCTCGACGACATGGCCGCGCAGGCCGCGGCGGGCGAGCGGGCCGAGGCGGTTCATGACGTCCTCGACGGGATCGAGGAAGTCGCCGATCAGCACGATATCGCTGTTGCCGCGGATCATGCCGGTCTCCGGCAGGCCGCCGGTCGTGCCGTTGTGCATCAGCGCGGTGGCGAGGCGTTCGGCGGCGTTGCGCGCGGCGATCGGCTCCATGATGCCGGGGCAGCCGATGCGTTCACCGGAGCGGGCGAGGATCTCGGCGAGCGCCAGCATGAGAACCAGCGCGCGGCTTTCCTTCGAGACGCTGCCGAGCGTCGATTTGTACATCATGGATGGCGAGAGATCGGCCCAGATCCAGACAGTGTGGGCAGCTTCCCATTCGCGGTCGCGCACATAGGTATGGTCATCGCGGGCGGAGCGGCGCCAGTCGATACGTGACAGGCTTTCGCCGTCGACATAGGGGCGGAATTGCCAGAAATTCTCGCCGATGCCGCGCTTGCGGCGGCCGTGCCAGCCGGCAATCACGGTGTTGGCGAGGCGCTGGGCTTCGACCATGCAATCGGGAATGAGGGCCGCACGCGCCTGCGCCCGCGAAAGCACCTCGCGGGTCGGTGTTGGCTCGACGATCTGGCCGACGGATGCCATGCGCTTTCCTTATTCAGCCGCCCGCCTGCCGGACGAGCCCTGCAATGACGTCGCGAACGGACATACCTTCCGCGCGCGCGCCAAAAGTCAGCGCCATGCGGTGCTGGAGGATCGGCTCAGCCAGTGCCAGCACGTCATCGACGGAGGGCGCGAGGCGGCCTTCATAGAGCGCGCGGGCGCGGGCGCAGAGCATCATGGCCTGGCCGGCGCGCGGGCCGGGACCCCAGGCGACATGCTTGTCGGTGGAGGCCACACCATTGCCGGGACGTGCCGAGCGCACGAGCGACAGGATCGCGTCGAGCACCTTTTCGCTGACCGGCATCTGGCGGATGAGGGTCTGGATCTCGATGAGGCGGGCCGCAGTGATGGCAGCCTCCGCATGGGCCTCGTGCACGCCGGTGGTTTCGAGCAGGATCTGCCGTTCAGCGGCGAGTTCCGGATAGTGCACATCGACCTGCAGCAGGAAGCGGTCGAGCTGGGCTTCCGGCAGCGGATAGGTGCCTTCCTGCTCCAGCGGGTTCTGCGTCGCGAGCACGTGGAAGGGCTTGGGAAGGTCGTTCGGCCGGCCGGCGACGGTGACGTGATATTCCTGCATGGCCTGGAGCAGGGCGGACTGGGTGCGCGGCGAGGCGCGGTTGATCTCGTCGGCCATCAGGAGCTGCGTAAAGATCGGGCCGGGCACGAAGCGGAAGGAGCGCTTGCCGTTGTCGTCCTGGTCCATCACCTCGGAGCCGAGGATATCCGACGGCATCAGGTCCGGCGTGAACTGGATGCGGCTGGAGGCAAGGCCGAGCACGGTGCCAAGGGTGGCGACGAGCTTGGTCTTGGCGAGGCCCGGCACGCCCACGAGCAGCGCATGGCCGCCCGAGAGTACGGCGAGCATGGTCTGCTCGACCACGCTTTCCTGGCCGAAGATGACCTTGGCGACTTCCTTGCGGATGAGGGCGATGTCGGAGAGCGCCCGTTCGGCCGCGGCGATGACGGCTTTTTCGTCCAGGCCGGACTCGGAGGAATTCTGAACGCCCATCTTTATCTCCAGTACCGGTTCCAAACGCGCGGCGAATCGTGGCCTTGCCGCGTTCGCGTCCTACATAGAAAGCTTATTAGCTCACCTGTGGCTGACAAGCGGCCACGAAATGACTATCTCGTGAAAAAGGATGTATCCACCTTTTCCTCTCGCGGAGATAGGGTTGAACCGGGACGGAACAATGGCAACGGGCGAAATTCAAGGCAGCAGCGACGCGGCGGGACTGGCCGCGCTGATCTCGCGGGCATCCGCGGAAACCGGCGGGCGCGGCCTGCCGCCGGTCGAGCGCTGGAACCCGCCGTTCTGCGGCGATATCGACATGGAAATCCGCGCCGACGGCACCTGGTTCTATCTGGGCACGCCGATCGGCCGCGCGCCGCTGGTGCGGCTTTTTTCCACGGTTCTGCGCAAGGACGAGGACGGCAGGACCTATCTGGTCACGCCGGTCGAGAAGGTCGGCATCCGCATCGTTGACGCGCCGTTCCTGGCTGTCGAGATGAATGTGAGCGGGGAGGGGACGGATCGCAAGCTCACCTTCCGCACGAATGTCGGCGATGTCGTGGAGGCGGGGGCGGACCATCCGCTGCGCTTCGTTATCTCCGGTGAAAACAACCAGTTGAAGCCCTATCTTCTCGTGCGCGGCCGGCTGGAGGCGCTGGTCTCGCGCGCGGTCATGTATGATCTCGTCGAACTGGGCGAAGTCCTTGAAATCGATGGCGTCGAGATGTTTGCGGTGCGCTCCGGCGGCATGGTCTTCCCGGTCATGCCGGCGGCCGAACTGGATGCGCTGTCGCGATGAGCTTTGCTCCCTACAGTGCCGCTGAATTCCGCCGCCGCGCGGCGGAGCAGACGCTGACACTCGGCGACGAGAGCTGGCGCGAGCATGGCGACAGCCTGCTCAATCCGGGCGTTATCGAGCATATCGAGGGCATGAAGCTCAGAGATGCGGCGGTGCTGATCCCGGTCGTCGACGACGGCGATGATGCGCGCGTCATCTTCACCCAGCGGACTGCGACGTTGCGCAAACATTCAGGCCAGGTCGCCTTTCCGGGCGGCGGCGTCGATGAGGACGACGCGGATGTCGAGACGGCGGCGATGCGCGAGGCGGAGGAGGAGATCAGCCTCGACCGTCGCTTCGTCGAACCGGTCGGCCGCTTGCCGCATTACAAGGCGCTGTCGGGGTTTTCGATCACGCCGGTTCTCGCCGTGGTCCAGCCCGGCTTCGAACTGATCCCGAACCCGGCGGAGGTCGAGACGGTCTTCGACGTGCCGCTCTCCTTCCTGATGAATCCGCGCAACCACGAACGGGGCAGCGGCGTCTGGCTGGGCTCCGAGCGGCATTATTATCGCATGCCCTATGAGGGGCATAACATCTGGGGCATCACTGCCGGCATCGTGCGGGTGATCTATGAAAGGCTTTATGCATGACGTCTGTTTCGGGTGAGGCGTGGTTTGCCGATCCGGCGCTCTCTCGCGTTCTTGCGCTGCTCAACAGCGACGGCGGCGAGGGGCGGGTTGCCGGCGGCGCCGTGCGCAACAGCCTGATGGGCCTGCCGGTCGCCGATGTGGATATCGCGACGACGCTGCGGCCCGACGTGGTGGCCGAGCGCGCGAAAGCCGCCGGCATCAAGGCGGTGCCGACCGGCATCGAGCACGGCACGGTGACGCTGGTCATCGACGGCAAACCCTTCGAGGTCACGACCCTGCGCCGCGACGTCGCCACCGATGGCCGCCATGCGGACGTCGCCTTCGGCACCGACTGGCAGACGGATGCCGAGCGGCGCGACCTCACCATCAACGCGCTTTATGCGACCGCCGACGGCACCGTCATCGACCTCGTCAACGGCCTGCCGGATATCGAAAGCCGCACGGTGCGCTTCATCGGCGATGCGGCGACGCGCATTGCGGAGGATCACCTGCGCATCCTGCGGTTCTTCCGCTTCTTCGCGCTCTATGGCAGCGGCCGGCCGGATGCCGATGGATTGCGGGCCTGTGCGCGGGCGAAGGGTAGCCTCGGCAAACTCTCGGCCGAGCGGGTCTGGTCGGAGACCAAGAAGCTGCTGGCCGCGCCCGATCCGGGCCGCGCGCTGCTCTGGATGCGCCAGGCCGGCGTGCTCACGGAAATCCTGCCCGAAACGGAAAAGTGGGGCATCGATGCGATCCCCAGCCTGATCGAGACAGAGAAGGCATTTGGCTGGGCGCCTGAGGCGCTGCTGCGACTTGCCGCCATGGTGCCACCAGACCGGGAGCGGTTGAAAGCGCTGGCCGAGCGTCTGCGGCTATCGAAGGCCGAGGCAGCGACGATGGACTATTGGGCTTCCGCCCCCGAGATCGCGCCCAAACTCGCCGAAACGGCCTTCGACCGCTTGCTCTATCGCCACGGTCAGCAGGGCCTCACCATGCGGGTCAAGCTGGCGCTCGCCTCCGCACGGGCGCGCGGGCTCGGCGATCCCGAGGCGCTTGCCTTTGCAGGCCTTTGCCAGCGGCTGCTCGCGCGCGCGCGCAAATGGCAGAAGCCGTCCTTCCCGCTCAATGGCGCGGATGTGCTTGCAACAGGTATTCCGGCGGGGCCGAAGGTCGGCTGGCTCTTGGGCACGATCGAGGATGAGTGGGTGGCGGGCAATTTCCATGACGGCCGGGCAAAGCTGCTTGCCCGGCTGGAAGCTCTCGCAAAAGAGGGCTGATTGGCGTCAGGCGGCGTCTGCCGCCTTCTCGTCGACGATGCGTTCCTTGATATGGTCGACCATGCTTTCACGGATCATGGTTTCGCCATGGGCGGAGCGCATGTGCTCGACTGCGCGGCGCACGACTTCGGCATCGTCATTGGCCCGCGTATGCCATTCGCATCCGGGGACGAGTGAACCGCATTCAAAAAGTCTCATGACCTGTCTCCTGTCGTTTCAACGGATCAGTTTAGCAGATAAGGCTTGATCGGCCAAACCGCGACGCAATCGACGGCTTGGGAAGGCCCGCACCGAAACGGAAAGCCGGGGCCGGAGTTCCCTCCCGGCCCGCAAATTCCGCAAGTGAAAATGGGCCGTCAGGCCGCGTCCTCCTCCTTCGCCCAGGCATCGAAGCAGGCCGACGACTGGAACTGCTCCGGCTTCGTGTGATGATCGGCGAGATGGTAGACCGTGCCGCCTGCCAGCTGCCGTTTGGCCTCTTCGAGGAAATAGGCATGTGGAAGGTCCATGCCGCTCTCGGCGCGCATGGTTTCGGCAAAACGGTCGAGAAAATCGGCGGATTGCGGATCGAGCTCCGTGATCGCCGCGTGCTGCAATGCAGTCATCATGACGGGTTCCTCCATGGACTCACGCAGGGCGCATCCTACCACGAAGGGCGTAAAGCCATCATCACAAGTGCGGGATTGTCATGGTGGGATCGTCAGGGCCAGCGCACCACCGGCGGCAGCGACGACAGGATGGAATCCACATTGCCGCCCGTCTTCAGGCCGAAGATCGTGCCGCGGTCGTAGAGCAGGTTGAACTCGACATAGCGGCCGCGGCGCACGAGTTGTTCGTCGCGGTCCTCTTCCGTCCAGCCATTGTTGTAGTTGTTGCGCACGATGCGCGGATAGACCATGGCGAAGGCGCGGCCGACATCCTGCGTGAAGGCGAAATCCGCCTCCCAGCCGCCAAGCTCTTCCGATGAGTGCAGCCAGTCGTAGAAGATGCCGCCGGTGCCGCGCGGCTCGTTGCGGTGCTTCAGGAAGAAGTAGTCGTCGCACCAGTCCTTGAATTTCCGGTGATCGGCGACCGGATGGCGATTGCAGGTGATCTCCATCGCCTTGTGGAAGAGTTGCGTATCGGCATCGTCCATCGTGCGACGGCGGTCGAGCACCGGCGTCAGGTCCGCGCCGCCGCCGAACCAGCGGCTGGTGGTGACGACCATGCGGGTGTTCATGTGCACGGCCGGCACATTGGGGTTCACCGGATGGGCGATCAGCGAGATGCCGGAGGCCCAGAAGCGTGGGTCTTCGGAGGCACCTGGAATCTGGCCACGGAACTCCGGCGAGAATTCCCCATGAACGGTGGAGGTATGCACGCCGACCTTCTCGAAGACGCGGCCTTCCATCATCGACATGCGTCCGCCGCCGCCTTCGCCACCGTCGCGCTGCCAGTCCCTGGCGACGAAGCGGCCGGGCGGCAGGTCGGAAAGCGGACCGGCCAGTTCGTCCTCGAGCGCCTCGAAGCTGGAGCAGATCGCATCGCGCAGGTGCTGGAACCAGGCGCGGGCAGCGTCCTTCTTGTCTTCGATGTCCTCGGGCAAGCCTTTCGGCAGGTCTGGTCGTTCCATGATATGTCTCGCTGGGGTGTTTCCCGCTGGCGGCAAGGCCGCCGAATCGCATTTCGGTCACACTCGTTAACTTTGGGCCATTTGGCAACAAAAACGGATTTTCAGTTGGGGGTGGCCGGACTCGCAAAATGCGCGGCGGCGGCCTATGTTTGCATCGTAGAATGTGCTGCCAGGAGAAAACGATATGGCGCGTGTTCCCGGACCGCCGCCTCTTGAAGGGCTTCGCCGCCAGATCGAGCGCCATCGGCGCGAGAAGCCGGCGCGCGCGAGCAACTTCGTTCGAGAGACCTTCTGCATGGAGCGGCAGGCGGCGCGCGACAAGGCGCGCGAATGGTTCGACCATTGGCCGAAGGCCGCCTACTGGACCGAAGTGGAGAGCTGGCGGATGCTGGAGGGCGACCGCATCGAGTTCACGATGCGCCGGCTGCCGAGTGCGGACTGACGCTTCTTTTGCTTGCGGCTGCACGCCTCACACCCGTCTGACGCGAGCGTGATCTGCAACGTCGATTGACGGCGGGCCGCTGCGCCCTTATCTTGCGGCCATCGTCATCAATAGAAAGGCGCCGTTGCGGTTCTGAAGCACGGCTCACAGTCCTTGTTCGAACTCGCGATTGCCGTCTGCCTGATCCTTCTCAACGGGGTCTTTGCTCTTTCCGAATTGTCCATCGTTTCCGCGCGCAAGCCCCGCCTCAAGACCATGGCGGCCCAGGGATCGCGCGGTGCCGCGTCCGCGCTGAAACTGGCGGAAAATCCCGGTAAATTCCTCTCCACCGTCCAGATCGGCATCACGCTCATCGGCATTCTCGCCGGTGCGTTTTCGGGTGCGGCTCTGGGTGGGCGCCTGCGCGACATCCTTTTTGCCGAGGGCGTGCCGGACTGGCTGGCCGATCCGCTCGGCTACGGTATCGTCATCTTCATCATCACGTTCCTGTCCGTCGTTGTCGGCGAGCTGGTACCCAAGCAGATCGCGCTGAAGAATCCGGAACGGTTCGCGACGCTTGTCGCGCCCGCCATGTCGCTGCTGTCGAAGATCGGCGCGCCGGCCGTCTGGATTCTCGATGCCTCGACGCGCCTGATCTTCCGCCTGCTCGGCCAGCACGAGGTTGCCGAAAGCATCGTCACCGACGAGGAGATCAGGACCATCGTCGCCGAAGCGGAAGCCGCCGGCGTCATCGAGGGTGGCGAGAAGCTGATGATCGCCGGCGTCATGCGTTTTTCCGACCGTGAGGCGCGCGGTCTCATGACCCCGCGCAACGATGTCGACTGGATCGATCTCGGCGATACGATCGAGGAAGTCCACCAGCAGCTGATCGACAGCCAGCACTCCCGCCTGCCGGTCGCCGATGGCGGGCCGGAAACCATTGTCGGCATCGTGCAGAAGCGTGAACTGCTCTCCGCCATGCTGACGGGCCAGCCGCTCGATATCCGCGCCTTCATCCGCCCCGCGCCGATCGTGCCCGACACGATGGATGCGATGCGCGTGCTGGAATCGCTGCGCAGCTCCGAAGTTCCGATCCTGCTCATCCATGACGAATACGGCCACTTCGAAGGCGTCATCACGCCGGCCGACGTGCTGGAGGCGATTGCCGGCGTGTTCCGCGCCGACATCGAAGAGGGCGACGACGAACACGCGGTGCAGCGCGAGGACGGTTCCTGGCTGATTTCCGGCTCCATGCCGATCGACGAGATGGCCGACCGCCTCGGCCTGTCGCTGCCCGGCCGCCGTGGCTACCAGACGGCTGCCGGCCTCGTCATCGAATCGCTGCAGAGACTGCCGAAAACCGGCGAGATCACCGAAACCCAGGGCTGGCGTTTCGAGGTCGTCGACATGGACGGCCGCCGCGTCGACAAGCTTCTGGCGACGCGTCTGGATCCTTAAGGTCTTTCCAATAGGTCGGGTTCGAGCAATCTCGGGCCCGGACCTTCCGCGCCAAGCGTATCCAGCGGATTGCGCAGCGGGCATTCCTGCATCGAAAGGCAGCCGCAGCCGATGCAGCCGTCGATCTGGTTGCGCAGCTTGGTGAGCCGCGCGATGCGGTCGTCCAACTGGCGGCGCCAGGTTTTCGAGAGCGCCCGCCAGTCCTCGGCCGTCAGGGGCCGGTCATGCGGCAGCACGGACAGCGCGTCCGCGATCTCCGACAGCGGAATGCCGGTGCGCTGCGCGACCTTGATGACCGCGACGCGGCGCAGGATGCTGCGCGGATAGCGCCGCTGGTTGCCGCGGTTGCGCTGGCTGCGGATCAGCCCCTTCGTCTCGTAGAAATGCAAGGTGGAAACCGCCACCCCGCTGCGTTCGGCGACCTCACCGACGCTGAGTTCCCGCGGCATTTTGCTGTTCGGACATTTTTCCGTCATGGCTGTTGACCTCAACTTTGCTTGAGGTTTTATACCACGGGCTCCCTGATTTCAAATGGAGCCCGCACACATGACAGACAGACTGACCATCGCCCTCATCTATGGCAGCGGCCGCGAGGGACGCTTTGCCGATACGATCGCGGGATGGCTGGAGCCGGAGCTGGCGGGTTTCCACCAATATGACATCATTCGCATCGATCCGGCGGACCTGACCTTCACGCCCGGTGGTCTCGATGCGGCCTCTTCGGAGAGCGTCGAAAGCCGGATTTTGCAGGCCGATGCCTTCCTCATCGTCACGCCGGAGTACAACCACGCCTATCCGGCCGCTCTGAAGGCCATCATCGACAGCTGCTTCCGTCCCTGGCATGCCAAGCCCATCGCCTTCATCTCCTATGGCGGCGTATCGGGCGGGCTGCGCGCGGTGGAGCAGTTGCGGCTGGTCTTTGCCGAGCTGCATGCCGTGGCGATCCGAGAAACGGTCAGCCTCGCCCACGCCTGGACGCAATTCGATCCCGCCGGAAATCCCTTCCGCCCCGGCCATCTCAACGGCCAGCTTGCCGTGCTGATGAAGCGCCTGACCTGGTGGGCGAACGCGCTGAAGGCGGCGCGTATCGCAACACGCTACGACGAGGCGGCGGCATGAAACCGGAGCACTATGCCACGGCGGAAATCGCCCGCTCGCCGCAGGAACGCTGGCGCAATGCGACGCTGCTCTTCGTCAGTACGCTCACCATCATGTCAGGTGCGACGATCTCCGCCTCGCTGCCGGGCATTGCCGCCCGTTTTGCCGAGGTCGAGAATGTCGCGCTGCTCAGCCGGCTGGTGCTGACGCTGCCTGCCGTGTTCATCGCGCTGTTTTCGCCAGCGGCGGGTTTTCTCGTCGATCGCTTCGGCCGCAAGCCTCTGCTGCTGGCCTCGCTCGCTCTGTTCACCGTCGCGGGCGCCTCCGGGCTGGTCCTCGATACATTGCCGGGCCTGCTCGTCGGCCGCGCCGTGCTCGGCCTTGCCGTCGGCGGCATCATGACGGCGACGACGGCGCTGGTCGGCGACTTCTTCCAGGGGCCGGCGCGCGATCGTTATATGGGCTTGCAGCAGGCCTTCGTCGGTATCGGCGGCACGTTCTTCCTGACGGGCGGCGGCTTCCTTGCGGAAATCCACTGGCGCGGGCCGTTCTTCATCTACACCGTGGCGATCCTGCTGCTGCCGGCCGCCATCGCCTTCCTGCCGGAGCCGCGCCGGGTCCGCCCCGCCGCTGTGACGGCAGGCGAGGCTGGGCTCGATAGCCGCAGGATCACGCTGCTCGGCCTCCTGTTCCTCGCCGCCGCGATCAACATGATCGCCTTCTACATGATCCCGACGCAGCTTCCGTTCTACCTGGAACATCTCGGATTTGCCGCACCCAGCCTTGCCGGTGCCGCGATTGGTGCGGGGCAGCTCGTTGGCGTGGTGAGTTCGCTGGTCTTCGCGCCTGTCCGGCGGCGGATCGGCCTGATGGGCGTCTTCGCCCTCGGCTTCGTCTCGTCGGGTCTGTCCTTCCTTGTGCTGTCCGCCGCGGAAAGTTATGGCAGCGTCCTGGCCGCCATGGCCGTCTCCGGCATCTGCATGGGCACGATCATGCCGAATTTTGCGGCCAGCGCCATGTTGCTTGCGCCACCCGCCCTGCGCGGCCGGATTTCGGGCCTTCTGGTCTCCAGTATCTTCGCCGGGCAGTTCCTGTCGCCGATCGTCTCGCAGCCGCTGATCGGCGCATTCGGCTATGGCACGGCCTATGCCGTGGTCGGTGCGGTCGTGCTGGTGCTCGGCCTCGTGGCCTTGGTCTCGCGTCTTTTCCGGTGGGGCGATGGCTAGGTCAGCCAAACCCCGTCTGGCGCAGCGCCTCGCCGCAGATCATAGCGGCGGACAGCGCGACATTGATGGAGCGCTGCCCCTCGACCATGGGGATGAGCACCCGGCCGTCGGCCGTGTCATGTACCCGGTCCGGCACGCCGGCGCTTTCGCGGCCGAAGAGCAGGATATCGTCCGGGCGGTAGGCGAAATCGGTATAGAGCCTGGCGGCCTTGGTGGAGGCGAGCACGAGGCGCCGGCCGCTCGTCTGCCGCCACTCTTCGAAACGGTCCCAGCTGACATGTCGCGTCAGCGTCACGGCGGCGAGATAGTCCATGCCAGCGCGCTTCAGGTTACGGTCGGACAGGTCGAAGCCGGCCGGCTCGATGATGTCGACGGCGAGCCCCAGGCAGGCGGCGAAACGCAGGATCGTGCCGGTATTACCGGCAATATCGGGCTGATAGAGGGCGATGCGGAGTTCGGACATCGTTCGGGGGTAGCCGGGATGTGGCGGGAAGGCAACAGAATTGGCCGCAGATGCGAATTTGCGACGAAGTGGCTGGCAAAATGCGCCGTTTCGGGTTACCCAAGCTGCATCTTCAACGCGAGAACAGGGAGGATCATGATGGATATCACACGTCGACAGCGCCTCCCGGCTGGAATCACGCCACTTCTCGCGTAGGCACCTCGCCGCCCAAACTCCCTTCGCAGACCCATTTCAATTCGCCGTGTGACGCCGTTCGTCGCCCCACGGTCATCCTACCGGAAGCTCGTTCCCGACAGCGCCCGTTTTGCGCCGTCCGTGCCGGTTCCGTCATTTTATTTACGGAGATAGCCATGTTCGGCTGGTTCGAAAGACGTTTGAATCCTTATCCCGCTGAGGCGCCCTCGCTTCCGCCGAAGGGCCTGTTCGCCTTCCTGTGGCATTATACCAAGCCCGCAGCCCCCTGGCTGTTCGTGCTCGGTTTCTGCTCAATGGCGCTCGGCATCGCGGAAGTGCTGCTGTTCCAGTTCCTCGGCAATATCGTCGACTGGCTTTCGGCCGGTGATCCCCACACGTTCCTCGCCCGCGAGGGCGGAACGCTGATCTGGATGGCCGTGCTGCTGCTCGTCCTCATCCCGGGTTTCGGCGCACTGCACACGATGACCATGCACCAGGCGCTTGCGGGCAATTTCCCGATGATCGCCCGCTGGCAGATGCATCGCTACCTCATCCGCCAGAGCATGACCTTCTTCTCCAACGAGTTCGCCGGCCGCGTCTCGACGAAGGTGATGCAGACGGCGCTCGCCGTGCGCGAAACCGTGATGAAGATCATCGATGTCTTCATCTATGTGGTGAGCTATTTCATCTCGATGATCGCGATCATCGCCGCGGCGGACCTGCGTCTCGTCGTGCCGCTGCTCGTGTGGTTCGTCGTCTATGTCTGCATCCTGCGCTACTTCGTGCCCAAGCTCATGCGGATTTCGCGTGAGCAGGCGGATGCGCGCTCGATGATGACGGGCCGGATCGTCGACAGCTACACCAACATCGCGACGGTGAAGCTGTTCTCGCATGCCGGCCGGGAGGAGACCTATGCCCGCGACGGCATGGACGAGTTTCTCCAGACCGTGCACGCGCAGATGCGCAAGATCACGCTGTTCAACATCGCGATCGACATCAACAACGTCGTCACGATGTTCTTCACGGCGGCCATCGGCATCTATTTCTGGATGAACGGCGATGTATCTGTCGGTGCGGTGGCGGTGGCCATGGGCCTCGTCATGCGCATCAACGGCATGTCGCAGTGGGTGATGTGGGAAGTGACCGCGCTGTTCGAGAATATCGGCACGGTCTATGACGGCATGGGCATGATGACCAAGCCGCACGACATCCAGGACAAGCCCGAGGCACCGGCTTTGCCGGCGGCGAAGGGCGCCATCGCCTTCGATCATGTCCGCTTCCACTACGGCAAGAACAAGGGCGTGATCGAGGACCTGTCGCTCAACATCGCAGCGGGTGAGAAGGTCGGCCTCGTCGGCCGCTCGGGTGCCGGCAAGACGACGCTGATGAACGTGCTGCTGCGCTTCTACGATCTGGAGTCCGGCAAGATCACCATCGACGGCAAGGATGTCGCGACGGTGACGCAGGACAGCTTGCGCTCGCAGATCGGCGTGGTGACGCAGGATACGTCGCTCTTGCACCGCTCGATCCGCGACAACATCGCCTATGGCAAGCCGGAGGCTGATGATGCTGAGATCATCGAGGCGGCCAAGCGCGCGAATGCCTGGGACTTCATCGAAAGCCTCACCGACCAGCAGGGCCGCACCGGCCTCGATGCCCAAGTCGGTGAGCGCGGCGTGAAGCTTTCGGGCGGCCAGCGCCAGCGCATCGCGATCGCCCGCGTCTTCCTGAAGGACGCGCCGATCCTGGTGCTGGACGAAGCGACCTCGGCGCTCGACTCCGAAGTCGAGGCGGCGATCCAGGACAACCTCTTCGCTCTCATGCAGGGCAAGACGGTGATCGCCATCGCCCACCGCCTGTCGACGCTGACGGAGATGGACCGCATCGTTGTGCTCGACAAGGGCCGCCTTTCCGAGACCGGCACCCATGCCGAACTCGTTGCCAAAGGCGGCATCTACGCCGACCTCTGGACCCGCCAGTCGGGCGGGTTCATCGCGGATGACGCAGCTGAAGCGGAAGCGGCGGCGGAGTAAAAGCAGAACACCCCGGTCCAGGGCCGGGGTGTTCTTATGTGCCAGTTCGTTTCGACGTCAGCTCCAGCCCCAGTGCGCGCATGACGGTCAGCATGGATTTGAGAGTGGGGTTGCCGTCGCTGGCAAGCGAGCGGTAGAGCGCTTCGCGCGCGAGGCCGGTCTCCTCCGCCACCTTGCTCATGCCCTTTGCACGGGCGACGACGCCAAGGGCGTGGGCGATGTAGCCTGCATCGCCGCTTTCGAAAGCGTCCTTCATGAAGACGTCGATGGCGTCGTCGGAGGTCAGGGCCTCCGCAGGGTCATAAATGTACAGTGTTTCGCTCATGTCAGTCGTCCAATTCGGTTGCCAGCGCCTTGGCCGTGGCGATGTCCCGCTTCTGCGTGCCTTTATCGCCGCCGCAGAGGAGCACAATGATTTCCTTGCCCCGGCGCGTAAAATAAATCCGGTATCCGGGACCATGATGAATGCGGACTTCGCTGATGCCGTTGCCCACGGACTTAACGTCACCGAGAAGTCCATAGGCGATGCGGTTCAATCGGGCGGCGATGAGCGCGCGCGTCTTTTGATCGGCAAGGGCGCTCTCCCATTTGCGAAATGTGTCCGTCTGCTTGATCAGGAGTGTCATCGAGATGTAACTTTAATATTACGACCGCGGAATATCAACCCATTTGAAGGGTGGGGCGGAGCCTCCCATCTTTCCGATCTTTAATTTGCCCCCCGCCCAAAACGGCCTATATCGGTGGCATGATCTTCCGCCCGCTTTTCTCCTTCTTCGAAAACTGGATCCAGCCCTTTGCGCGGCGTGACGATCTGCGGCCGCCGCAGGGGTTGATGGCGTTCGTCTGGTTCTATGTCGGGCAGGCCAAGGCGCCGTTTGCGGCTTTGCTGGTGCTTGGCGGGATCACGGCGGGCATCGAGGCGGCGACGTTCTGGTTTGTCGGGCGGCTGGTCGATATGCTGGCGACGGTCAAGCCGGGCGAGGGGTGGAGCGGGCTGCTTTCGGCGCATGGGCCGGAACTGCTTGTCATGCTCGGACTGATCGGCGTCGTGCGCTTCGTCGTGGCCTTCCTGACGGCGCTCATCGATCAGCAGGTCATCACGCCGGGCTTCTACAATCTGGTGCGCTGGCAGTCCTATGTGCATGTCGCGCGCCAGTCGCTCGCCTTCTTCCAGAACGATTTTTCCGGGCGAATCGTCACCAAGGTCTGGTCGGCGGGGCAGGCGACGGGTGACGTCATCACCTCCTTCATGGAGAGCATCTGGTTTGTGACGATCTACACGGTCTCGACGCTGGTGCTGCTCGGCCAGCTCGACTGGCGGCTGGCGGCGGTGCTGCTTGTCTGGCTGTCGATCTTCGCGGTGCTCGCCCGCTATTTCGTGCCGCGCATCCGCGAGCATGCGCGCCAGTCCGCCGAAGCCGGATCGATGATCAGCGGCCGCATGGTCGATGCCTATTCGAATATCCAGACGCTGAAGCTGTTCGGCCGGGACGATGCGAACGATCGCTACATGCGCGACGGTTTCGATACGTTCCAGAACACGATCCTCAACTTCACGCGCCTCCTGACGTCGCTGCGCGCCTCGCTCGCGTTCCTGTCGGGTCTGATGATCGCGGGCATGGCGGTGCTGTGCATCCATCTCTGGCTGACGGGCATCATCAGCTCGGGCGCCGTCGCCTTCACCATGGCGCTGGTGCTCCGGTTGAACTTCCTGCTGAACCGGCTGATGACGCAGCTCAACGGCATCATGCGCAATATCGGCACGATCCAGAATTCCGCCGACCTGATCTCCCAGCCGATCGGCCTCGTCGACAGGCCGGATGCCACGGTCATGACGGTGGTGCATCCTGAAATCCGGTTCGACCATGTGCGCTTCCACTATGGCCGTGCCTCCGGCGTCATCGACGACCTGACGCTCTTCGTTCGCCCCGGCGAAAAGGTCGGCATCGTCGGGCGCTCGGGCGCCGGCAAGTCGACCCTAGTCAATCTGCTGCTGCGTTTCTACGATCTGGAAGGCGGACGCATCCTTATTGGTGGCGAGGATATCGCCGCGGTTACACAGGAGAGCCTGCGCGCCAATATCGGCATGGTCAGCCAGGATACGGCGCTCTTGCACCGCTCGATCCGCGACAACATCCTCTTCGGCAATCCCGATGCCAGCGAAGCGCAGATGATCGAGGCGGCGAGGAAGGCCGAGGCGCACGACTTTATCCTCTCGCTCGAGGACCAGCGCGGCCGGACGGGCTACGATGCCCATGTCGGCGAGCGCGGGGTGAAACTGTCGGGCGGCCAGCGCCAGCGCATCGCCATCGCCCGCGTCATGCTGAAGGATGCGCCGATCCTCGTGCTTGACGAGGCGACCTCGGCGCTCGACAGCGAAGTCGAGGCGGCGATCCAGTCGAACCTTGACCGTCTCATGCGCGGCAAGACCGTGCTTGCCATCGCCCACCGCCTCTCCACCATCGCAGCCCTCGACCGGCTGATCGTCATGGACCGCGGCCATATCGTGGAGGAGGGGAGCCACGCGGAACTGGTCGCCAAAGGCGGGCTTTACGCGGATCTCTGGTCGCGTCAGTCGGGCGGGTTCCTCGGCCATGAGGAAGCGGCGCAATAGGGCCGCAAAGCGTCGTTTCGCGACTGTCTTTTCTCCCGGCAAGCACTTGATGTTCAAGGCGATGGCTGTGCCTTGTCAAGATGCTCCGTTTTTCCCGCGACAATGTGCCCACCACCCCTTGCCAAGGCTGGACATAATTTGCGATCAAGCATAGAACGCGCCGGATTGACGGGGAATCTATGGCCGTATTGTGTCCGGAATTGCCGGTTTCCAAAGGGGCGTTGCGGTTTTCCGCAGACTTTGCGTGAGAGGATGGTTTAGCCGTGAGCGAACACGAGACAACAAGCGAATCCCTGGGCGAGCCCACTCGCCGTGATTTTCTTTACCTGACCACGGGTATGGCGGGCGTCGTGGGCGGCGTTGCGGTTGCCTGGCCGTTCATCGACCAGATGCGTCCGGATGCATCCACGCTGGCGCTCGCCTCCATCGAGGTCGACGTCTCCAGCCTGACGCCCGGCATGTCGCTGACGGCCAAGTGGCGCGGCAAGCCGGTCTTCATCCGCAACCGCACCGATAAGGAAGTGGAAGAAGCCAAGGCTGTCGCCCTTGCGGATCTCAAGGACCCGGTCGCGCGCAATGCCAACATCGCTGCCGACGCCGAAGCGACTGACCTCGACCGTTCCGCCGGCGAGGGCAAGGAAAACTGGATCATCATGATCGGCTCCTGTACCCATCTGGGCTGCGTTCCGCTCGGCCAGGCTGGCGATTTCGGCGGATGGTTCTGTCCCTGCCACGGTTCGCACTACGACACTGCTGGACGTATCCGTAAGGGTCCGGCCCCGCAGAACCTCGCTGTGCCGACCTTCTCGTTCGTATCCGACACAGTCATCAAGATCGGTTGAGGGGACACCTGATAATGAGTGCTGAACATTCCACCTACCAGCCGACGACTGGCATCGAGAAGTGGGTCGATTCGCGCCTGCCTCTGCCGCGCATGATCCATGACAGCTTCGTCTCCTACCCGGTCCCGCGCAACCTGAACTACGCCTACACCTTCGGCGCCATGCTGTCGGTGATGCTGATCGTGCAGATCCTGACCGGTGTCGTTCTGGCCATGCACTATGCGGCCGAAACCACCGTCGCGTTCAACTCGGTCGAAAAGATCATGCGCGACGTGAACCACGGCTGGCTCCTGCGCTACATGCATGCCAACGGTGCGTCCTTCTTCTTCATCGCGGTCTATCTGCACATCGCCCGCGGCCTCTACTACGGCTCCTACAAGGCACCGCGCGAAATCCTCTGGATCCTCGGCGTGGTCATCTTCCTTCTGATGATGGCGACCGGCTTCATGGGCTACGTTCTGCCCTGGGGTCAGATGTCCTTCTGGGGCGCGACCGTTATCACCGGTTTCTTCTCGGCCTTCCCGTGGGTCGGCGAGTGGATCCAGCAGTTCCTGCTTGGCGGCTTTGCGGTCGACAATCCGACGCTGAACCGCTTCTTCTCGCTGCACTACCTGCTGCCCTTCATGATCGCCGGCGTCGTCGTCCTGCACATCTGGGCGCTGCACGTCACCGGCCAGACCAACCCGACCGGCGTCGAAGTGAAGTCCAAGACCGACACGGTCCCCTTCACCCCCTATGCGACGCTGAAGGATGCGCTCGGCGTCTCGGTCTTCCTGATCGTCTTCGCCTGGTTCGTCTTCTACATGCCGAACTATCTCGGTCATCCGGACAACTACATCCCGGCCGATCCGCTGAAGACCCCGGCCCATATCGTTCCGGAATGGTACTACCTGCCGTTCTACGCGATGCTGCGCGCCATCACCTTCAGCATCGGCCCGATCGACTCCAAGCTTGGCGGCGTCCTCGTGATGTTCGGCGCGATCATCGTGCTGTTCTTCCTGCCCTGGCTCGACACGTCGAAGGTCCGTTCGGCCGTCTATCGCCCGTGGTACAAGCTGTTCTTCTGGCTGTTCGTGGTCAATGCCATCATGCTCGGCTGGCTCGGCGCCATGCCTGCCGAAGGCATCTACGTCGTCCTCTCGCAGCTCGGCACGCTCTACTACTTCGGCTTCTTCCTCGTCATCATGCCGGTCCTCGGCCTGATCGAGACCCCGAAGCGCATTCCGAATTCGATTACGGAAGCGGTTCTGGAAAAGAAGAACGCCAAGCTGGCCAAGGCCTGAGAGCGAGCGAAAGGAACCATGACAATGAAAAAGCTTGTTGCAGGCATTCTGTCACTCGCACTCGTCGCCGGTCTCGGCGTCTCCTTCGCTACGGCGGAAGAGGCAGCCCCGGCTGCCGGTGCAGAGGCGGAACACGCCACCCCACACTACCCGATGCACCACCCGAAGCAGGAGAAGTGGACCTTCGCCGGTCCCTTCGGCAAGTATGACAAGGGTCAGCTGCAGCGCGGCCTGAAGGTCTACACCGAAGTCTGTTCTGCCTGCCATTCGATGAACCTCGTCTCCTTCCGCACGCTGGAAGGTCTTGGTTATTCGGAAGGCCAGGTGAAGGCTTTCGCGGCGAACTACGAAGTGCAGGACGGCCCGAACAGCGACGGTGAGATGTTCACCCGCAAGGCCGTTCCGTCGGACCACTTCCCGTCGCCCTTCGCCAACCATGAGGCGGCAGCTGCCGCTAACAATGGTGCAGCACCGCCGGACTTCTCGCTGATCGCCAAGGCACGCGGCATCACGCGCGGCTTCCCGCAGTTCGTCTTCGACATCTTCACGCAGTACCAGGAAGGTGGCCCGGACTATATCTACTCGCTGCTGACCGGTTACGATGAAGAGAAGCCGGCGCATCTCGAAGTCGCCGAAGGCACGCACTTCAACCCGTATTTCGCAAACGCTGCGGCACTCGCCATGGCCAAGCCGATCTCCGACGGCCAGGTCACCTATGACGACGGCGCGCCGCAGACGGTCGACCAGTACGCCCGTGACGTCGCGTCCTTCCTGATGTGGGCCGCCGAGCCGCATCTCGAAGAGCGCAAGCGCACCGGCTTCATGGTCATGATCTTCCTGGTGATCTTCACCGGCCTGATCTACCTGACGAAGAAGTCGGTTTACGCGAACAAGGAACACTGAGCGATCCGATCGCTTGGTTCAAAAGGCGGCCTTCGGGCCGCCTTTTTTGTTGTGGGGCGGTGATGCACCTGCGATAACCGAAAAATCCTTCCGCAGTCGGGAAATCCCATGCCTACCGTTGAACAAGAACTCGTCGCCGCGATCCGCAGCATCCCGGACTATCCCAAGCCCGGCATCATCTTCCGCGACATCACCACCCTGCTCGGCAATCCGCGCGCCTTCCGCCGCGCGGTGGACGAGCTGGTGCATCCCTATGCGGGCATCGGCATCGCCAAGGTCGCCGGCATCGAGGCGCGCGGCTTCATTCTCGGCGGCGCCATGGCGCATCAGCTGTCGACCGGCTTCGTGCCGATCCGCAAGAAGGGCAAGCTGCCGCACGAGACCGTCAGCATCGCCTATAGCCTGGAATACGGCGTGGACGAGATGGAGATGCACAAGGACGCCATCAAGCCGGGCGAGAAGGTGATCCTCGTCGACGACCTGATCGCCACCGGCGGTACGGCGGAAGCGGCCGTCAAGCTGCTGCGCCAGATCGGCGCCGACATCGTCGCCGCCTGCTTCGTCATCGACCTGCCGGAAATCGGCGGCCGCAAGAAGCTGGAAGCGCTCGGCGTGGAAGTGCGCACGCTGGTGGCCTT
>NZ_JBLZPK010000028.1:130006-153639 GCF_049199905.1 Shinella sp. M27
CCGCCTTCTCAGATGAATTCCAGAACCGTGCTCTCGAATCGGATGACCGGTTCGCCGTTCTGGTTGCGGCCGGCGCAGAGGATCGAATTGATCAGCCGGTCCTTGCGCGTTGCCAGTTCGCGCGAGGCGATGAGCGTCACCGAATAGGTGATCGTGTCGCCGGCAAAGACCGGCTTGAGCCAGGCGAGCTTGGTGAAGCCCGGCGAGGGGCCGAGGTTAGGGGGCGCGATGCCCTCGGCGGCGAGGCGTTTGCACTCGCCAAGCCAGAACGGCACGAAGCACTTCATCCAGCCGGCGCTGGTATGCCAGCCCGAGGCGCAGAGGCCGCCGAACAGGGCGTGTTTGGCCAGTTCCTCATCCAGATGAAAAGGCTGCGGGTCGAAACTTCCGGCGAAGCGGATGATGTCTTCGGCGGTGAAGGTGTTGGAACCGATTTCGACGGCCTCGCCGAACGGGTAAAGCTCAGCCATCCGCATGGTCGGCATCCTTTTCGGCAACGCGCATCATGTTGATATATTCCGACACCGCGACGAGCTCGCCGCGCTGGTTGGTCACCTCGGCGCGCAGGCGCACGATGCCGATTTCCGGCCGCGAGCGCGAGACGCGGGCATCGAGCACCTCGCAATGGCCACCGAGCGTATCGCCTGCCAGCACCGGGCGCTTCCATTCCATGAGATCGACGCCGGGCGAGCCTTCCGATGTGGAGCCGTCGATATAGGCCTCGAACAGCATGCGCATCATCACGGCGCTCGTGTGCCAGCCGGAGGCGGCAAGGCCGCCGAGAATGCTGGCGCGGCCGGCGGCCTCGTCCATATGCATCGGCTGCGGATCGAATTCCCACGCGAAGGTGATGATCTCGTCCGCCGTCATCGTGCGCTTCGAAAAGTCGAAGCGCCGGCCCGGCGTAAAATCTTCAAATGTGTAGTTGGGCACCGTCTCGTCCATCCTGTTTCGGGCCGACAATGGCGAGCGGGGCGGCGTTTTGCAAGCTCTTGCCAGCGGGCCTGCGACGGGTAAGGTGCGCGCGACGCCGCACGAGGAGACAACGACAGATGCAGACGCTGAAATCCGTGCTCGACGGTGCGGCCGGCGAGGGGATACTCTTCGCCGAACAGGCGAGCACGCTGCTGCCCTATATGGAAGCGCGCGGTGTCGTCCTTGCTGCACCCCCCGAAGCATGCGTGCTGGATATCGCCGACCCTGCCGAAGACCGCGCCATCGCGCCCGTCGAGGACACGGAAGCGCCGCGCTTCATCCGCGGCTTCCATGATGTGCTGATCACCATCGGCGTCGCGATCGTCATGGCGGGCGTCTGGGGTGTCGGCGCCTTCCTCGCCGCGCTGCCGGCCATCCTCATCCTCGCGGAAATCCTGGTGAAGCGGCAGCGCCTTGCTCTGCCCGCCGTGCTGCTGACCCTTCTCTATGCACACTGGATCGCCATCACCACAATGCTACTGCTGGACGATGTGCTGGGCGCTGAGAAAAGCCCCTATCTTGATTTCCTGCTGACCATGCTGCCCTTCGCGATCTTGCTGCCGCCGTTCTACTGGCGCTACCGCATTCCGCTGTCGCTCAGCCTGTGGTTCCTGTCGCTGGCGGCCGTGGCGCTCGGCCTCGTCTTCCTTGCGCTGGCGCGGCTGACGGGCAGCGCCGATGTCATCGCCGCCCGGCCCATGCTCTCGGCCGGCATTTTCCTCGCCGCGGCGCTGATGCTGTTTGCCGTGGCGATGGCTTACGATCTCTCGGACCGGTTCCGCGTCTCGCGCCGCTCCGACATTGCCTTCTGGCTGCATCTGGTGACGGCGCCGGCGCTGCTCTATTCGACGCTGTGCTTCGTCTTCCTCGGTGATTTCGCCAATGACACGCTGTTCAGCAGCGACAAGGGCCTGCCGGAGGCGCTCGTCATCGTTGCCATCGTCGTCGTGCTGATGGGGATCGGCCTTGCTATCGACCGGCGCGCCTTCGTGACCTCGGGCCTGCTCTCGCTCGGCCTTGCCACGGCAAGCCTGCTCCAGCGCACGGCGGCGGCGCCCGAAAGCTATGTCTTCCTGACGCTGCTGATCGTCGGCGTCGTCGTTTTGACCATCGGTATCGGCTGGCCGCATTTCCGCCGTTGGACGGTGACGCCGCTTCCTCTAGCGCTCAAAGAAAAACTGCCGCCCCTCCGGTGAGGGACGGCAGTTTGAAGATGCCAAAATGTCTGCCGCTTACGTGTTGAAGCGGAAGTGGATGACGTCGCCGTCGTTGACCACGTATTCCTTGCCTTCGTCGCGGCCCTTGCCGGCTTCCTTGGCGCCGACTTCGCCCTTGTAGGCGATGTAGTCGTCATAGGCGATGGTGAAGGCGCGGATGAAGCCGCGTTCGAAATCCGTGTGGATGACGCCGGCGGCCTGCGGGGCCTTGGTGCCGCGCACGATGGTCCAGGCGCGCGTCTCCTTGGGGCCGACGGTGAAATAGGTGATGAGGTCGAGCAGGTGGTAGCCGGCGCGAATGAGCCGGTCGAGGCCCGCTTCCGTGAGGCCGAGCGCCGAGAGAAACTCTTCGGCTTCCTCTTCCGGCAGCTGCGCGACTTCGGATTCGATCGCAGCCGAGATGATGACGCATTCCGCGCCCTGTTCCTTGGCCATGGCGGCGACGGCGGCGGTGTGCTCGTTGCCGGTCGAGGCATCGGCTTCCGCGACGTTGCAGACGTAGAGAACCGGATGCGAGGTAAGCAGGTTCAGGCCCTTCAGGACCTCGATCTCTTCCGGCGCCAGCGTCTTGAGGAGCAGGCGGGCCGGCTTGCCCTCGTTGAGCAGCTTCACCACGGCTTCCATGATCGGCAGCTGGGCGAGCGAATCCTTGTCCTTGCTGGCGGCGCGCTTGCGGGTCTGCTCGACGCGGCGCTCCAGGCTCTCGAGGTCGGCGAGCATCAGCTCGGTCTCGATCGTGTCGGCATCGCCGACCGGATTGATGCGGCCTTCGACATGGGTGATGTCGTCGTCCTCGAAGCAGCGCAGCACGTGCACGACGGCATCGACTTCGCGGATATTGGCGAGGAACTTGTTGCCGAGGCCTTCACCCTTCGACGCGCCGCGCACGAGGCCGGCAATGTCGACGAAGGAGATGCGCGTCGGGATGATTTCCTTGGAGCCCGCGATGGTGGCGAGCGCCTTCATGCGCGGATCGGGAACCGCCACTTCGCCGGTGTTCGGCTCGATGGTGCAGAAGGGATAGTTCGCCGCCTGTGCGGCGGCCGTCTTGGTCAGCGCGTTGAAGAGGGTCGACTTGCCGACATTCGGCAGGCCGACGATACCGCATTTGAAGCCCATGGAGAGGTCCATTCGTCGTCAAGAAAATCGTTGCCCTCGCTATGGGGGATGCGGGGGGCAGGGTCAAGAGCTTGGCAGCCCTGGGGCCTTGAACTCGTCCCTCCTGCGGTGCACAATGGGCTCACATCGCTCGAAGCCAACGTCATGAGGAGCTTCCCATGAGCAATGGTGACACGACCCTCACCCCGAAAACGACCACCAAGCCGAAGCTCGAACGGCCGAAGCTCTACAAGGTCCTGCTCGTCAACGACGATTATACGCCGCGCGAATTCGTTGTGCTGGTGCTGAAAGCCGTCTTCCGCATGGCCGAGGAGACGAGCTACCGGGTCATGATGACCGCCCACAAGATGGGCACCTGCGTCGTCGTCATATGCGCACGCGACATCGCCGAGACCAAGGCGAAGGAGGCGACGGATCTTGCCAAGGAGGCGGGTTACCCGCTGCTCTTCCAGACGGAACCGGAGGAATAGGCTCTAGGGACGGCGGATCTGGAATCCGGTCTTGTCCTGCTTGAAGCCGCAGCGTGTGTAGAAATCCGCGGTGCCTGTGTCGCTGCGCCCCGTCAGCAGCATTACCTTGTAGCAGCCGGCCTGCCATGCCGCGTCTGCGGCCTGTTCGAGGACGGCGCGGCCCAGGCCCGTCCGGCGGGCGGCCTCCGCGGTCACGACATTCTCAATCAACGCATAGGGTGCGCCGGCCCGCGTGAGGTTCGGCACGACGACGAGGGTGCAGGAGGCGAGGGGAATGCCGTCCTTGACGGCGACATAGATCGTCATGCCGGGCTGGGCGAGAATGGTGGCGAAGTGCGTCTGCGCCATTGCCGCATCCATCGGTGGATCGTCGGGATTGAGCTCGGCATAGAGGGCGAGCAGACCGGGCAGATCATCCGGGCCCGCGGAGCGGAGAATGGCGTCGCCGGCCATGTCAGTCGCCCTTGTTGCCGAGCAGCTTCTTCAACATTTCCGCCATCGGGCCTGTGGTCGGCAGGATTTTCGGCTGGTTGTGGTTGCGCGCCTGACGGATATGGGACTGGCCGGCGGGCTTCTTTTCGGGCGCGGCCTTCTCCTCCGGCTTGCTGCCGGTGGCGAGCGCCAGCTTGTTCATCAGCTGGGAATCCTCACCCCGCACCAGCATGTCGGTGTTGAGCGCAAGTTCGTCGAGCAGCGGATCGAGCCATGTATGGTCGGCCTTGGCGAAATCGCCGAGCACATGGTTGGTCACCAGCTCCTTGGCGCCGGGATGGCCGATGCCGAGGCGTATGCGCCGGTAATCCTTGCCGCAATGGGCGTCGATCGACTTGATGCCGTTATGACCGCCATGGCCGCCGCCGACCTTGATGCGGACCTTGCCGGGGGCGAGATCCAGTTCGTCATAGATCGCGACGATGTCCTTGGGCGCGAGCTTGTAGAAGCGCATCGCCTCACCGACGGATTCGCCCGAAAGGTTCATGAAGGTCTGCGGCTTGACGAGCAGCACCTTCTCGCCGGCGATCTCGCCTTCGGCGATTTCGGCCTTGAACTTCTTCGACCAGGGCGAAAACGGGTTTTTGCGGTGGATCGCATCCAGCGCCATGAAACCAATATTGTGGCGGTTGCCCGCATATTTTGCGCCCGGATTGCCGAGGCCCACGATTATCTGCATGGAAGTGGTCCGCAAGTGGAGGTGTCCGCGTCTTCACCACCGCGAAAGCGGACGGAAGTCAACCGCCTCGGATCAATTCTTCGTGCCGTTGTCGGCCGTGCGCGTGTCCGGCGGCAGGCCGTAGGCGGTGAAGATGCGGTCCTGCTCGCCGCTGAGGATGAGCTTGTCCAACTCGGCCTGAAGCCCCTTGATCAGGTCTTGCGGCGTCTGTTTGTTGCAGGCGAGCCCGTAGACCTGGCCGGCCATCAGCATGGCCTTCTCGACGGGATATCCGTCCTTGAGCAGCTTCTTATAGGTCTTGACGGAGGTCGGCATCAGGTCGATGCGGCCGGAAATCAGTTTGCGCAGGGTGATGTCGATATCGGAAGCAAGGTCGATATCCTTGAAACCGAGCACTTCGAGTGCCTCCACGGCGAAGTCCCCGCGCTGCGAGCCGACCTTGAGTTCTCGTGCCTTGACGATCGTCAGGCCGTCATGGGTATCGCCCTTGCGCTTGAGCAGCACCATCTGGTCCTTCAGCAGTGGACTGACCCAGACGAAGCGCTCGGCCCGCTCGCGGTTGTAGCCCGCCGTGAAGACGCAGGTGTTTGGCTGGTTTTCGGCCATGGCGAAGGCGCGGGCCCAGGGCATGATCTCCAGCGTGTAGTCCATGCCGGCGGCCTTGGCGATCGCCTCCACCTGATCGACCGAGATGCCGGTGATCTTGCCGTTCTTGGTGTAGTTGAAGGGGGCATATTCTTCCGTCACGAAATGCAGCGTGTCGGCAAGAACCGAGGAAAGCGGGGCAAGCGACAGGCAAAGCGTCAAAAGCAGTGTCTTCATCGTCTTGTCCCTCAACCCGTCAGGAGGCCATGGCGCGACGTTCGGGCACGTCGGGCATTGCAAATTCGTCGAGCTTTTCGAGCAGCGCGTCAAGCGGCAAGGGCCTGCTCAGCAGGTAGCCCTGGCCGAATTCGATGTTCATGCTCTGCAGGATATCCCATTGCTCCGTCGTCTCGATGCCTTCGGCCACCACCGCGCAGCCCATCTGGTGCGAGATGGTGCGGATGCCCTCGACGAGCATGCGGCTCTTGCGGCGCACATCCGGCTGGTCGGAGGACAGCGAACGGGTGAAGGACTGGTCGACCTTGACGATATCGACCGGGAACCGGTTGAGGTAGCTGAGGGACGAATAGCCGGTGCCGAAATCGTCGAGCGCGATGCGGCAGCCGAGATCGGAAAGCGCGTCGAGCACCTCGCGCACGACGGGATTGTCGAGCATCAGCACCGCCTCGGTGATCTCGACGACGATGCGCGAGGGCGTGATGCCGTTTTCGAGGAGAAGGGTCGCGATGCGTGCGGGGAGGGCGGGCTCGAACTGTAGCGGTGAGAAATTGACCGCGAGATAGGTGTCACCAAGGCCGGCGAGCCTGGAGATGACCGCCAGGTTGGTGATGGCCTTTGACAGGATGCAATCCCCGATCCGCCCGATCGTCCCGTTCTCCTCGGCAATGCCGATGATCTCGGCGGGAGGCAGGATGCCGCGCTCGGGATGGTGCAGGCGCATCAGCGCCTCGAAGCCAGCGACGCGGCCGTCCGCAAGGCTCACGATCGGTTGGAGATGGGTGGTGAACCAGTCGTCGCGCAGGCCCTGGTCGATGAACTGCTCGATCTCGAGCCGCCTGCGGGCGATATCGACCATGTTGTTGTCGAAGAGCTGCACGCCGTTCTTGCCGCTGCGCTTGCGCGCATACATGGCCATGTCGGATTTCTGCAAGAGGCAGGCTGCGGTGGCGGCGTGGTCCGGATAGACGGCGATGCCGATGCTGGCGCTGACATTGAGTTCCGCGCCATTGACGATGAGCGGCGCGCGCAGGCTGGCGACCAGCCGGTCGCTGATATCCATGGCGAGCTGGCGGGCATTGGGCGCCGAGAGCAGGATGGCGAATTCGTCGCCGCCGAGGCGGGCGATCACGTCAATGGCGCGCAGCTGGCGGCGCAGCCGCATGGCGACCTGGCAGAGCACGTCGTCGCCGCTGGCATGGCCGAGATTGTCGTTGATCCACTTGAAGCGGTCGAGATCGACGAAGAGGCAGGCGAGCTGCTGGCCATGCGCATCGACCTCGCCGATCAGCTCGTCCAGCACGGTTTCGAAGCCCTGCCGGTTGAGCAGGCCTGTCAGATGGTCGGTGATGGCCTGGCGGTGGTTGCGGGTCTCGGCTTCCTTGAGGTCGGTGACGTCGGTCATGACCGAGAGCGACAAGGCCTGACGGCTGCTGCTCGCCTCCACGCCGGTTTCCAGGATCAGCACATCGATCACGCTACCGTCGGCGCACAGGAAGCGCAGGGTCACTTCGCAGATGCCGCCGTCTTCCATGTTCGTCGTATGACGCTTGCGATAGGTTTCGCGGCATTCCTCGACGACGAAGTCCGTGAATTCCTGGCCGATCACCGCTTCGCGGCGATAGCCGGTGGCGGTCAGCCAATAGTCGCTGACCGCCGTGATGCGGTTTTGCGCATCGACGGAAAACAGCATGGCCGGCGTCAGGTTGTAGATGTCGGTGGCGCGGACATGCGCCATCTTCAGCTCGTTCTCCTCGCGCTCCAGCTTGCTCTGCATTTCGTTGAAGTTATGGGCGAGCGCGCCCATCTCGTCGTTCGAGGTCCAGTCGACATGATGGCGCGAGCCGAGCCGGCGCGTCGCCTCGATGGCCGCAGTCAGCCGCATCAGCGGCCGGATGATGGTGATGCGGTTGCCGATGATGGCGGCGGTGAAGAGGGTCGCGACGGCGAAGAAGAAGATGGCGAAGATGCTCAACTCGTCCTTGGAGAAGCGCGAGAAGAGGCCTTCCTTGTGAATCCAGATTTCCGCGGTGCCGACCTTCTTGATGCCGTCGGTCGCCTTGTAGAGGATATCGGTCTTGACGATGGAGCGCGCGTCATCCGGGTTGGGCGCGACGGCGGGTTTGCGGATGTCGATGACATCGGACGTGTCGCGCACCTGCACATAGCTGATATCGGCATCGGCCTGGAGTGCGGTGACGATCTGGTCGATGCTCTCCTTGTCGAAATCCCACAGCGGCTTGCCCAGCGCCTGGACATTGGCCTGGAGCAGTACTTCGGTGTTCTGCAGGCGCTCGCGTGCGACACGGTCGGACGACAGGATGAGGAAAAGCAGGAAGAGAGGTGCGACGAAGACGAGCAGGGCACCGATGACGATGGCGATGAAGCGGCTTTCAACCGAATGCATTTTCATGCCGGTCGCCCCATAGCCACGTTACAAAGCCAGTCCATCGTGCCCCTCTTTGGCTTTCGCCATTTTCCCCAGGGTCTAGATTTTCATCAAAGTCTTAAATGTTGCTAAAATGTAGGTTCGCAAAAGTGCTGATAATTCAAACTTCCCGCAGCGGTAGTGCGGCCTCTTGCGAGCAAAGAAAAACCCCGCGCCTTGGGTAAGGCGCGGGGTTTCGAGAACGGTCCCGGAAATGGGATTATTCTGCGGAGCCTTCTTCTTCCTTCACGCCGGCCGCCGGGGTGGCGATCGTGGCGATGGTGAAGTCGCGGTCGGAGATGACCGGGCTCGTGCCCTTCGGCAGCTTGATGTGCGAGATGTGGATGCCATCGCCGACCTTGAGGCCGGAGAGGTCAGCCGTCAGGAATTCCGGAATGTCGCCGGCCAGAGCGTGCAGCTCGACTGCGTGGCGAACGATGTTCAGGACGCCGCCGACCTTGATGCCCGGGGACTTCTCTTCGTTGACGAAGTGAACCGGCACTTCGACGACGACGTGGGTGTTACCCGAAACGCGCAGGAAGTCGACATGCATGGTGAAGTCGCGGACCGGATCCAGCTGGAAGTCCTTCGGCAGAACCTTGATCTTCTCGCCGTTGACGTCGATCGTGGCAACCGTCGTCTTGAAGCCGCCGGCGTGGATACGCTGGGTGACGTCCTTGGTCGAGAGGGCGATGGACAGGGGGGCCTGCTTGTCGCCATAGATTACTGCAGGAATAAGGCCGTTGCGGCGAAGTTCACGGGAGGACCCCTTACCAACCCGTTCGCGCGTCTCGGCCTTGAGCTCGTAAGTTTCGTGGCTCATGGCTTTACCTTTCAAGTGTTACTGGAGAGCCTTTCGCGCATCGGGCAGCGCCCGGCGATGCAAAAAGCTTGAGGATTTCGTGAAAGCCTCATCCACGTTGCCTCCAAGGGTGTCTACGCGGACGGGGGCTCCATAACCAACAATGCCCGGAAATGCAAGGGCCGGGGCCGGATTGACCCTGGATTGACATGCTTGCGCCGCGATTGGATGTTCGGTAGCGAACGCTTCGGTGAAGGAGAATAGAATGAGACGACAGATCCTGATGGCCTCGGCCGCTTTTGCGCTCGTTTCGGCAGGCCCCGCCCTGGCCCAGGAGATTTCGCCCGCAGGCGCTGAAAGCCTCCAGCAGCGACTGACGCACTATCTGCCGAAGGATATGGTCGATGCCGGCCTCCTCACGGTGAAGGCGGCGTCCTCCTTCTATGAGCTCCGCTTCAATCCGACCGTCCTCTTGGACAAGGCGAAGGAAGGTTCCGTGAAGGTCGAGGGCCTGAAGCCGATGACGGCCTATCTGCGGCCGCAGCCGGAAGGCACCTATCGATTCGAATCGAGCGACAGTTTCGATATCAAGGGCACGGTGCCCGGCCAGGGCTCGTTCACCTATCTCATCGACACGATGAAGATGGACGGGATCTACGATCCGGAAATCCTCTATTTCACCTCGGCGGACTGGTCGACGAAGCGCATCGCCTTTTCCAGCACCACGCAGCAGGAAAGCGTGACCGCAAGCTTCGGCGAATCGGCCATGCGCATAACCTCGGAAAAGAAGGCGCCCGGTACGATCGACATTTCGAGCACAGGCGTGATGAAAGCCTTTGCCGAAACGATCACCGGTGGTCCCTCGGGCCGTGTCGATATCGGTGCCGACACGCTCGACATCGATGTCAGCCTTGACGGTGCGCGCTACAAGATCTTCCAGGATCTCGTCTTCTTCGTGCTTGACAACATCAAGAAGGACCAGCTCGATGTGCAGGATGCCGCGAAGCTCAAGGAGTTGCTGCGCGCCTCGCTGCCGGTGTTCGACAATCTGACCGAGACGATCAAGGCGTCCAACGTGACCGTCGGCACCGACAAGGGCACCTTCGGCGCCGATGCGGTGACCTACAATATCGACATGAACGGCATCGGCCATTCGACGCGGGTCGGTTTCGGCTTCGGCGTGGAGCATCCCAAGCCGCCGGCCGGTATATTGCCGGCGGAATTTGCCGAGGCGCTGCCGGAGCGGGCGAATTTCAAGGTGGCGGTGGCCAATCTCGATCTTGCCGGCGCCGTGCATTACCTCATCGACCACGCCGACTTCACCAAGCCGGAGCCGCTGACGGAAGAGCAGAACAAAGAGATTGGCCGCATCGTCCTGCCGAACGGCGCAATGACCGTCGAATTCGAGGATGTCTCAGCCGCATCGCCGATCTATGACCTTCAGGTCTCCGGCAAGATGACGGTCTATCCCGACCAGCAGGATCGCCGCAGCGCCGATATCACGATCACCATGCGCGACTTCGACAAGACGATCAGCTATCTCCAGAAGAACGCCGCGAAGGTGCCGCAGTTCGGCCAGGCCTCCTTCGGCCTGCTGATGATGAAGGGCCTTGCGCGCAAGGGCGGAGGTGATGCGCAGATCTGGGACCTGACGGTCGGCGAAGACGGCAAGGTGCTGATCAACGGCCAGCCGCTACCCTTCCAGCCGTAAATCCTATGCTTTGCGCTTGGCGGTGAAACGCGAAAGCGCCAGCATCAGGCCGCCTGCGAGCAGGCCCCAGAAGGCACCGGAAATGCCGGCAAAGGAGACGCCTGAGGCGGTGACGAGGAAGGTCACCGCAGCGGCCTCTCGTCCATCCACTTCCTTGAAGGCATTGAGCGCCGAATTGGCGAAGGCGCTGATCAGTGCGAGGCCGGCGACGGCCTGGATGAGGATGGGCGGGGCAAGGCTAACGAAGGCCGTCACCGCGCCCGCGGCAAGGCCGAAGATCACGTAGAAGATGCCGGCATTGATCGCCGCCCAATAGCGTTTTGCCGGATCGGGATGGGCATCGCTGCCGGCGCACATAGCGGCGGTGATGGCGGCCAGGTTCACCGCATGGCCGCCGAAGGGCGCCGAGAGCAGCGAGAACAGGCCGGTCGTGGCGAAGAGCGGGCCGGGATTGGGCTCGTAGTGATTGACCTTCAGCACCGCGATGCCGGGAATGTTCTGTGAGGCCATGGTCACGATGAAGAGCGGTAGCGCGATGCTGACGAGGCCTGTCAGCGTGAAGACGGGCGTGACGATCTCGGGCTTCGGCAGCAGGGTTTCGGCAAGTCCCGCAAAGGCGCCATCGGGAATATCGACGCCGAGAGCGAGCACGGCGACGAAGGCCGCAAGTGCTGCCGGCACGGCATAGAGCCGGTTGACGCTGCCGACGATCACCCAGGCGAGCACGATCGGCAGGCCGAGCCAGGGATTGAAGGCAATGGCCTTCACCGGCGCGAAACACAGGCCGATCAGCACGCCGGCCAGCATGGCATTGGCGAGCGCTGCGGGAATGGCGGCGACCATGCGGCCGAGCGGTTTCCAGAGGCCGGCGATGACGATCAGCACGGCACAGACGATGAACCCGCCGACCGCGGTGGCAAAACCACCCTCGACCGCGCCGGAGCTGGCAAGCAGCGCCGCACCCGGCGTCGACCAGGCGATGGAGACGGGCAGGCGGGTCGCGACGCTGAGCACGATGGCGCAGACGCCCATCGACACGGAAAGCGCCATCAGCCCGGAGGCGGCCTGCGCCTCCGTGGCGCCGACACCGGTCAGGCCGTGCAGCACGACGGCAAAGGAGCTGGCAAAACCGACGAAGGCGGTGAGCAGGCCCATGAACAGGGCTTGGGCGGAAAAGTCACGAAGCATGGCAAGATCGATCAAGGAAAGGGATGCGCAGTCGTAACAGGCGGCGCGGGGCTTGGAAACAGGCTATTGGCCGGCAGGTGCTCCGCTTGCTTATGCGCCCGGTCTTGGACCTTGGTCGCGCTGGACCTTCCGTCGCAAACGCGGTTATAGTGAGCGGCGTTATATTCTGACGCGACGATCGGTCGGAAGCTTTCGGGAGGAGAGCGGATGCCTCTGCGTTTCGATCACGCGGATCATGTGCACAGCGTGGCGGGTCATGCGTCCGCTGCGGCCAGTTCGCCTGTTGCCGCCTCCTGGCGGCGTTGCCTCACGCTGCATGGCCTTTCTCCGGAAGAGGCCCGCGTACCCTGGCGGCTGAGCGAGGCGGAATTCCGCCATGCCCGCACGCGCTCCAGCGTTCTCGTCGAGGAGGCCTCGGGCGAACTCGACCGTCTTTTCGCGACGGTCGGCAAGGCCGGCTGCTGCCTGCTGCTGACGGATGAAAACGGCATCGCGCTCGAGCGGCGTGGTGCGGCGGGCGATGACCGGGCGTTTCGCGGCGTGGGCCTGTGGTCCGGCACGGTCTGGAGCGAGGCGAGCGTCGGCACCAACGGCATCGGCACGGCGCTGGCCGACGAGCGGCCGGTTCTCATCCTGCGCGACCAGCATTTCCTGTCGCAGAACACCGGCCTGTCCTGCACCACGGCACCGATCCGCGACCATACCGGCCGCATCGCCGCGGCCATCGATATTTCCACCTGCCGCGACGATGCCAACGAGATGACGATGGCGATCCTCTCGCAGGCGATCCGCGATGCCGCCGCGCGCATCGAGGCGGGGCTCTTCCGCCGCGCCTTCTCCGCCGCCCGAATTCTGCTGGTGCCCGTCGAGGGCCGAGCGGCGCCGGCGCTGCTCGCTGTCGACCGCGACGATCTGGTTCTTGGCGCCACCCGCGCGGCGCGTCAGGTTCTCGGCCTTGATGACCGGCGCATCGCCACCGGTATTGCCGCGTCCGACCTGCTGCAGGAGAATCGGGCGGAGGAGGGGCGGGACCTCGACGATGCCGAGCGCGCAGCCCTTCGCCGAGTCCTGACGCGGGCCGGCGGCAATATCAGCCATGCGGCGGACCTGCTCGGCATCAGCCGCGCGACGCTCTATCGCAAGATGAAGAAGCTTTCGATCAACTGATGCTGCGGCGCAGCACAGCCCGTGCCGCCGACCTGTCTCAAATCTGAAACAGTCGTCGCAACCATCGCCGCGCAGGCTCTACCGCAATCCACCGAAGCGCAGCACCATTCTCCTTACGGCCCATCCGGGTCTCTTTTGGGAGGAATGACATGCTGCATCAGAAGATCGTCGAAAACCCGTACAAGGCAAAGTACGGCAACTTCATCGGTGGCGAATGGAAGGAGCCCGTCGCGGGTCGCTACTTCGATAATGTCACGCCGATCACCGGCGGCAAGCTCTGTGAAGTCGCCCGCTCCGACGCTGCCGATATCGAGCTTGCCCTCGACGCGGCCCACGCCGCCAAGGACAAGTGGGGCCGCACCTCGGCAACCGAGCGCTCCAACATCCTCATGAAGATCGCCCAGCGCATGGAGGACAATCTCGACCTTCTCGCCCGCGCCGAGACCTGGGACAACGGCAAGCCGCTGCGCGAAACGCTCGCTGCCGACATTCCGCTTGCCATCGACCATTTCCGCTACTTCGCCTCCTGCGTTCGTGCGCAGGAAGGCACGATCGGCGAGGTCGACCACAACACCATCGCCTATCATTTCCATGAGCCGCTCGGTGTCGTCGGCCAGATCATTCCGTGGAACTTCCCGATCCTGATGGCCACCTGGAAGCTCGCGCCCGCGCTCGCGGCTGGCAACTGCGTGGTACTCAAGCCCGCCGAGCAGACGCCGTCCTCCATCCTCGTCTGGGCGGAACTGATCGGCGACCTGCTTCCCGCCGGCGTACTCAACATCGTCAACGGTTTCGGCCTGGAAGCCGGCAAGCCGCTCGCCTCCAATCCGCGCATCGCCAAGATCGCCTTTACCGGCGAGACGACGACCGGCCGCCTGATCATGCAATATGCCAGCCAGAACCTCATTCCGGTCACGCTGGAACTCGGCGGCAAGTCGCCAAACATCTTCTTCGCCGATGTGATGAACGAGGATGACGACTATCTCGACAAGGCGCTCGAAGGTTTTGCGATGTTCGCGCTGAACCAGGGTGAGGTCTGCACCTGCCCGAGCCGCGCGCTGGTGCATGAGAAGATCTACGACCGCTTCATGGAAAAGGCGATCAAGCGCGTGGAAAAGATCGTGCAGGGCAACCCGCTCGACACGGCGACGATGATCGGCGCGCAGGCATCGTCCGAGCAACTGGAAAAGATCCTGTCCTATATCGACATCGGCCGGCAGGAAGGCGCGGAAGTGCTGACCGGCGGCGGGCGCAACGATCTCGGCGGCGATCTGGCTGGCGGCTATTACGTCAAGCCGACGGTCTTCCGCGGTCACAACAAGATGCGCATCTTCCAGGAGGAGATTTTCGGACCGGTCGTTTCGGTCACGACCTTCAAGGACGACGCGGAGGCGCTCGCCATCGCCAACGACACACTCTACGGCCTCGGTGCCGGCGTGTGGAGCCGCGATGCGAACCGTTGCTACCACTTCGGCCGCGACATCCAGGCCGGCCGCGTCTGGACCAACTGCTACCACGCCTATCCAGCCCATGCGGCCTTCGGTGGCTACAAGCAGTCCGGTATCGGCCGCGAGACGCACAAGATGATGCTCGACCACTACCAGCAGACCAAGAACATGCTGGTCAGCTACTCTCCCAAGGCGCTCGGTTTCTTCTGAGCGACCGCCGCTTTCTCCCGCTCCCCCGCGGAGAAGGCGAACGAAGGGCAGGGCCACCCCCATCATCGGCTGCTGCCCGTTCCCTCTCCCCACCTGCCCGGGGAGAGGGACACCGCATTCTGGAGCATTTCCGGTGAACTCTGGTTCGCCGAAAATGCTCTAGGTTTTTGTGTTTGGCGCATTATCCGACGCGGAAGCGATCTCGCTTCGGCTGGAAATGCTCTAGGAGAGCCGCAATGTTCGATATCCCGACCGAGCCGCGCGTGGTGGCGACCGACGCGGCCCTTGATTTCATCCGGGAGATCCAGGCGGATCATCCCGAAATCCTGTTCCACCAGTCGGGCGGCTGCTGCGATGGGTCCTCGCCGATGTGTTACCCGGCGGACGATTACATCGTCGGCGATCGCGATGTGAAGCTCGGCGAGATCGGCGGCGTGCCCGTCTATATCAGCGAGAGCCAGTTCGGCGTGTGGCAACACACGCAGCTGATCATCGACGTCGTGCCCGGCCGTGGCGGCATGTTCTCGCTCGACAATGGGCGGGAGAAGCGTTTCCTGACCCGGTCGCGGATTTTCGGTGGCGGCGAGGCCTGTCCACTGCCGCAACGTTGACCGCTCAGCGCATGAAAAAGCCCGCCACGTGAATGGCGGGCTTTTCTGTCCAGGAGACAGACGTTTTAGTTTACTGCACAGGCCGGATCGCGTTTTGCCCGGCGCTTGTCCGCGCAGCGTGGATCCTCGCGCTCTTCGCGGCCGGAGCGATCCGCCCGCGTGCCGCTGTCATCAAGGCCAAGCTGGATGTCCGCATCCTGGCGCCTGTTGTCGCTGCGCTCGCGATCCCGGTCTTTTCTACGTTCACGGCTCGGACGGGCGTCCTGATCCTGGCTCTGGTCTTGCCAGCCGATCGAAACCCGATCGCGCCGCGGGCGCTCGCGATCGTCTTCCCAGCCCGTGTCCGGGCGGCGGGATTGGCATTCGCCACGGCCGATCACGTCATAGCCGCTGGAACGTGCCTCGCAGGCGTTTGCGAAGGTCTGGCGGTCACGACCGCGCGAGCCGCAGACCGGCGCGTATTCCCGTGTGCAGGCACGGCCTTCGTCGGGGCGCGGATCGGGGCGGCCGTCGAAGCGGCATTCGCCGCGACCGACGATGCGATAGCCGTTCGAGCGTGCTTCGCAGGCATTGGGGAAGGTCTGGATTTCGCCGCCGCGCGTGCCGCAGACGGGCATATATTCCATGGTGCAGGCCTGCGGACGGGGGCGGTAATCCGGCCGGCCCTCATCGACCTCGACCTGGCAGGCGGCAAGCGTGCCCGCAGCAAGAAGGATGGCGGCGCGGGCCGCCAGGCGGCTGAAGAAAGATAGTGATATCATAGGATTCCTCCTCGCGAATCTGAGCAGACCCTAACGCAAATTTGATCGGCCCGATATCGGCCGTGAACAAAAAAGCAGGGCGTGGTTGCGGTATGAAAAAGCCTGCGCAACCGAAGCGGGCGCGCAGGCTTTGAAAACGGTAAAACCGTGGTTTCGTCAGTCGAAGAGGCTCGAGACCGACTCTTCCGCGCTCGTGCGGTTGATCGCCTCGCCAAGCAGGTTGGCGGTCGATATGACGCGGATATTGTGCGCCGACTGGACGGCCGTCGTCGGCTGGATCGAGTCGGTGATCACAAGCTCCTTGAGCTTCGACGAGGTGACGCGGGCCACAGCACCACCGGAGAGCACGCCATGCGTGATATAGGCGGTGACGCTGGTCGCGCCCTTGTTCAGAAGTGCCTCGGCAGCGTTGCAGAGCGTGCCGCCGGAATCGACGATATCGTCGATCAGCAGACAGTCCTTGCCGGTCACGTCGCCGATGACGTTCATGACCTCGGACTCACCGGCGCGCTCGCGGCGCTTGTCGACGATCGCCAGCTGGCAATCGAGGCGCTTGGCGAGCGCACGGGCGCGCACCACGCCGCCGACGTCGGGCGAGACGACCATGACGTTCTGGAGATTGTAGTTTTCCTTCACGTCGCGCGCCAGGATCGGCACGGCGTAGAGGTTGTCGGTCGGGATATCGAAGAAGCCCTGGATCTGGCCGGCATGCAGGTCGAGCGTCATGACGCGATTGGCGCCGGCCTCGGTGATGAGGTTAGCGACGAGCTTTGCCGAGATCGGCGTGCGCGGAGCGGACCTGCGGTCCTGGCGGGCATAGCCGAAATAGGGGATCACGGCGGTGATGCGGCGCGCCGAGGAGCGGCGCATGGCATCGATCATGATCAGCATTTCCATCAGGTGGTCGTTGGTCGGGAACGATGTCGACTGGACGATGAAGACGTCCTCGCCGCGCACGTTCTCCTGGATCTCAACGAAGATTTCCTGGTCTGCAAAGCGTCGGACCGTGGCACGGCCGAGCGGAACATTCAGATAGTTGCAGATCGCTTCGGCCAGAAGCCGGTTCGAATTGCCCGCGAAAACCTTCATCTATGGTCCGCCTGTTATTCTGCTGATGGGGGGGCGTTTAAGGGGCTGGCCCCTCGAATGCAAGGGGCTTGCCCCGATCACTAAGCGAATCTTCGCATTTCGCTGTGATTTACCGTTTCGAGCCTGTTAACCGGGTGCGGAACCGCGCCAATCGAGGTATTCGCGGATGGTCTTCTGCGCGATGCCTTCCATCGTGCGGGCGGGAACCGCCGACCAAGGATCGGAGGCCGTGCCGGATACGGTTTCCTGGCCCTGGATGCGGTGCAGCCGCGCGCCGCTGCCGTCCAATACGTCCCAGACATAGACGACTGTCGTGCCGCCATTGTCTTTCATGGCCGAGAAATAGCCCTTCAGGATGTATTTGCTGGAATTGTCGGACGCGCTGCGGATGGTCAGGCCGTTGGAGCGGGCTTCGGCTCCGAGGCGCTTGGAGAGCGGCGTCACGGCCTCGACCGGCGCGCCGATGATCGGCAGGAAGCGGATCGTCTCGCCGGATTTCTGGGGCGTCGCGACGGCGATCTCTTCCGCGCCGCCGGAGGTTTCCGCCGCCAGCGAGCGCTGGGCGGTCTCACGGGCGAGCGCCGTGTCGGATGTCGTGCGGCTGCCGGTCGTGTTGCGCGTCAAGGCATCGGCCTGGCCCTGCAGCGTGCCGGCGGTGTCGCGACCGCTCGTCGTGCCGGTTTCGGCCGGCGTGGTGAAGGCGGTCTGCTGCGTCGTGGTGGTAACGGGCGTGGTCTGGGCGCTCATCTGGTCGAGGTCGCGCTGGGTTACGGGCGAAGAATTCAGGCCGCCGCCGACATCGACCTGCGGCGTCAGCGCATCCGTGCTGTTGCAGCCGGAAAGGGTCGCGATGAGGCCGATCACTGCCAGCCGCTTCATCAGCTCGTGCATCCTTGTCGTCCATATCCTGCGGAGGGCTTTTGCCCTTCCGTTCCCCGCAATGATTTATGGGTGGCCCTCAAAGTCCTGTCAATTACAGGATCTCGCGAGCCTGGGATAACGCAATTAGACCTCGATGAAATCGAGACCATAGCGGGAAAGCGGTTTGGGCGTGTCTGTCGTCGTCAGGTAGGTCTGGCCGAGCGTCATGGCGGTGCCGCTGTCGGAATCGAGCAGGATCGTGTGCACGAAGACCGACATGTTCGGCTCGATCTCCTGCGGATTGCCGGCATGGAACATCTGATGCTCCATCCAGGAGGGGGCAAAGCGCGCGCCGACGGAATAGCCGCAGGAGTTCAGCCGGTGGCGGGCAAGGCCGCGCTCGTCGAGGATGCGGGCATGGGTCTCGAAGACGGTGCCGAACGTATTGCCGGGGCGCAGCACCATTTCCATCGCCTGGATGGTCTCTCGGCAGGCGCTGTAAAGTTCCCGGTGGCGGGCGGTCGGTGTACCGATCACTGCGGTGCGCATCATCGGCGCGTGATAACGCGCGCTGACGCCCGCCCATTGCAGGCTGAGCTGGTCCTGGGCTTCCAGCCGGCGGCGGCCGGATTTCGAACGTACGAGCAGGGCATCGTCGCCCGAGCCGATGACGAATTCGTTGGCGGCATAATCGCCGCCGCCCGAGAGCACAGCGTTTTGCAGGGCGGCGAGGATGGCTGCCTCGTCACCGCCGGCCTTGATGAGCGGGAGCGCCGCATCCAGCGCCTCGTCCGAAAGGACCGCGGCGCGCTCGACATAGGCGATCTCGGCCGGGCTCTTGATCAGGCGCAGGCGGCTGACGATCGCGGAGGCGTCGACGAGCTGGCCGAAACTCTGGAGCTGGTTGTCGAGCAGGCGCGCATTGCGGCCGGTCAGGCCATGTGTGTCGTATTCCACGCCGATGCGGCAGCCGAGCAGGTCGAGATCGGAGAGCAGGTTCTTCAGATCCATTGACGGGTCGGCGTTGACCCGGTCGATCCAGACCTCGATCTTCTCGATGGTCGAGGTGCGGCGTGCCTGGCGCAGGTCGGCCGAGCGGGTGAGCAGCACCATCTCGCCGCTCGCCTTCACGACGAGCGTCTGGAAGAAGCAATAGCCGAACGTGTCGTAGCCCGTCAGCCAGTACATGCTCTCCTGCGCGAAGAGCAGCATGGCATCGAGCTTTTCCTCCCGCATCCGGGAGGTGAGGCGCTGGAGCCGGTTGGCGTATTCCTCGCTGTCGAAGTGAAGTGCCATGGGTGTCTCCCTCGTCCGTTTGTTATGGGGGCGTCAGGCCTTGACCATGATCGCCGAAATCTGGCGGCCGTAATCCGGCTCCTGCCGGTGCGTGGTGCGCCGGTAGGAGAAGAAGCGATCCTCGTCGGGATAGGTGCAGATGTCGAGATTTTCAGCCGTCACGCCGGCATCGGTCAGGCGCTGCGTCGTCAGGCCCGGCAGGTCGAACATCGCGTGGCCGTCCTTGCCCGAGGGCGTGAAATAGCGCTGATAGGCCTTATCGACGGCGAGGAAGCGCTCGATGAATTCCGGGCCGACCTCGTAATTGCGCCGGCTGATCGACGGACCGAGGCTGGCGACGATATTCTCGCGTTTCGCGCCGAGCTTTTCCATGGCGGCGATGGTGTTTTCCAGCACGCCGTAGAGCGCACCCTTCCAGCCGGCATGGGCGGCCCCGACGATGCGCGCCTCGGGATCGCAGAACAGGATCGGGCCGCAATCGGCCGCCAGCACGCCGATGACGACGCCGGGCGTGGCGCTGACAAGCGCATCGGCTTGCGGCCGCGCGCCGTCATAGGTTTCATCGACCACGACGACATCGGGCGAATGGATTTGATGCACGGTCGCGAGCTTCTCTGGTGCTACGGAAAACCAGCGGGCGACGCGGGCGCGATTCTCGTGCACGTTGTCGCGCTCGTCCTTCGAGCCGAGGCCGACATTCAGGCCGCGATAGATGCCGTCGGAAACGCCGCCGGCACGCGTGAAGAAGCCGTGCTGGGCGGCTTTTCCGGCGCGTTCGGCCAGAAGCGGGCTTTCGATCGGGGAGGGGAGCGTCTGGTCCTTCATGGTCTCTCGGCTGGGCTTTGGAGGGGCCGCCAGGCAGGAACGCGACCGGGCATGCGGGGTGCAAATCGGGCCGGATGTTGTCCGGCCTTTTCCGGCATGTCAATCCGGCTGGCGGAAGGGGAAGAGGGCGAGCGGCGCGCTGCCGATGGCCAGAACCTTGAACAGATCGCCCATTTTCCCGGCGCCGGAGCCGGCGAGCCGGTCGACATCGGCAAGGATGGATTGCTGCGTCTCAGCGTCGCGGTGGCGGCCGAGCGCGGACGCCCTTTCGCCGATGCCCAGCCCGACGAGGAAATCGCCCTGGTGCAGCATGCCGTGCACATGCAGGCCGGCACCGGCGGCCGCACCCGCCAGCCGCTCGAAATCGACATGGCTCGTCAGGTCCGCCTCGCCGGGATGGGCGAGTGGCGGGTCGAAATCGTGTTTGAGCACCGCCTGCAGCGTATCGCCGAAACCGGTGACGAAATGGCCGTAATCGATGATGACGGCCGAGCCGCCGAAGCGGGCGATGCGCTCGCCGATCGCGGTCATGACGGCCTCGCGTGCCGGCGCGATCTCGAAAATCGTGCCGTTGGGAACGCTTCTATGATGCTCCGGCAGCACGGCGGCATCGAGCGTTGCAACACCGGCGGCGAAGGTCAGCTCGTCCTCGGCATCCAGGCCGATGAGCCGTTCGCGGAAGCCCGAGGATGTCTTGATGAACTGGCGGATCGGGATGGCGTCGAACAGCTCGTTGGCGGCGAGCAGCACGAAGCCTTCGGGCAGTTCCTCGAAACTGTCGTGCCAGGTGACGCGCGCGGCCTGCGTGCCGAGCGTTTCATGCTGGACGGCGCGCAGCTTCGGGCTGGTCTCGATCAGGTGGAAGGTCGCGTTCTCATAGAGCTGCGGGGCGAGCTTGTGCACGACGCGCAGCATGTCGGCCATCATCGTGCCGCGGCCGGGGCCGATCTCGGCGATGCGCACGGTCTCCGGCCCGCCATGCTTCTGCCAGGCATGCACGAGGAAGATGCCGAGCATCTCGCCGAAGAGCTGGCTGACCTCGGGTGCTGTGACGAAATCGCCGGCGCTGCCGAAGGGGTCTCGGGTGCGGTAGTAGCCGTATTCGGGATCGGCGAGGCAGAGCGCGAAATAATCGGTGACGCTGATCGGGCCATTGGTGCGGATCAGCGCCTTGATCTTCTGGGCGAGGGGTGTCGTCATGGCGGGGTCCGCTCAGGCACTGGCCGGGTGGGCCGCACGGGCGCGGAAAATCGCCCAGAGACCGACAAGCAGCATCGGCAGCGAGAGCAGCATGCCCATGGTCAGCCAGCCGCCGAAGAGATAGCCGAGCTGCGGATCCGGCTCGCGGAAGAACTCGACTGTAATGCGCGACAGCGCGTAGCCGGCGACGAAGAGGCCGGTTACGAGGCCGGGACGCTTCAATGCGCCGAAGCGGTAGATGGCGACGGCCAGCACGGAGAGCAGCACGATGCCCTCGAGGCCCGCTTCATAGAGCTGGCTCGGATGGCGGGCGAAGGGGCCGGATTCCGGGAAGATCACCGCCCAAGGCGCATCCGACAGGCGGCCCCAGAGCTCGCCGTTGACGAAATTGGCGATGCGGCCGAAGAACAGGCCGATCGGCACGACGGCCGCGACGATGTCGAACAGGCTCCAGATCGCGATATTGTTGCGGCGGGCAAACAGGATCATGGCGAGCGTCGTGCCGGCAAAGCCGCCATGGAAGGACATGCCGCCGTTCCAGACCTGGATGGCGCGCAGCGGATCGGCCGCGACGTTCGGGAAATCGTAGAACAGGATATAGCCGATGCGCCCGCCGAGAATGATGCCGACGGCGGCCCAGACGAGAAAGTCGTCGAGCTGCACGCGCGTCGCGGGCGCTTGCCCGGCCCACAGCCGCGGCGTCTCGATCAGCCGGCGGGCATAGAACCAGCCGAGCAGGATGCCGACGACATAGGCGATGCCGTACCAGTGCACGGCGACCGGGCCGATCGAGAAGGCGATCGGATCGATCTCCGGGTAGGGCATGATGGCGAAGAGGTTTGCAATAGTCGTCAAGGCTTATGTCTTCCGGTTTCGCGGGGGAAGATGGCGACGCGGCATGGCAGGGTCAAGGCGATAAATCGTGATACACGGGCCTCGGCCGGCCGGAACGGGCGGCGATCCACCGGAATCCGCTTGCAAGGCGCCGTGTCAGACCCTACCTCAAGGACAGAGCGCGGGCACCGACAGCCCGCTGGACATTTGATCCCTGAAGGGAGGACAGACCATGACGACCGGTGCCAATCGCATTCTCGACGACTTCGCCAAGCTGATGACCGACGCCGCTGGCGCTGCGCAAGGCGTGCGCAAGGAGGCCGAGACGGTGTTTCGGGCCCAGGCCGAGCGCTTCATCAACGGCATGGACCTCGTCAAGCGGGAGGAATTCGAAGCGGTGCGTGAAATGGCGATCAAGGCGCGCGACGAAAACGACGCTCTTTTGAAGCGCATCGAAGCGCTGGAAGCCCGTCTCAACACGGGCAAATGACCCGTTTCAAGACAGCTTTGAACCATCGAGACTCGGTTGGCGTGATTCACCTCGCGCCAACCGTTTTTTTTAATAAAAATTTTACCCCTGTGGACACTCCCGAAAAGCTCTTTCGGCAGAGTCCCTTAAGCCTTCGTCCTGAATCTTTTTGACAGGCTCTGTCCACAACCGGACGGAGAAAATGGCGGATGAGGGGCTGGCGTCGTGACTCTGCCGTTATACACTGATTTTAAATGATGATTCGAGACGGGCAGCGCAAGCTTCGGGCAGGGTAAGTCGTCCAGACTGCGCAAAGTGCCGAGCCAATCATTCAGTGTTGTATCCGGAGTATGGTTTGCTTGCATCGCGTGTGAACGCGATGGCGCATGCCTGCCGGCCTTGAAGGTGATGCATGAGCCTTATGGAATTGGATATCGGGCGTCAGTCCAACCCGGTCGATATGATCGAGTTCGTCGCGGCCAACAATGACTGGTCGTTCGAGCGTTCGGGCGAAGACGAAATCGCCATGACCGTCGAGGGCAAGTGGACGGACTACCACGTTTCCTTTTCCTGGATGGAAGAATTCGAGGCGCTGCATCTGGCCTGCGCCTTCGATATCAAGGTTCCCGAAAGCCGCGTTACCGAAGTGCATTGCCTGCTGTCGCATGTGAACGGCCAAGTGCTCATGGGGCATTTCGACCTGTGGCGCCGCGAGGATGTCGTGATCTTCCGCCAGTCGCTGCTGCTTGCCGGGGGCGCCGAGCCTACCAACCGTCAGGTCGAAGTGCTGCTGTCCAGCGCACTCGAATCCTGCGAGGCCTATTTCCAGGCCTTCCAGTTCGTCGTCTGGTCCGGTATGGACGCCCAGTCCGCCGTCGACGCAGTGCTTTTCGAGACGGTTGGAGAAGCCTGAGAATGTCGGTTGCGGTTTCGGGTCCCATCGTTCTCATCGGCGCCGG
>NZ_JBLZPK010000029.1:0-49374 GCF_049199905.1 Shinella sp. M27
GCGACGCCGCAGAGATGCATGAGGAAATTCAGCGCCACCCGCTCGGCCGAAAGCACCGCCCGCGCCGGTCCCGAGACTTTCGCGATGACCGTCCCGGGCGCGAGCCTGTCGCCGTCCTTCACGAAGGCCTCGAAACGGATCGACGGATCCATCAGCCGGAACGCCTCGCGCGCCAGATCGAGCCCGGCCATGACGCCGTGCTCACGCGCATTCAGCTCCGCCGTCGCCTTCATCTCCGGCCCGATCGTCGCCTGGCTGGTGATATCGCCGGCCCGGCCCAGATCCTCGGCAAGGGCCGCGCGCACCTGGTCTTCCACCATCAGGGGGGAGAGGACGGGGAGATAGGAGCTGGTCATGAGCTTGTCCTGTTCAATGTCGAGAGGAAGACGGCGGGATCACGCCGCCGCCGTTTCCGAGAGATCCGCCACGACCTTGTCGGCTTCGGCGAGCGTGATGAAGGTGCGGTGTTTCCAGTTGGCCTTCTGCTCGGGGAAATCGGAGCGGTAGTGGCCGCCGCGGCTTTCTTCGCGAAGATACGCGCCCGTTGCGATGAGCTTGGCGGTCGTGACGATGTTGTGGAAGCGCATGCGGCTGTTTTCGCGCTCCAGCGCCGCGATCTCGCGGATCGCCGCCTTCAGGCCCTCGCCCGTCCTGATGACGCCTACCTGATCGCTCATGATGCGACGCAGGCGCTTCAGGGCGGCGCTGTCCTCGATGGTCACGAGGTCGTCGCTCTCCCCGGCATTCTTGCCCCAGTCGTTAAGCTTCGGCTCCGGCAGCATGCCCTTGATGTTTTCCGCGATGCGGGCAGCGAAGACGACGGCTTCGAGCAGCGAATTGGAGGCAAGGCGGTTCGCGCCATGCACGCCGGTCGAGGTGACTTCGCCGGCGGCCCAGAGGCCGTCGATCGAGGTGCGGCCCTCGGCATCCGTCAGCACGCCGCCCATGTGGTAATGCACGGCGGGCACGACAGGGATCGGCTGGGTGACGGGATCGATACCGGCAGCCTTGCAGGAAGCATAGACCGTCGGGAACATGTCCGGGAAATGCGCGCCCACCGCCTTGGTGCAATCGAGGAAAGCGCCGCGGCCGGCCTGCACTTCGGCAAAGACGCCGCGGGAGACGATATCGCGCGGGGCGAGTTCGGCATCCTCGTGGATATCGAGCATGAAGCGGTGGCCGGCGGAATTGACGAGATACGCGCCATCGCCGCGCAGCGCCTCGGTGGCGAGCGGTGCGGGGTCGCGGCCGATATTGATGGCGGTCGGATGGAACTGCACGAATTCCGGATCGGCGATGATGGCGCCGGCGCGCGCGGCCATGCCGACGCCCTGCCCGCAGGCCTGCCACGGATTGGTTGTGACGGCGAAGAGATGGCCGACGCCGCCCGAGCAGAGCACCACGGCGCGCGCCGGGAAATGCACGCGGTTCTTCGCCTGCCCGGCATCCGGCCGTGCGATGACGCCGGAGATGAAGCGGCCTTCGCGCACCAGCTCTTCAACCACATAGCCTTCCAGCACGCGGATCGACGGCGTGTTGCGCACGGCGGTGATGAGCGCTTCCATGATGGCCTTGCCGGCCATGTCGCCCTTCACGCGCACGATGCGGCGTTCGGAATGGGCGGCCTCGCGCGACAGCATGAGCTTGCCTTCAAGGTCGCGGTCGAAGGGCACGCCGTAGTCGAGCAGGTCGTGAATGCGCGACGGCCCTTCGGAGACCATGAAGCGCGCCATCTTCTCATCGACGATGCCGGCACCGGCTTCCAGCGTGTCGGCGACGTGTTTGTCGAAGGTATCGCCGGGGCTCATGGCCGCCGCGATGCCACCCTGCGCCCAGGCGGACGATGCGCCCTGACCGATCGGCGCCGCGGCGAGGATGGTGACGGGACGCGGCGCGAGTTTCAGGGCGCAGAACAGGCCGGCAAGGCCGCCGCCGACGATGACGATATCGTCGATGCCGTTCCAGGATTGCGGGCGGAAACTGTCAATGGGCATGGTCTTTCCTCCGACACGCCGCTCGGCCTTCCTGCCCGGAAGGCGAGCTGCGGGGCACTCCCGCCCCTTCTCCTCCTGAAACGAGGAGAGCTACTGCTTCAAATTCACCATCCGCTCGACGGCGAGGCGGGCACGATCGGCGATTGCCGGATCGACCAGGACCTCCTCCGTCATGTTCACCAGGCTGTCGAGGATTTTCGGCAGCGTGATGCGCTTCATGTGCGGACAGAGATTGCAGGGCTTAATGAAATCGACGCCGGGAAGTTCGGCCTGGATGTTCGACGCCATCGAGCATTCGGTGACGAGCAGCACACGCGAGGGCCTGTTGTCCTTCACATAGTTGATCATGCCCGAGGTGGAACCGGCGAAATCGCAGACGGCGATGACGTCGGGATGGCATTCCGGATGGCCGATGATCTCGATGCCGGGATGGGCTTCCTTGTAGGACAGGAGCTCGGCCGCCGTGAAGCGCTCATGCACCTCGCAATGGCCCTTCCAGGTCAGGATCTTCTTGTTGGTCTGCTTGGCGACGTTCATCGCCAGATATTCGTCCGGAATGCAGAGAACGGTATCGCTCTCCAGGCTCTCGATGACGGCCAGCACGTTGGACGAGGTGCAGCAGATGTCCGTCTCCGCCTTCACATCCGCCGAGGTGTTGACATAGGTGACGACGGGCACGCCGGGATAGCGCTGCTTCAGCAGGCGCACATCCTCGCCGGTGATCGATTCCGACAGCGAGCAGCCGGCGCGCGAATCCGGGATCAGCACGGTCTTTTCCGGGTTCAAGAGCTTCGAGGTCTCGGCCATGAAATGCACGCCGCACTGGATGATGATCTCGGCATCCACCTTGGTGGCATCGCGGGCGAGCTGCAGCGAGTCGCCGACAATATCGGCGACGCAGTGGAAGATTTCCGGCGTCTGGTAATTGTGTGCCAGGATAACGGCGCCGCGCTCGCGCTTCAGACGGTTGATGGCGGCGACATAGGGCGCATAAACAGGCCATTCGAAGGCGGGGATGAACTGCTTCACCTTCTCGTAAAGGTGCTCCGTCTCGCGGGCGATTTCCGGCGTGAAGGTGAGGTCGGGTTTTTCCAGGACACCGAAGCGCTCGGCGGCAGTGAGCGGACGCGCAGCCTCGGCTTCTGCCGCATGCGGGGCCAGAACGGTCATGGAACCCTCCTCTTCCGCCGGATTCCGGCGGCTTCGCTATTTTGCTCAATTTGAGCATAATAGCCGTAAAACAAAACCGGCATGGGCCGGTGGTTCAGATTTAGAAACTTTTGTGACGCTTTGCAAGAAGCGCCGCCCGAAATCCTTCGGGCGGCGGCGTGATTTCGTCAGGCCATGGCCGGGCGGGCAACGCCCTTTTCCTGGATGGGCCAGTGCACGATGGCCGCGAAGATGCCGAGCGCCACGCCGAGCCACCACACCGGATCGTAGGTGCCGAAATGGTCGTAGAGATAGCCGCCCATCCACACGCCGAGGAACGAGCCGACCTGGTGCGACAGGAAGACGATGCCACCGAGCAGACCGAGATGCTTCGTGCCGAACATGATGGCGACCAGTCCATTGGTCGGCGGCACCGTGGAGAGCCAGAGCAGGCCCATGACGATGGCGAAGATGATGACCGAGGTCGGCGATTTCGGCAGCAGGATGAAGGCCGAAACGGCAACCGAACGGGCGATGTAGATATAGGCGAGGAAATAGGGCTTGGAGTAACGCTGGCCGATGAAACCGGCGGCGAGCGAGCCGATGATGTTGAAGAAGCCGATCAGCGCCAGTGCGATCACGGCGTAACGCGCATCGATGCCGAGGTCGCCGAGATAGGCCGGGAAATGCGCGGTGATGAAAGCGACCTGATAGCCGCAGACGAAGAAGCCGGACACGAGCAACAAATAGCTGCGATGGCCGAGCGCTTCGCGCAGTGCCTCGCCGATCGTCTGCTTGTATTCGTTTGCCGACGTGATGCCTGAGGAGGAATTGCCGCGCAGCGGAATGGCGATGAGCGGCACCAGCAGCATCAGCATGCCGAGATAGACGAGGCTGTCCGACCAGCCATAGGCGCTGATCAGGCCCTGCGACAGCGGCGCAAACAGGAACATGCCGGCAGAGCCTGCCGCCGTGCAGATGCCGAACGCCATAGAGCGCTGCTCGGGCGTGACATTGCGTGCAAAGGACGACAGCAGGATGCCGAAGGAGCCGGAGCCAACGCCGAGACCAACCAACACGCCGCCGCCGATATGCAGCCAGAGCGGCGATGTGCCGAGCGACATGAGGAACAGGCCCAGCGCATAGACGAGGCCCGAGATCAGCAGCACGCGCCAGGTGCCGAACTTGTCGGCGATGGCACCAAAGAACGGCTGGCTGACGCCCCAGGCGAGGTTCTGGAAGGCCATGGCGAGACCGAAAGTCGTGCGGTCCCAGCCGGTATCCTGCAACATCGGCAGCTGGAAGAAGCCCATCGCCGAGCGCGGGCCGAAGGTGAGCACGGCGATCAGCGAGCCGGCGATGATGATGAGCCAGGGCATGGGCCGGCTCGCGGCGGGCGCCGCAACGGTGGATGGGGCGGACATGGGCGTCTCCAAATCAGGTGCGCGAAATTTACGTCGCACTATCAATTAACAAAAGCGAATTTAATTGACCGAGCGATCAGCCTCATTGATGGGATATTTCGATTCAAGCGACCGGCGGATGTGCTTGACGCGGAACGATTTTGGGCGCATCCCACCCTTCGGCGTCACAGGACGCCAATGAAACCCGGATAAGATCAATGGACCCCGACAGTCGACTATCGAGAGCGATGAAGCGACCCGTCCGGTAGCAGCGTTTCGGCTTGCTCCGGATGGCGAGAGCGCCCTCCAAGGAGCAAAGCATGCTGCAGATCTATGCCCGCAAGGCTGACCGTTTTTGCCTGCGCGACATTTCCAATCCCGCCATCGAACAGGCCATCGCGCCTGCCCTCTGGTACGACCTCCTCAACCCGTCGCCGGAAGAGGTAAAGGACGTCGAGGCCGCGCTGCACATTGCCATGCCGACGCGCGAGGAGATGGAGGATATCGAATTGTCCGCCCGCCTCTATCAGGAAGACGGCGCCGCCTTCATGACCATGACGGCGCTGACCAATCTCGACAGCGACGAGCCGGCCAAGACGCCGATCACTTTCATCCTGCGCGGCCCGACGCTGGTGACGGTGCGCCATGCTGACGCAAAGCCCTTCGCCACCTTCTGCGCGCGAGCGCTGCGCGGCAACGGCCACAGCTATGAGAACGGCGAAGACGTCATGCTCGGCGTCATCGAGGCCGTGATCGACCGCATGGCGGATGTGCTGGAGCGGCTGGGCAACGAGATCGACGGTATCTCGCGCGAGGTCTTCCGCAGCAAGAAGGCCTCCTCCACCAAGAAGACACGGAACCTGGAAGCGCTGATCGAACAGCTCGGCCGCAAGGGCGATTTCCTGAGCGGCGTGCGTGAAAGCCTCGTCAGCATCTCGCGCCTCGTCGCCTACCATGCGGCGCTGGAGACGCCGACGCGCAAGCCATCGAAGGAAATCCGCCAGCTGGTGAAGCTCGTGCAACGCGACGCCACCTCGCTCGGCGACCACGCCGCGTTCCTGTCGGGGAAAATCAACTTCCTGCTCGATGCGACGCTCGGCCTGATCAATCTTGAGCAGAACCAGATCATCAAGATCTTCACCGTCGCCTCGGTGGTCTTCCTGCCGCCGACGCTGGTTGCGTCGGCCTATGGCATGAACTTCGAGCTGATGCCCGAGCTGCAATGGCACTTCGGCTATCCCTACGCCGTCGGCCTGATGATTATCTCGGCGCTGATGCCCTATCTCTATTTCAAGCGGCGCGGCTGGGTTTAGGCCCGCACCTTCATCGGCCAGCGCTCGGTGCGCGTCTTCGTCACGCGCACCGTGTCGCCGAGGCGGATTTCGCCTTCGCTGCGCGGCACGGCGTTCCAGCCGAAGAGCACGCCGGGCACGCGACGGTCGGCGGACATGCGCTTTTCGGCGAGGCCCTGGATGGGGTTGCCGCCGATGCGTTCGCCGGTCATCTGGTCCTGCGTGGTCATGATGCAGCGGGCGCAGGGTTTAACGAAATCGAAGACGATGCCGTTGATCTCGATCGCTTCCCAGAGGTCCTCTTCCCATGGATCGTCGCAGGAGACGAGGATGTTGGTGCGGAAGCGATCCATGCCGACGGGCTCCTGGCCCTTGGCGACCAGCGTCCGGTTGAGATCGGCAAGCGAGCCGGTCGTGGTGACGAGGATGGGGAAGCCATCGGCAAAGCCCACGGGGGCCGGCTGGCCTGCCCAGTCCTCCCCCTCGGCGCGGTGCGCCAGCGCGTCCATGTGGACGAGCTTGACCGGGCGCTCGAGCCAGTCGGACAGCACGTCGTTCACCGCTTCGTCGGCGACGGCGGCGTTGACGGGGCTATCCCAGACGGTAACGTCGAGGCGGTCTTCCGGTTCGAAGCTCGCGAAGAGCTGGCGGCCCTCCATTTCGAGATGCAGGCTTTCGCCCACCGCGGTTGCCTCGACGCGGGCCAGCGCCTGCAATTCGCGCTGGGTGATGAAGCGGCCGTCGGGCTCGACGATCATGAAGCGCCGGTCGCCGGCGAGGCCATCGATACGCACCGTGGCGCTTTCGACGGGGATGGCCCGGCCGCTCTTCAGCGGGTGAATGTTGAGGCCCTCGATCTTCATCGGACGTCCCTTCCTTGAAACTTTGATTCAACGCTCTGCCGAAGCGATTCAATCCGGCGGCACAAAAGCATGTTTTCGTTCAGATTTCATCCAGAAGCATGTCGCGGATCACGCGCAGCCGCTGCGTGCGCTCCAAGGCCATGCGGGCGCCTGCCGCCGTCTGAAAACCATCCGCCAGCTTGAACAGCTTCACCTCGAAATGATCGATGGCGAAGGCCTTGTCGTCGAGCGGGCGGTTTTCAGCGAGCGGATCCATGGGATCATAGAGGCCGCTGCCCATGCGGCCGGCAATATAAAAGCAGCGCGCCGCGCCCACCATGCCAATGGCATCGAGCCTATCGGCATCCTGCACGATCTTCGCCTCCAGCGTCTCGGGCGCGATATTGGCGGAGAAGCTGTGGGTGAGGATGGCATGGCTGACGGAGGACACATCCGGATCGCTCCAGCCTTCGGCAGCCAGAAGCGTCGCGGCCTTTTCGGCTGCCAGCCGCGAAGCCTCGGCGCGCAGCGGCGAATTCTTCTCCACGGCCACGCAATCGTGCAACAGCACGGCAGCGGCGAGCAGGCGCGGATCGCCGCCCTCCTCCGCCTGGATGCGCCGGGCGTTCTTCCACACGCGGATGAGATGGGCCGCGTCATGTGAGCCGTCATCGGCCGCGAAGGCCTGCGGCAGCAGGCGCGCGGCAAGCGGTCCCAGGGGCGTGAAGGCAGCGGCGAGGCAGGTGAAGGACATGGGGTATCCGGTGTTGTTGCCCCGAGACCTACCCCGTCATGCTTCCGCGTTCAATTCCGGCTTTTCACCCGTCCCGGACTTTCCCGAGAGGATTTTCTGGTAGAACAGGCCGATGCCGATCAGCACCGCGCCGAGCCCGATGAAGGACAGCGCGCGCAGGATGCCTTCGAGATTGGCCATGTCGATCAGGAAGACCTTCACCACCGCGATCAGCACGAGGCCGGCGGAGGCAAGGCGGATGCTCTTGGAATCGAATTTCGAACCGACCGCCAGCAGAAGCACGCCGAGCAGCAGCCAGACGACCGAATAAGTATAGGTCTCCGACTGGAGGAAGCCCTTCCAATCCGCAATGCCCTCGCCGTGCCAGTAGCGGCGAACCGACAGCGTAACCCAGGCGAAGACCAGCGCAACACTGGAGAGTGCCAGCATGATGACATAGGGCATCGGCCGCCGGTCGCGCGCATACCAGGCAAGGCCGCCATAGGCGATGCCGGGCAGCAGGTAGCCGACGAGCAGCAGGTCGAGCACCGGCCATTTGCCAAGCAGTTCGCCGGTGAAATAGGGATTGAGGCCGATGAAATGAGCGCTCAGCACCGAGAGAACCGAGAGTCCGCCGACGACCATCGATCCGTAGCGGAAGACGGGGCTTGGCGATTTCAGGTCGAGCGACATCATGACGGCGGATGCGCCGATGACGAGCAGCGTATAGGTCGCCTGTTCGCCGAGCGTCGGCACGGAGCTGTCGAGCACGCCGCCATTCATGCCGTGGCGCACGAGGATCGCGGCCGTCAGCAACAGGAAGAGGCTGGCAAGCGCCTGCAGGAGATTGCGGATGCGCTCCCCCGGCCAGCGGCGCAGCTCGAAGGCCGAGAGTGCCAGAAGCGCTGCGGGAATGCCGTAACCGGCGAGAAGCTGGTTGAAGACAGGCGTTTTCGAGAGGTTCGCGGCGCCGACGATGGTCGGCTCCCAGGCGATGCGGCCCGCGACGACAGCGGCGGCACCGGCCATCAGCCAGGGCAGCACCGGCCAGCGGCGCAGGCGGGTGGCGAAGACCGCGATGGTGCCGAGCGCAACAATGCCGAGCGTGGTGGCGAGGCCATCGGTCAGCGCATGGAGCGCGAGAACAAGGAAGGCGAAGCCGCCGGCCGACAGCGTCCATTGCGGAAGGAAGAGGCCGTCCTCCTCGCCTTTTCCGCGCGAAAAGGCTTCCGCGGCGGCAAAGAAGACGAGGCCGAGCAGCGCGGCGAGAAGCCCGTGCTTGGCATCGAAGGAGAGGTTGCCGAAGTTGAAGAAGCTAATGGTCAGGATCGCGAAGGGCACGGCCGGTGCGAGCAAACTCCAGAGGGATGCGAAAGCGCTGGAGCCCGCCATGCGCAGGCGTATCGCCGCAAGGCCGACCGCGGCATAGATAACCGCGAGGATCAGCAGCAGATTGACCGGCACCAGGCCGAGGACCGGCACGGGCAAGGTGCTTTCCGCCATCGGTGGTGCGGGGACCACCCCTTCCACCGCCGGCAGCGCGAGACCGCCGAAACCGTCGATCAGCCCTTGATCCGGCAGACCGACCATCGCCACCACGCCGATGACGGCGGCGACTGCGGAAAGGATCGCCGGATAGATCGCCCAGCCACGCAGGGCGCCGAGGGCGGCAAGGGCCAGGACGACGATGACGAAGGCGTAATCCGCATGGGCGAGTGCCGGGACGGCACTTGCGAGCACCAGCGCCGGGAAGGCCATGGCGAGCGCGCCGGTGACGGATACGGCCGCCGCCGGTGGGGTGAGCAGACGATCCAGTGCATCGGCGGGTTTGGCGTCGGCAGGCGCGGGCAGATCTTCGGTCGTGACATTGCCCGGCCAGATCAGGCCGTGGCCTATGGCAAGCACCAGCATGGCGACCAGCGCCGGCACCACATCGATATTGCTGGCCTGCGAGAGGTAGAGCACCGCCCACAGCGCCATGCCGGCATTGGCGAGCGCCGGCACCACCTGCCAGTGGCGGATGCGCGAGGCGGCGAAGGTGGCGAGCCAGGCGACGATGAGGAAGCCGAACAGGCCCCAGGCGCTCGGCTCTTCCGTCGCAACCAGCGCCGGGGTGAGCATGGAGGCCAAGAGGCCCAGCCCGGCGAGCGCCTGCCCGTGCAGCAGCGAGAGGCCGATGGTGGCGAAGGAGACGGCGGCGAGCAGCACAAAGGCGGTGACCGGGCCGAAATAGCTGTAGAATTCGTAGGAGACATAGGTGACGGCGAAGAGCGTGATGGCTCCGGCAGCCGTCAGCACGCCGGGGATCATGGCGTTTTGGAAGGCATTGGCGATCAGCGGCTGGGCGCGGCGGCGCACGAATTCGCCTGCCGCCATCAGAACCAAGCCGAAAGCAGCGGCCAGCGACAGGCGCACGGCGGGGCTCAGCAATCCGGCCTCGATGGAATATTTCACCATGAAGATGCCGCCGAGCGCCAGCGCAATACCGCCCACCCAGACGGCCCAGCGCGCACCGATGCGGCTTTCGAAACTTTCCTTCGGGCGGGCCGGCGCAGCGGCGGGTGCGGACGCCACCTCTTCCGCCGTTTCGCTCGCGGCAACGGTTTCGGCCGGCACGGTGGAGGTCTCGCCACCGAAGATCGCGCGGCCTGCATCCACCTCGCCGCTTTTTGTCGTCCAGGGGCTCGCGAAATCGGCCGCTACAGGCTCGTCCGTTACCTCCTCCCGCGCGGCTTCAGGTGTTTCGGCAACCGGTTCGGCTTCGGTGGCTGGGATTGCGATGCCGCTCGCCTTCAGCGCCTCGATCTCGCCCTTCAGCCGCATCACCTCTGCGCCGATTTTCTGCGCGCTATTGCGCGAGGCGTTGAGGGTATAGAGCGCGAGGCCAATCGCGACCAAAGAGAGTATTTCGAGCATTGCGTCTCCAGCACGGCACAGTCCGGGCGGCGAGACTACCCGGTTTTATCCAAACGCCAAACGGGGTTACGTTTCAGGCGGGCAATCTCTTCGGAGCCTAGTTCTTTGTTTTCACGCAATTCCGGACGCAAAACCGCTTCGCACTTTTGCTGGAATTGCTTTATCGCATCAGGTTTTCGATGGGGAAGATGGCGCAGGTTTCCGTGCCGTGCGCCAGAAGCTTGCCGTTCTTGTCGCGCAGCCAGGCTTCCGACGTGGCAATGGTGCGGCCGCGATGGATGATTTTCCCCTCGCAGAACACCTCGCCCATGCTGGGCAGCACCGGGCGCACGAGGTTCAGCTTGAATTCGATGGTCGTATAGGCCTCGCCCGGCTTGATGACGGAGAAGACCGCGCAGCCGAGTGCCGAATCCATCACCGTCGCCGTCCAGCCGCCATGCACGGTGCCGAGCGGATTGAGGTGATCGGCGGAGGGCATGCCGGAGAAGACGACGTGGCCGTCCTCCACTTCGGTCATCGAGAAGGCGAGTGTGCGGCACATCGGCGGCGCGGGCAGCGCGCCCGCCAGCATCGCCTGCAAGACCTTCAGGCCGCCGTCGCGCTTCACTACGTCGAGCGGCAGCGTTCCGATGCCGCCGACCGTCAGCCCCGGATAGATTTCCACCGTCATGCATGCGCCTCTTCGGGTTGATCGTTTTTCGGTCCGCCGAGCGCCTTCAGCGCCGCCTGCACGAAGCCCTCGCGGGCATTGGCGAGTTCCAGCCCGCGCGGTTCGCAAACATGGCGGTTGAGGAAGAAGGCCGTCAGGCGGAAGCCATCGGCAAGGGCGGCGGCGTCGGCCGCGTGCCGGCTTTCGTCACCCAGGAAGGCGGGCAGCGCCAGCATCTTGTCGGCCCAGGGTGCGCCGGCGGCGCGTGAGACGGCACGGCCGGATTTCGGCGAGACGTAGCAGAGATCGTCCTTCGCGCCCGTCGCGACACATTCCAGGAGATCGAGCCCGAAGCCGAGATCGTTCAGCACGGCGAGCTCGAAACGGATGAACAGCTCGCCGGCATCGGCCGGCTCGTGCAGATGGCCGAGAATGACGGAGAGCGCTTCATAGAGATGCGGATGCGGATCGCGCTCCGGCAGGAAGCGTAGCAGCGCCGCCATGGCCTGCACGCCATAGACGGCGGTCGCCGTCTCCATCAGCCGGCCGGCGCGCAGTTCGAGCGGCTCGACGCGGAACTCGCCGAGATGCTCGTCGAGCCTTGCCCGCCAGGTGACATCGACGGAATTGCCGGGCTGGAGCACCGGCTGCATGGTCCGTGAACGGCCGCCGCGCACCATGCCGAGATGGCGCCCGCGCTCGCGCGTCATCACCTCGACGATCACGGATGTCTCGCCGTGGCGCCGCACGCCCAGAACGATGGCCTCGTCACTCCATTGCATGATTGAAGCCTTACGCCGTCCGCCGGTTTGCCGCAAGCCGGTGGGCTCCTCCCCGTGCGTCGGAACGACGCGTGGCGCATCGGCAACACCTAAGCCCTTGCCACAGTTTCGCTTTTTTCTCGCCCTGCCCGCGCCGACTTTGCCCCCGAAGACCCGGCCAAGCGCCGCAAAGGCCAGATTTGAACTTCGAAATGACAGGTGCCGTCTTGATGTGTGTGTTCCGTCCGCTTGCCCTTCTCGCCCTTGCCGCAACGCTTACCGGCTGCGCCACGACCACGATGGAGGTGAAGAGGAAAGGGCCGGATCCCATGCATGTCGCCATGTACGGGCCGCATCCCGACGAGCGCTTCCCGCTGCCGGCGATGGATATCAGCCGGGTGAACCCGAGATACTTCCGACAGCAGGTCGCCTATCAGACGATGGAGCCGGCCGGCACCATCGTCATCGATACGCAGAACCGCTTCCTCTATCTCGTGCAGGGTGAAGGCATGGCGATGCGCTATGGCATCGGCGTCGGCAAGGCGGGGCTGGAATTCGAGGGCACGGCGCGCATCGGCCGCAAGGCGGAATGGCCGCGCTGGACGCCCACGCCGACCATGATCAAGCGCGAGCCGGAGCGGAACCTGAAATGGGCCGGCGGCATGGAGCCGGGTCTCACCAATCCGCTCGGCCCGCGTGCGCTTTATCTCCATAAGGACGGCAAGGACACGCTCTTCCGCATCCACGGCACGTCAGAGCCTTGGTCGATCGGCAAGGCCGTATCCAGCGGCTGCGTGCGGTTGTTCAATCAGGATATCATCGATCTCTACAGCCGCGTGCCCACGGGCAGCCGCGTCGTCGTGCTGCAGCACCAGACGCCGGCCAGCGAGACGACGCCGATGGCGGCCGCCGACGGTCTCGTGCCGCCGGCCGCCATTTAGGGATTACCAGGCGTCGGGTTCGCGGACCATGTGCACGATGTTGGCCGGGTTCATGATCCAGCCGCCGCGGAAACCCACGCCCAGATCCTCGACGGCGTCGCAGCGCACGGCGCCGTTCTTCTCCAGATGGCCAAGGGCGCCGGCATGGTCGGGCGTGAAAAGCTCGAGCCAGACTTCGGCCTGGCTGTAATTCGGCGCCTCGTCGATCCACAACCGGTTCGGACCGAGTTCGAAGCCGATGGCCGGCGCTTTCGCCTCGAAGGGCTTCAGGCCGACGACATCGCGATAGAAAGCGACGGTTGCTGCATATTGATGCGTCGGCACCTTCATGGCGATGTTAATGCCGCCTTTGATCTGCGCGCTCATCGCGGCCTCCTCACGTGAAATCCTGCTGCTCGGCGGTGACGACGCCCTTGAGTTCGCTCGGGTAATAGCCGTCACGCAGGTTGATGCCATATTCGACATAGGCCTTCATGCAGGCGAGCATCTGCGACCAGCCCTCGCAGTTCATGTAGGAGGATTTCTGACCGCGGTCGTTGTCGCGCCAGCCGGTCTCGGCGATGGTCACCATCGTGCCGCCATCTTCCAGCGGCTTGAAGCGCATCTCGACGCGGGTCTTGTAAGGCGCCTCGCCCTCCTCGACCATCGCATCCCAGCGAAAGACGATCAGCGCATTTTCCTCCACCTTGTCGACGATGACGGGGGCCATGCCCCACCACGTCACGGTGGTACCCTCGACAAGCGGCGCACTCGCGCCGCCGATCGTCGTGAAATAGCCGCTCAGCTTCTTGGGGTTGACCACCGCATCGAAGACCTCGGCGACCGGCTTGCCGATCCGCCCGTTCACACGAAATTCCAGCGTCATGCCATCCTCCTTGGGGCGCACCGCCCTCCTCCGTCTTGTACCACGTCAAAATATGTTATAAAAACATAACATGTCAAGCGAATCGACTGAAGACGCCGTTTTCAAGGCGCTCGCCAATGGAAAGCGGCGGCAGATGCTGGATGCGATCAAGGTCGCGCCGCTGACCACGGGCGCGCTGTGCGAGAAGTTCCCGGAGATGGATCGCTGCACGGTGATGCAGCATCTGAAGGTGCTGGAAGAGGCGGACCTGATCATTCCCCGCAAAGAGGGCCGCGAACGCTGGAACCACCTCAACGCGTTGCCCATCCAGGCGATCCACGATCGCTGGATCAGCCAGTACGCCAGCCATGCGATGAGCGTGCTTTCGGCGCTGAAGGGCGAACTGGACAGCTAAGGCGCCGCCTTTTCGACGGCGCCTAACCAAAGATCAGACGGCAGCAGCGATGCGACCGATTTCGGCGATGAGGGCATTGCGCTCGTCGCCGGAAATACCGGGCATTTCTACGAAGGCCGAAACGACGATCGCGCCACGTTTCGGCGACCAGGCGACGGCCACGTCATTGGCATTGCCGGCCTTGTCGCCATTCGTACCGGTCTTGTCGCCGGTCATCCAGTCGGCCGGGAAGCCGGCGCGCAGCCGTTTATCGCCCGTCTTGTTCATGACGAGCCAGGCGGCAAGCTGGGCCTTGGAGCGCGGCGAAAGCACATCCGTGAAGATCAGCTTCCGCAATGTTTCGGTCATTGCGACCGGGGTGGTCGTGTCGCGTTCGTCATCAGGCGTTTCATGATAGTTGAGCGTCGGCTCGGTACGGTCGAGACGGGTGATATCGTCGCCGAGACCGCGCAGGAACGCCGTGACCGCCTTGGGGCCACCGGAAGCGCCGAGCAGCAGATTGGCGGCGGCGTTGTCGCTGAGCGTGATCGTCGCCTCGCAGAGTTCGGCAATCGTGATGCCCTTGCCGCCGACGCGCTTTTCGACGACCGGCGCCCAGTCGATGAGATCCGACTTCTTGACGACGATGCGGCGGTCCAGTGCCTCCTCCTTGCGATCGACGCGGGCGAGGATGTGTCCGGCCAGCAGGGCCTTGAAGGTGCTGCACATCAGGAAACGCTCGTCGGCGCGGTGGCCGAGCCGGGCGTTCGTTGCGAGATTATGTATGGCAACGCCGAAGCGTCCCTTGTGGCGCACTTCCAGTTCGGCAAGCTGCTCCTGCGGGCTTCCGCCAGAGGCAGCCCTTGCCATGCCGGCCATGACTGAGACAGCGGGAATGGCAAGGAAAGCACCGGCAATCGCCTGCCGGCGTGAAATCGTCATCGTCATAGGTCAATTTTCCTGTCTTTCAGGCAGCGGAGCGCCCTGCGCCCGGCCCGTTTGAACCCGCCCCTGTCGCGACTATGCGCAAAAGGGCGGGTCAAAACAAACGACGATTTCTGCCGGCAGCCATTAGGAAAACTAGGGCTTATTTCTTCTTCAGCGCCTCGGCGAAAGCCGCACCGAAGGCACCCTGCGCGGGCGCCTGCTGCTTGGGCGCGGCCTGGCTGAATTTCGGCTTCATCTGGGTGTTCCTGTCGTTGCGCGGGGCGTTGTCGCGGGCGGCGGGCGCGCCGCCGTCCTTACGCATGGTCAAGCCGATACGCTTGCGCGGCACGTCGACCTCGGTCACACGCACCTTCACAACGTCGCCGGCCTTCACCACCTCATGCGGGTCCTTGATGAAACGGTCGGCCAGCTGCGAGACATGCACGAGGCCATCCTGATGCACGCCGATATCGACGAAGGCGCCGAAGGCGGCGACGTTTGTGACGGTGCCCTCCAGCAGCATGCCGGGCTTGAGATCCTTGATGTCGTCGATACCATCCGCAAAGGTCGCGGTCTTGAACTCCGGGCGCGGGTCGCGGCCGGGTTTTTCCAGTTCGGCGAGGATGTCCTTGACCGTCGGCAGGCCGAAGCGCTCATCGACAAAGACCTTCGGATCGAGCTGCTTCAGCGCGGCGCTATCCCCCATCAGGGTGCGCACGTCACGGCCGCAGGCGGCGACGATCTTTTTCGCCACGCCATAGGCTTCCGGATGCACCGAGGAGGCGTCGAGCGGCTCCTTACCGTTCGGAATGCGCAGGAAGCCGGCGCATTGTTCGAAGGTGCGCGCGCCGAGGCGGGAGACCTTCATCAGTTCCTTTCGGCTCTCGAAGGGGCCATTGGCATCGCGATGCGCGACGATGGCTTCCGCGGACGATTTGCCAAGGCCGGACACGCGGGCGAGCAGCGGCGCGGAGGCCGTGTTGAGATCGACGCCGACGGCGTTCACCGCATCTTCCACCACCGCATCGAGCGAGCGGGAGAGTTTCCCCTGGTCGACATCGTGCTGGTACTGGCCGACACCGATCGACTTCGGCTCGATCTTCACCAGTTCGGCGAGCGGATCCTGCAGGCGCCGCGCGATGGAGACGGCACCGCGCAGTGAGACGTCGAGGTTGGGGAATTCCGCGGCCGCCGTTTCCGAGGCCGAATAGACCGAGGCGCCGGCTTCCGAGACGATGACCTTGGTGGGCTTTGCGCCCGGCAACTGGGCCAGCATGTCGGCGACCAGCTTTTCCGTCTCGCGGCTGCCCGTGCCGTTGCCGATGGAAATCAGCTCGACCTTGTGCTTGCGGATGAGGCTGGCAAGCTCGGCCTGCGTGCCGCGCACGTCGTTTTTCGGCGGGAACGGATAGACCGTCGTCGTCTCGACCACCTTGCCGGTATTGTCGACGACAGCGACCTTGACGCCGGTGCGGATGCCTGGATCGAGGCCCATCGTGGCGCGCGTGCCGGCGGGGGCAGCGAGTAGCAGGTCCTTGAGATTACGGGCGAAAACGCGGATGGCCTCCTCTTCGGAGCGTTCGCGCATCTCGCGCATCAGGTCGAGCGACAGCGACATGGAGAGCTTGACGCGCCACGTCCAGCCGATGACCTCGGCCAGCCACTTGTCACCCGGCTTCACGCCGACCGCATAGAAGGAGGCGATGATGCGCTCGACGGGCTTGACCGGCTCGGTGCTGTCCTGATCGACGACGATATCGACCGACAGAAATTCCTCGTTCCAGCCGCGCAGCATGGCGAGCGCCCGGTGGCCGGGCACGGTCGCCCAGCGTTCGGTGTGGTCGAAATAGTCGGAAAACTTCGCACCGGCCTCCTGCTTGCCCTCGACCACGCGGGAACGCAAGAAGGCATTGCTTTTCATGTATTCGCGCAGGCGCTTCAGGAGATCGGCGTTTTCCGTCAGTTGCTCGGCGACGATGTCGCGTGCGCCTTCCAGCGCCGCCTTTACATCCGCCACCTCGGACGACAGGAATTTTTCGGCGAGCTCCGCGGGTACCAAAGCGCGGTCGGCGAGTATCTGCTCGGCGAGGGCCCCGAGGCCACGCTCGCGGGCGATCTCCGCCTTGGTGCGGCGCTTCGGCTTGTAGGGCAGGTAGATGTCCTCGAGCTCGGCCTTCGTCATGACGGCGGCGATCTTGCCGGAAAGCTCGTCCGTCAGCTTGCCCTGCCCCGCGATGCTCTCGAGGATCGAGGCGCGGCGGGCTTCCAGCTCGCGCAGATAGGTCAGCCGCTCGGAAAGCGTGCGCAGCTGCGTATCGTCGAGACCGCCGGTCACTTCCTTGCGGTATCGCGCGATGAAGGGCACGGTCGCGCCCTCGTCCAAGAGCCCGACGGCGGCGGAAACCTGCGCGGCGCTCGCCTTGATCTCGGATGCGATCAGGTTTGCGATCTTCTGCGGTGTCGGGGCCATGTCGAACTCCTCTGGGTGGCAGGCGGGGCGGCGACCATAGTGCGCGGCCGCAAACAGGCCAATCGCAGGCGGGACGGGCCATCGCCACGTCCACAACATATATCACGGGCTGCCCCGCCATGCAGAAGTGCATCAGGGTTGAATGGACAAAAACAGGAGCTTACCGGTTGTAACGCTTCATAAAGTCTTGCCGCCTATCTTGTCCCCGTAGGGGAAACGGGGCCTTCGGCATGCGCGGCGCATTTTTTGCAGCAGTCTCACTGACGGCCTTCGCCACGGCTGCTCCCGCGGGCGCGGCCACGCTCAACCTGCTCATCTGGGAATCTTATATCGATGGGCAGATTCTCAAGGACTTCTCGGCCGAGACGGGTGTCGAGGTCCGCCAGACCTTCTACGACAGCGGCGATGCGCGCGACGAAATCCTCGCCGACCCCAACAGCAATGTCGATGTGGTGCTCACCAACGAGAACGGCGCGCGGCTCTATGGCAACCGCGGCGTCATCATGGCGCTGGACACCACAATGGTGCCATCGCTCAAGGACTATGCCGAAACCTGGACGACGCGCTGCGGCGGCTTCGGTGTGCCCTATCTCTGGGGCACGATGGGCATCCTCTATCGCTCCGATAAGATCACCACGCCGCCCACCTCCTGGGCGGACATGATGAAGCCGACTGAGAGCCTGCGCGGCCACATCGCCATGTATGACGACCATGCCGAGGCCTTCGTCGCCCCGCTCGTACTGCTCGGCAAGTCGGTCAACGCCAATGACAACGAAACGCTGAAGGCGGCCTATGAACTGATGAAGGCGCAGGTGCCCTATGTGCTCACCTACGACTATGTCATCACCTCCATCCAGAGCGCCGACAAGGGGCCGAACATCTGGATGGCGCTCGGCTATAGCGGCGACCAATACACGCTGAACGACAAGGTTTCTTCGCCCGGCCTCTGGCGCTATGTCGTGCCGAAGGAGGGAACGCTCTCCTGGCTCGACTGTGTTTCCGTCAGCGCGCGCTCTGAAAACAAGGATCTCGCGCTGAAGCTGGTGGATTACATCAGCAACGCCAAGAACGGCGCCCGCAACGCCGTCAAACTCAACATGCCGACCGCCAGCACCGCCGCTTTGGCGCTGCTGCCGGAAGACATGCGCTCCAATCCCGAAATCTATGCCGCACCGGAAATCCTGGCCAAAAGCCAGTTTCAGGAGGAACTGACCGTACAATCGGTGCAGGCCCGCCGCCGCATCATCAGCAGTCTGGCCAAGATCAGTGACGCTCGGTAAACGCGCCCTCTCCCTCATTTTTCCCGTCATTCTGGCCGGCTACGTGCTTGCGGCCTCGCTGATCTATTATGTGCAGAGTTCTTCGGTCATCGGGCTGGAGCGCGCGCGGCTCTGGCAGCAGATGGGTCTGCTGACGGCCGTCTTCCAGAACGAGGTGACGCAGAACCGCAGCCTCATCTATTCACTCGTCGAGGGTGGCGCCGTGCGCCTCTTCGTCAACGAGCCGGACGCCGCCTATCGCAGCAACGCGCTCGGCGTGCGCCTGCAGCAGAGCATCACCTCGCTCTCCGATGACGGCAAGAAATTCATCTCCGTCGCCATCATCCGCCCGCCGCTGACGGTCGACTACTACTACGAGAACAGCGACGATCCCTTTGCCGAGATCACGCGCCAGCAGGTCGAGCATGCCCGCCAGGTGATCGCAAGCCCCCGGCTGTCCTCCTGGAGCTATCTTGATGTCGAGGGCATCGAGCCGCTGATCGTGCATTCGGAATTCATCGACCCCCTGACCTTCAACCGTCCCGTCGCCAGCGCCAAGAACGGCGCGATCCTGGTGCAGACGGCGGTCAGGCCAAAACTGTTCCTCGACATGAAGCGGGCGCTGGAGAAGGAATACGGCGCTGAGATCGAGATCGGCCAGCACCAGCTTCTCGCCCAGGGCGCACTCTCGGCCACCGCGACGCTCAGCCCCTCGCTCTTCGCGCGCCTGACGCCGGATCCGATGTTCCTGAACGACCGGCTGTGGACGCTGAAATCGCTGCTGGCGCTCGGCGCCATCGCGCTCAGTCTCTGCACCATCGTGCTCGTGCTCGGCCTCGTGCGCCGCTACATCACCAATCCCATTGCCCGCCTCGACCGCCAGCTGACCGACGTGATGACCGGCAGCCGCAGCGCGCTTCCCGAGATGAACGAAGCCGGCGAGATCGGCCGCCTGTCGGCCAACGTCAAGCGCCTGCACGACCATTCGATGCAGTCCTTCGATCTCGTGCAGAACGCCTCGTGGACGGACACGCTGACGGGCATTTCCAACCGCGAATATTTCAACATCCGCTCCACCCAGATCCTCGAAGAGGCCGAAGCCGAGGATATCGGCTGCACCCTGCTCTTCATCGACGTGGATAACTTCAAATTCGTCAACGACAAACACGGCCACAAGATCGGTGACGAGCTTCTGAAGGTTCTCGCCGACCGTATTTCGGCGATCGTCGCGCGCGCGGTCACGGAACGCGGCCTGCCGGACGGTCTGTTCGCGCGGCTTTCCGGCGACGAATTCGCCATCATGCTGCGCTGCCAGCCGGGAAGCGGCACGATCACCGAAACATCGAACCAGATCCTGGCGCTCTTCGGCGAAGGGTTCGAGGTTTTGGACAAGGCCTATCCGGTCACCGCCAGCATCGGCATCGCCGTCTATCCCGAGGACGCCCGCACCCTGCCCGAGCTCGTCGCCAACGCGGATGCCGCCATGTACCAGGCGAAATCCCAAGGCAAGAACGGCTCGGCGCGCTATTCCCGCTCGCTGCACGAAAAGCGCAACCGCCAGCGCCGCATCGAAGAAGAGCTGCGCGTGCTCGATCCCGACCGCGAATTCCACCTCGTCTATATGCCGATCGTCGATGGCCACGGTAAGGTTATGGGGTGCGAGGCGCTGTTGCGCTGGAATTCCCCGGTTCTCGGCCGCGTGACGCCGGACGAATTCATTCCGATCGCCGAGACGACCGGCCTGTTCAGCAAGATCGACTGGTGGGTGATCGACCGCGCAATGGCGGAGTACGGCCAGATCAAGAAGCTGTTCGGCGCCGAGACGATCCTTTGCATCAACATCTCATCGGCCGAACTTTACACCAAGTCGATCAGCGACCATTTCTGCGAATGCGCCGACCGGCATGGCGTGGATGCCCGCGTCATCGAGATCGAGCTGACGGAAACCTTTGCGGTGAAACTCGGCGAGCAGTCGCGCCGCAACATCGAGATCCTGCGCAGCCGTGGCTTTCGCATCTCGATCGACGATTTCGGCGCCGGCTATACCTCGGTGCAGCAGATCATCGAATACCCGGCCGAGACCATCAAGCTCGACCGCGAACTGGTCGAAAGCCTCACCCGCTCGGCCGCCCTTCCGACGCTGCGCGCGCTCGTGGCGCTCTGCCACGCGCAGGACATGTCGGTGATTGCCGAAGGCGTCGATACGACGGAGAAAATGGGCCTGCTCGCCGCCGCCGGTTGCGACTTCTACCAGGGCTATCTCATCTGCAAACCCCAGCCGATCGAAGAGCTCGGCATCTGGGCGATGCAGCGGCTGGTGGAAAAGGCGCGCGAAGTTGCGCAAAGCCCGGAGCGTCGGGCGCGGGCGTAAAGCAAATGGGGCTGCATCGCAGCCCCACTCTCAAAATCACGACGTCGGGAAATCCAACCCCATTTCGCGGAACCGCGCCGGGTCGTCGCCCCAGTTCTCGCGCACCTTCACAAAGAGAAAGAGGTGCACCGTCTGCTCGAGGATTTCAGACAGTTCCTTGCGGGACGCCGTGGAGATCGCCTTGATCGCGTCGCCGTTCTTGCCGAGTGCGATCTTCTTCTGGCTGTCGCGCTCGACATAGATGACCTGTTCGATGCGCACCGAGCCGTCCTTGCGCTCTTCCCACTTTTCCGTTTCGACATGCGAGGAATAGGGAAGCTCCTGATGGAGGCGCAGGAAGAGCTTTTCACGGGTGATTTCGGCCGCAAGCTGGCGCATCGGCAGGTCGGAAATCTGGTCTTCCGGATAGTACCAGGGGCCTTCCGGCAGCGCGGCGGAGAGGTAATCCATCACGTCTTCACAGCCGGAACCGTTCAGCGCCGAGATCATGAAGGTGCGCTCGAACTTGACGACCTCGTTGACGGCGGCCGTCAGCTTCAAAAGATCTTCCGGCTTGACGCGGTCGACCTTGTTCAAGACGAGGATCTTCGGCTGGTGGACTTCCTTCAGGCCTTCCAGGATCGTCTCGGCGTCTCCTCTGAGGCCACGCTCGCTGTCGATCAGGAACATGATGAAGTCGGCATCCTTGGCGCCGCCCCAGGCGGTCGTGACCATGGCGCGGTCGAGCCGGCGGCGCGGCTTGAAAATGCCGGGCGTGTCCATGAAGACGATCTGGGCGTTGTTGTGGATGGCGATGCCGCGCACGATGGCGCGCGTCGTCTGCACCTTGTGGCTGACGATCGATACCTTGGCGCCGACGAGGCGGTTGACCAGCGTCGACTTGCCGGCATTGGTCGCGCCGATCAGCGCCACGAAGCCCGAATGGGTCGGGCCTTCGACGGCGGCGCCGGTTTCGGCAGGGTTTTGGTTTTCTTCGGTCATGATGTCCGTTTAATCCGAGGCCTGGCTTTTCGGCCAGACGCCTTCGCGTTCCAGAATCTTCGTTGCGGCCACCTGTTCGGCGGCCCGTTTCGAGCGGTCGACGCCGGTTTCCGGCTTCACGCCCTTGATCTCCACCGTCACGGTGAAGCGCGGGTCGTGATCCGGGCCGGAGCGGTCGTCCACCTTGTAGTTCGGCGTCAGGCCGAAGCGGGCATGCGCCCATTCCTGCAATTCGGTCTTGGCATCGCGCCGCGCACCTTCCGCGCGGGCCGCCCTGCCCTCCCAGTTGCGCAGGATGAAGCCGCGCGCGGCTTCCAGCCCGCCGTCGAGATAGATCGCGGCGATCAGCGACTCTATCACATCGGCGCGCACATTCAGCATGGCTTTTCCAGTGAGCTTCTTCACGTCCGCACCGGTGCGGATGAAGCGGTGCAGCGCGAGGTCATCGGAGACCGCCGCACAGCTTTCGGCGCTCACGAGTTGGTTCAGGCGAACGGAAAGCTCGCCCTCCTTGGCATCGCGAAAGGTGCGAAACAGCATCTCAGCGACGCAGAGCCCGAGCACCCGGTCGCCGAGGAATTCCAACCGCTCGTAATTGCTGCCTTTTCCCGGCCGGGCGCTCGCATGGGTGATCGCCCGGTCGAGACGCTCCTTGTCGGTGAAGGCGTAGCCGATCAGCTCTTCGAGAGCCTTGCGGTTGACGTCGTTCAGCGGAACGGCGCCCTTCATTCAACGACCTTGAACAGACGATCCCAGCGCAGGTTCGTCGGCCATTTCCAGATTTCGCTGAAGGCGGTGTCATGGCCGAGCGAGAAGAAGATGAGGCTGGCGCGGCCGATCAGATTTTCCGCCGGCACGAAACCGACGTCGAAACGGCTGTCGGCCGAGTTGTCGCGGTTGTCGCCCATCATGAAATAATGGCCTTCGGGCACGATGAATTCGCGCGTGTTGTCGCCGACCGTGCCGGGGCGCGTGTCCAGCGTGTCATAGGTCACGCCGTTGTCGAGCTTTTCACGGAAGACCGGAACGTCCTCGCCCGTGTCGTACTGGTCGTCGGCGCGGAAGAAGCCGTTGTGCTCGCGCGGAACCACGACACCGTTGACGTAGAGCTCGCTGTCCTTGACCTGAATGCGGTCACCCGGCAGGCCGACGAGACGCTTGATGTAGTCGATATCCGGGTTCGGCGGGAAGCGGAAGACGACAATGTCGCCGCGCTTCGGCTCGCTGGCGAAGATGCGGCCGGAGAACAGGTTCGGCGAGAACGGCAGCGAATATTTCGAATAGCCGTAGGAGAACTTGTTGACGAAGAGGTAATCGCCGACGAGCAGCGTCGGCATCATGGAGCCGGAGGGGATGGTGAAGGGCTGGAAGAGCAGCGTACGGATCACCACAGCGAGCAGCAGCGCCTGGATTATGACCTTGACGTTTTCCCACAGGCCGCCTTCGGCCTTTTCTGTCTTCTCTGCCACGCCGGACTTTTCCTTATTTGCGAACATGGGGCCCTCTATAGAGGAAAGGTTGTCTGTTGGAAATCGCGTCGGTCAAAAAGACGCGGGGATCCGGTTATCCAGGCGTTCCGGCCGGAAGCGCCTCGATGATCACGAAAGCTTGCGCCAGCGGAAAGTCGTCGGTGATGGTGATGTGGATGCGCGCCTCGTGGCCCGCAGGAAGCATCTGTTGCAATCGCTCCAGCGCCCCGCCCGTCAGCTTCATCGTCGGCTTGCCGCCCGGCAGGTTGACGACGCCCATATCCTTCCAGAACACGCCCTGCGCCAGACCCGTGCCGAGCGCCTTGGAACAGGCCTCCTTGGCGGCGAAGCGCTTGGCATAGGAGGCCGCGCGGTTCTTGCGCCCGTCGGATTTCGCCCGCTCGATCTCGGTGAAACACCGATCGGTGAACCGCGCGCCAAACCGCTCCAGCGACTTCTCCACCCGGCGGATGTCGATGAGGTCGCTGCCGATGCCGATGATCATAGGGTCGTTTCTCCGGGGGAAAGGGCGGTTGTGCGGGTCGGGGAAAGGCCGGCGCGCTCCAGAAGGCGCGCGTGACGCCGCGCCTTGAAGGAGCGCACGGCAAAGCGTGTCACGCCATAAGCGATGGCGGCCGTCACGAGACCGAGAAGGCCGGCGCCGGCAAGCATCGGCTTCAGAACCGGCTGCCAGAGTTCGGACAGTTGCAGGTGCTCCAGCCGATGGAAGAGCTCTCCCGCCGTCACCGCCTCGCTGGAGGTGATGCCGAGAAGGACCTCGCCGACGCGGAAGGTCGCGAGCGCAATCAGCGGAATGGTGAGCGGATTGGCAATGGTCGTGGCGAGCGCCGCAGCCAGCAGATTGCCGGCCATCAAATAGGCGAGCGCCATGGCTAGGACGATATGGAAGCCGAGAAGCGGCGTGAAGGCGGAAAACATGCCGGCGGCAACGCCGGCGGCCACCGCATGCGGCGACGCGGAAAGGCGCAGGATTCGCTTGGCAAGGTAGCGCGCCGGACGCGTTAACCCCTTGCGCGGCCAGAAGAATTCGCGCAACCGGTCGGCCATCGAGGCCTTCTTTCGGCGTCTGAACAACATGCCCAAGACATAGCCGATCCGTTAGTGGCATTTCAATGGCGCTGACATAGCACCAAGACCGGCCGTGGCGCACTCTGTGCGCCACTCGATCTCAAGACCTTAGAAGGACTTGCGGAACAGGCCGCGGTCGATCTGACGCTGGCGATATTCCAGGTCGATGCGGTCGATGGCGCCATTGAGATAGGCGATTTCGCGCTCTTCCGAGTTCGGAACGCGCAGGGCGCGGGCAAAGTTCTTGATCTGCTTCAACATGGTAAACCTCTTTCGGTTACCTCCCGAAACAGAAGATAGGGTGGAAGCCCCCAAGGCACCAGCGACACTATTCCAATACAGCCATGCAAATGGCGCATAACGACTGGTCAAATGTTGGGCAAACCTGCCTTATTCAGGGCAGGCTGCCATATTTTTGCATGGAAACCGTCATGTAAACACGCGACTGATCGTCGAGACGCACTGAAGCTCCTTGAGCTGGCCCATCAGCTGGTTCAGCTGGCGGAGATCCCAGACTTCGAGATCGATGTGCACTTCGGTGAAATCCGTCGCCACCCGCGTCATCGACATGGAGCGGATATTGACGTCACTGGTGGCAATGGTCTGGGTGACTTCGGCCAGCGTGCCCGGCTCGTTCAGGGCGTTGATCACGATACGCGCCATGAAACGGGTATTGTTGGCCTCGTCTAGATCCCAGCGCACGTCGATCCAGCGTTCCGGCTCGTCGTCGAATTTTTGCAGCGCCGGCGACTGGATCGGGTAGATCGTGATGCCCTTGTCCTTCTCCATGATGCCGATGATGCGATCGCCCGGCACGGCGCCGCCGGCGGAGAATTGCACCTCGGCATTGCCGGAGAGGCCACGGATCGGCAGGGCCTCGGGGCCGGTTTCCGTTTCTGCACCTTCGAGCGCCGACTTCGCCTTGCCGGGCAGCTTGAAGACCATGCCGGCGGCGCTGCGCATGTTGAACCAGCCCTCCTCCGTGTTGGGCTTCACCGTCACGCGCTCGTCCTGATAATCCGGAAAGACGGCGCGCAGCACGTCGAGCGACGACAGCTCGCCGCGGCCGACCGAAGCGATGGCGTCCTCGACGTCCTTCTGGCCAAGGCGATGCAGCACAGGCTTCAAACCGTCGCGAGAAAAAGATTTGCCGGCGCGGTCGAAGGTGCGCTCCAGAATGCGGTAGCCGAGGCCGGCATATTGTTTGCGCACGGCGGCACGGGTCGCTCTGCGGATGGCGGCACGCGCCTTGCCGGTGACGACGATCTCTTCCCAGGCCGGCGGCGGCACCTGAATGCCGGAGCGGATGATCTCCACCTCGTCGCCGTTGGAGAGCCGCGTGACCAGCGGCATGATGCGGCCGTTGATCTTGGCGCCGACGCAGGTATCGCCGACATTGGTGTGCACCGCATAGGCGAAATCGATGGGTGTGGCGCCGCGCGGCAGGGTGATCAGCTGGCCCTTCGGTGTGAAGGTGAACACCTGGTCCTGGAACAGCTCGAGCTTGGTATGCTCGAGGAATTCTTCCGGATTGTCGCCTTCGGCCAGCGCCTCGATCGTCCGGCGCAGCATGGCATAGGCGTTGGAGCGCGGCGACGTCGTGCGCACCTCGCCGATCACCACTTCCTTGTCCTTGTAGAGCGAATGCGCCGCGATACCGTATTCGGCGATCTCATGCATGCGCTTGGTGCGGATCTGCAGTTCGATGCGCTGGCGCGACGGGCCGACGATGGTGGTGTGGATCGACTGGTAGTCGTTCTGCTTCGGCGTCGAGATATAGTCCTTGAAGCGGCCCGGCACGACGCGCCAGCGCGTATGCACGATGCCGAGCGCAGCATAACAGGCCGGCACATCGTCGACGAGGATGCGGAAGGCGTAGACGTCCGACAGCTGCTCGAAGGACAGCGACTTCGACTGCATCTTGCGGAAAACCGAATAGACCGTCTTCTGCCGCCCCTTGACGAGCGCGTCGTCGAGGCCGTTGACCACAAGCAATTCGCGCAACTCGTCCTCGATCTTGCGGATCAGGCCCTCATTGCGGCGGGAGAGTTCCTCCAGCTTGTTGGTGACGGTCTCGAAGGCTTCCGGATTGATATGGCGGAAGGAGAGGTTTTCCAGCTCCTCGCGCATGTCCTGCATACCCATGCGGCCGGCGAGCGGCGCATAGATATCCATCGTCTCCTCGGAGATGCGGGCGCGCTTTTCCGGCGTCATATGGTCCAGCGTGCGCATGTTGTGCAGCCGGTCGGCGAGCTTGACGAGCAGCACGCGCACGTCGTCGGAAATAGCGAGCAGCAGCTTGCGCAGGTTTTCCGCTTGCTTGGCCTTCTTGGAGACGAGGTCAAGCTTCTTGATCTTGGTGAGGCCTTCGACCAGCGCGCCGATATCCTCGCCGAACAGTTCGTCGATCTCGCCGCGCGTCGCGCTGGTGTCCTCGATCGTGTCGTGCAGCAGGGCGACCGCGATCGTCGATTCGTCGAGGCGCATATCGGTCAGGATGGCGGCGACTTCGAGGGGATGCGAGATATAGGGATCGCCGCTCGCCCGCTTCTGCTGCCCATGCTTCTGCATCGCATAGACATAGGCCCTGTTGAGCAGGGCCTCGTTGACGTCGGGCTTGTACTTCTGAACCCGTTCGACGAGTTCATATTGGCGCATCATTCTCGGTCGGCTCCCTCCCCGCGCGGCGGGGCAAAAAAAAGTGCGCCCCGACCATAAGAGGGGCGCACCGGCATTCGCAATATCAAAGGCTTCGGTAAGTTACCGAAATCAGTAATCGTCGCTCTTTTCCGGCGGTACGAGGCCTTCGATGCCGGCCAGCAGCTCTTCTTCCGACATACGGTCGAAGGTGATGGTTTCCGGCTGGTCCTCGTCCTCGTCGACGGTAGCCGTCGTGGACGCGGTGTCGGCAGCCAGGCTTGCCGGATCGGGCTCGGGCTCGTCCACTTCGACATGCTTCTGCAGCGAGTGGATCAGGTCTTCCTTGAGGTCGTCGGGCGACAGCGTTTCGTCGGCGATTTCGCGCAGGGCAACGACGGGGTTCTTGTCGTTGTCGCGGTCGATGGTGATGGCGGCACCCTGCGAGATGAGGCGGGCGCGATGGCTTGCAAGCAGAACCAGCTCGAAGCGGTTGTCTACCTTGTCAATGCAATCTTCAACGGTGACACGGGCCATTGCCTGTCCTTTGTGATCGAGAATTTCAGGAGTTTGCATGCCCGATACAGGCAAAGCAGGAAAAATTCAAGTTTTTCCTTCCCTGTCCCGACAGCCGCGTGTCATAAGTCTCCCCATGTAATTTCTGGTTGAGTCCTGACGTTACGGCAGGCTGAAAGACCAAATATCCGACAAATAGGGTAACGTGCGGGAACTGTTCTTCAATTCCGAAGCCTTTGAAATTGCTGAAACGATGCCGGTGACAAAAATCGTATCCGCAACCTAGGTTTGCTTGGAAAGCGCCTTCGGCTGCCCTAAATGAAGATTATATGAAAAAGAGTTAATTCAACCGGCCAGTGCATCCGGAAGGGCCGGAACATGTTCAAAACCGACCTGTTTAGCTCAACTTCTACTTAAAAGGATTTCCCGATATGTTCGACCCCCGCGAGAAAATCGCACTCTTCATCGACGGTGCAAATCTCTATGCGGCTTCCAGGACACTCGGCTTCGACATCGATTACAGGAAGCTTCTGAAGGCCTTCCAGAAGCGCGGCTACCTGCTGCGCGCCTATTACTACACCGCTCTTATCGAAGACCAGGAATATTCCTCGATCCGCCCGCTGATCGACTGGCTCGACTATAACGGTTACAAGGTCGTCACCAAGCCGGCCAAGGAATTCACCGACTCGCTCGGCCGCCGCAAGATCAAGGGCAATATGGACATCGAACTCGCGATCGATGCCATGGAGCAGTCCGAGACGGTCGACCATCTCGTCATCTTCTCCGGCGACGGCGATTTCACCACGCTCGTCGAGGCGCTGCAACGGAGGGGGCGCAAGGTTTCCGTCGTTTCCACCATGCAGACGCAGCCGCCGATGATCGCCGACGACCTGCGCCGCCAGGCCGATTATTTCATCGACCTTGGTACGCTGAAGGCTGAAATTGGCCGCGACCCGTCCGAGCGCCCGCAGCGCAATGTCGAGCCGGCGGCAGACAACGTCGCCGAATAAGCGCCCCTTTGCCGTGCTTCCTGCTTAACGTCCCGCTCCGGGACGTTAATGCGTTCAGGACCCAGCTTACGGTTTTTCTTGAAATTTCCTGACGCAGAAACCCTGAAATTCCGGGCTTTTCAATGTTCCGTTAAACATTGATTCAAATGCGCCCGCGGGCCATTAATGTTCCGCAAGTTTCTCCTGATATTCCCATTGCCGTACAGTCATTTCGCATTGGGACATCTTACAACATGGTGGACGCAGTCTCGCTTTCGGGCAACAGCTACCGGGCAGCATCGAACGCGCTTGAACTGCGTGCGGCGACGCCTGCGGTGGAAAACCGCCCTGCCGCCTCCGCCCTTGCCGCGCTTACAGTGCCGCAGCCGGTCACGCAGGTCTCGACACCGTCGGAAACAGCCGAGGACATCGGCGACCTCAGCTTCCTCTACGCGCCGAACGGCCAGCCTGGCCTTTCCACCGTTCCCGCCTATGCCGTGCCGTCCGCCCAGGCGACAGGCGAAGCGCGCATCTCCGCCGAACGCAACCCGACGGCGCGTCTTGCGATCGAGAGCACCGATCTCAACGCCCTGCTCTCGTCCTTCCTTGCCCCGCGCACGCCAAGCGCCAATCCGGCCCCCTCGCCGGACGTGCCGAGCGAAACGAACGGCGCACAGCTTGCGCTCGCCGCACAGCAATCGGTCATCGCGCAGCTTTACGCGCAGTTCTGAATTTCATCTTGAAATCGGGATACGCGCCGGCCTGATCGCCGGCGCCGGAGAAGCAGCGTCAGCCGCGATCGCGCAGCAGGCGGCCCTTCTGGCGGTTCCAGTCGCGTTCCTTCTCGGTCTCGCGCTTGTCATGCAGCTTCTTGCCCTTGGCAAGCGCAAGCTCGAGCTTGGCCCGGCCGACATCGTTGAAATAGACCTTCAACGGCACCAGCGTCATGCCCTCGCGGTTGATCGCGACGCGCAGACGATGGATCTCGCGCTTGGAGAGCAGCAGTTTGCGGCGGCGGCGGGTCTCGTGGTTGAAGCGATTCGCCTGCAGGTATTCCGGCAGGTAGGAATTAATCAGCCAGATCTCGCCGCCCTCGTCCGAGGCGTAGGATTCCGCAATATTCGCCTTGCCTTCACGCAGCGATTTGACCTCCGTGCCGGTCAGAACCAGACCGGCCTCGTAGGTGTCTATGATCTCGTAGTTGAAGCGGGCCTTGCGGTTTTCCGCTACAATTTTCTTGACCGTCGCTGGGCGTGCTTTTGTTGCCATATCAGTTCAGCAGGCCGGCGTGGCGCAGCGCCGCGTCGATGGCAGCCTCCGTGGCCGGCTCCAGAGTGGGCAGAAGCGGCGAACGCACGAAGCGGTTCATGCCGCGGGTACGGTTCAGCGCATATTTCGCGCCGCAAAGGCCGGGCTCCAGGAAGATCGACTTGTGCAGCGGCATCAGCTTGTCCTGATAGTCCAGCGCCTTGGCGTAATCACCCGCCAGCGTCGCTTCCTGGAATTCGGCGCACAGGCGCGGCGCGACATTGGCCGTGACCGAGATGCAGCCGACGCCGCCATGGGCGTTGAAGCCGAGTGCGGTCGCGTCTTCGCCCGAAAGCTGGACGAAATCCTTGCCGCAGGTGATGCGCTGTTCAGACACGCGCTCGATCTTGCCCGTCGCATCCTTTACACCCATGATCGAGGGATGCGCCTTGTGCAGCGCGCCCATCGTTTCCGGCGTCATGTCGACTACGGAACGGCCGGGAATATTATAGATGATGATCGGCAGCTTCAGAGCGCCGGCAATCGCGGCATAATGCGCGAAAAGGCCCTTCTGCGTCGGCTTGTTGTAATAGGGCGTCACGACGAGAACCGCGTCCGCACCGGCCTTTTCGGCGTGCTGGGCGAGATCGATCGCTTCCTTGGTGTTGTTCGAGCCCGCACCGGCAATGACCGGAACGCGGCCCTTTGCCACCTTGATGCAGAGTTCCACCACCCGTTTGTGCTCGTCATGGGACAGCGTCGGCGACTCGCCGGTGGTGCCCACCGGAACGAGACCGTGGCTGCCCTCACCGATCTGCCATTCGACATGAGCCGCGAACGCGTCTTCATCGACAGCGCCGGCATCGGTAAAGGGGGTGACGAGAGCGGGAAGGGATCCCTTGAACATCCAGAACTCCTGAGGTCAAAGCCGCCCGTGGGCTTACATGCTTTGGCCGTATTCCGTGGTTAAAAACGCTGGCACAATAGTCGGGTGGCGGTCATGCGGCAAGCGTCGCGATGGGCGTTTTTCATGCACAAACAAGGCGGAATTGGCTCTGGGACACGAATATTCGTTTCACCTGATCCGTCGCTTGGGATGAAGCGGCCTTCACGGCTTAGTGAAATGAGCGGTTAAGGTTTCGTTAAGGCAACAAAGGGTTAATGAGTGTTCACAAACAGGCGGAAAACCACGCGCCGACGCGTCGCCTGCCACGGCATCCGGGATGTAGCATGATCTCGACAAACAGTTTTGCTCTTTGCGCCTTGCTGCTTGCCGGTATAGCCGGACTTGCGCTGCGTTCATCGCCCGTCGAGGCTGACAACACCGCCGACATCAAGCCGCTCGGCTTTGCCGCCGAGATGCCGTCGAAGGATGTCATCACCAGCGCCATTCCGCGCGCAGACGCCGTGCCGGTCGTAAGCACCGAACTGCGCGAGGGGCTCGACGCCCTCTCCAACCGCGATGCCGCAGCGGCGATTGCCGCTCGCGATCGCCTGCCCTCCTCCAGCCTCGACCGCCATATCCTGACCTGGGCGATCGCCGTTTCCGGCCAGCGCGGCGTGCCTTCCTGGGAGATCGCCAATGCCCAGCGCGAGCTGAAAGGCTGGCCGGGCCTGACGGCGCTGCGGGCCAATTCCGAAAAGGCGATGGCGCGGGAAAACCCGGCGACGGCAGATGTTCTCGCCGCCTTCGGCACCACAATGCCGGAGACGGCGGAGGGCGCCGTCGTGCTGTCCCGCGCACTCGTCGCGGCGGGCGACACGCCCCGCGCAACGAACATCCTGCGCTCGTTCTGGCAGAAGGACGCGCTTTCCAAGGATATAGAGGACAAGATTCTCGCCGAATTCGGCACCCTGCTCAGCGTCGAGGATCACAAGACGCGCATGGAGATGCTGCTTTATCGCGAGCGCGCCGACCAGGCACAGCGCTTCGGCGATCTCGGCAAGGCGCAGTCGCTCTATCGCGCCTGGGCGGCCGTCATCCGCAAGGCCAAGAATGCCGGCGACCTGATCAAGGCCGTGGATGCCAGCTGGCAGAAGGACCCCGCCTATACGTTCCTGCGCATCCGCAACCTGCGCGGCAAGCAGGACTACCGCGCGGCGGCAAAACTCTTTGCCGCCATGCCGGAGGACCCCGCCCGCCTCATCAATCCCGGCGCCTGGTGGAACGAGCAGCGCATCGTCAGCCGGGGCCTTGCCGATCTCGGCGATTATCGTGATGCCCATAATGTCGCTGCCCGGCACGGAGCGGACGATCCGACCGATATCGTCGAGGCGGAATTCCATGCCGGCTGGTATGCGCTGCGCGACCTTGGCGATGCGAAGACGGCGGCTGGCCACTTCCAGCGCATCCTGCAAACCTCCGACCGGCCGCTTTCGGTCTCCCGCGCCTGGTACTGGCTCGGCCGGGCCGCCGAAAAAGGCGGGCCGGGTGACGCCAAGGACTATTTCGCCAAGGCGGCGAATTTTCCCGGCACCTTCTACGGCCAGCTTGCCGGCGCGCGGCTTGGCCGCAAGACGCTGAACGTCACCTATCCCACGCCGACGGCGGAAGAGCGCGCGAATTTCAACCAGCGCGAGGCCGTGCAGGCTATTGCCCGTCTCCAGGCGGCCGGCCATGGCTGGCGGGGCGACAGTCTTTACCGGGCGCTGGCCGGCGAGCTGATGAGCCCCGGCGAGCTTGCGCTTCTCGCAGCGCAGGCCGAAAAGGGCGGCAACCACCAGCTTTCGCTGCAAATCGGCAAGATTGCCTTCGGACGCGGCATCGATGTCGCGGCGCTGGCCTTCCCCATCGGCGTCATTCCCGATGGTGCGAACATTTCCGGTTCCGGCAAGGCGCTCGCCTATGCCATCGCGCGGCAGGAAAGCGCCTTCAACCCAGCCGCGATCTCACCCGCCAATGCGCAGGGACTGCTGCAACTGATGCCAGGCACCGCACAAGGTGTGGCAAAGCGCTACGGCCTTGCCTATTCCAAGGAACGGCTGACGACGGATGCCGCCTATAATGCCACGCTTGGCGCGCATTATCTCGGCGAGCAGATCAGCGATTTCGGCGGTTCCTACGTGCTGACCTTCATCGCCTACAATGCCGGCCCGCGCCGCGTGCCGCAGTGGATCAAGCGTTATGGCGATCCGCGCGGCAAGCCGGTCGATGAGGTGGTCGACTGGATCGAGCGCATTCCCTTCTCCGAAACCCGCGGCTATGTGCAGCGCGTGATGGAGAATTACCAGGTCTATAAGACCCGCCTCGGCCAGGCCGCCGATATCGAACACGACCTCAGCGTCGGGCGCTAAAGCGCAATTTCTGGTGACTTGCCGGCAAAATTGGTGATGATGCCTGACCTTTCCCAGGCAAGGCATACGCATGGCACCTTCGGACGCACCGGCATTCCGCGACATCTTCTTCACAAGCGAAGACGGGCTGAGGCTCCACGCCCGCGACTACCCGGTCGCAACGCCGTCCGACATCGGCGGGCGCCTGCCCGTCATCTGCCTTCCCGGCCTCAGCCGCAACGCGCGCGACTTTCACCAGCTCGCCGTGCTGCTCGCCAATCATCCTGAAAATCCTCGCCGGGTCATTGCCGTGGATTATCGGGGCCGCGGGCTTTCGCAATACGATCCCAACCCCGCCAATTATAATGTGATGGTGGAATGCAAGGATGTCATTGCGCTCTGCGATCTACTCGGCCTGAAGCAATGCCTCTTCATCGGCACCTCACGCGGCGGGTTGATCCTGCATATCCTCGCCGCGCTCCGGCCGGACCTCATTGCAGCAACGGTTCTGAACGACATCGGACCGGCAATCGAGGCTGAGGGCCTCATGGAAATCCGGGATTACCTCGGCCGCCGCTCGACCTTTTCATCCTTCGAACAGGCTGCCGAAGGCTTGGCAGCGCTTCACAGCAGAGCCTTCCCCGCCCTCGCCGGGACCGACTGGCTGGACATGGCCCATGCGCTCTACATCGAACGTGACGGCACGCTCGTCGCCGACTACGATCCCGCCTTGAACGACCAGCTCCAAGCCATCGATTTCAGCAAGCCGCTGCCCAGCTTGTGGCCGCAGTTCGAAATCCTCGCTGAAAAGCCAATGCTGATCATCCGCGGCGCGCATTCAAAACTCTTTTCCGCGCAAACGCTTCAGGCAATGGCGCAGGACCGAGCGAAAGTCACCACGCGAACAGCACCCCGCCAGGGCCATGCGCCCCTCGTCCACCTTGAGAACATCTTTCCCTCGCTTGCTGTATTTCTTTCGGAGTTCTGAGCTTACCCACGAGGCGAGTAGCCAACTCGAAGCGCGCTTCCCTTGCGGCTCAATCAACGTATCTCGGATCGCACCATGACTGGCGTGAACCATGAGCCCCAAAAACGGTGCGGCCGGTCGCGATAAAAGAACCCCAAAAAACGCAAAAACCCGCAGTCCATTTCAGGACTGCGGGTCTTTTATCCAACCTAGATCAGATTAGAACGAACGCTGGAAGCGGATCATACCACCCCAGGAGTCGCCATCGTCGTTACCGTTGTCGAAGTAAGCAACTTCCGGCGTTACAACGAAGCCCGGGACAACCGTGAAGTTGGCGTTGGCAACAGCAGCGAGCTGGTCGCCGTCATCGAACGAAACCTGTGCGTTGAGCGTTACGCGGTCGGTAACAGCAGCCGATGCGCCGAGCCAAACAGCCCAGTCACCCTGCCAGGTAGCGTAAACGTTACGACGGTCGCCGTCCGTGTTCCAGCCACCCATTGCGAAGACCGAAACGCCACCGAAGGTGCCGTCAGCACGGAGCTTGATTGCGCCCTCTTCAGCAGCAGAGTCATAGCCGCCAAGGAGTTTAACGCCGAACGTGCCCGTCGAATAACCGATACCACCAACGATGTTCGGAACGTAGTCACGGCCGGACGAGCGAACGACGCCGAGCGTCGGATCAGCAAGTTCGTCCGCTGCGTACATTGCGTCAGCTTCGTTACGGTCAGTATCTTCAAGCGAGATCACAGCCGTGAGGCCCGAACCGTTGTCATAGTTGTACTGGATGACGTTGGTGTCGTAGATGCCGCCCGAGATCAGGTCGTCGTTGATGACGTTGCCGGCATAACCAGCGAACGTGTAGAAGGCCGTTTCGGTCTTACCGACGCGGAAGCCGGCGAGGTCGATGTAGGCGAAGTTCAGCGAGTTGTCGCTATCGCCTTCGCCGTACCAGTTGAAACGGGTTTCAACGTAGGTCTTCAGAGCGCCGTATTCGGTGTCCGAAGCCGTTTCGATCTGCAGCGAGAGACGGGACTGCGTTGCCCACTCGTCGCCGAAATCGCCGTTTGCGCCGTTTGCATCGAGACCGAGCAGTTCGCCGCCCTTTACGTCAAAACGAACGTAGCCGCCGATCTTGAGGCAGGTTTCGGTGCCGGGGATGTAGAAGAAGCCGGTGCCGAAAGCGTCGCAAACGCGAACGTATTCCATGGGCTCGGGCTCAGCAGCGACGATAGCGTCGGCAGCCTGTGCGCCGGATACTGCTGCGAGAGCTGCAGCGGAGCCGAGAAGAAGGCTCTTGATGTTCATTTCTGACCTCCAGTCAAAAAGTTTCAAACGGGTCTGGGTTTTTTGCTGAAGGACAGCGTTCCCTGCCCCATCCCCAAGTTCAAGAAGTGGACGATCAACCGCCCCTGCTTCCGAGAGTGAAAATACTCGACACGGTTCCGTAAGCAATCTCCAAACTGAAAGGAGGCAGAGTTTGTGACTGCCTTCGCCCAACGCTGTTGCGGAAAGGACACAAAATGGCGGACCGGGTCGTTAAAAGTTTATGGATTCTTAACAAAAGGCCTTATGGAGCGGGCACTTAGCTTAATCTATCCACCCGCCGCCACCGCCTCGGAAGGGGCGAAAAGACGGCAAAACGCCTTCATAAACATGGCAACGGCGCCTTTTCGAAACCGCGCGCCGCACCGATGCAGGTCCGATCATCACGCCGAGAGCCAGAATCGCATGGCTTTCAATAGACTCGATTCGTCGTGATTCTGACGAAAGACCCGGCGTGGTGGACATGACGGAGGGTCGGTGCGCGGTTACCGTCTTCATGGAGTGACGCGCAGCCGGGCCAATTCTCGCAAACTGCAGCTGGAAAACGAAGTGCCCGTCGAGGTTTCGAAGAAAACAACACGTTATCCCCCTCACCGTATTGATAAGAACGTGGTAGCCGGTCTTAAAGAAACGATGGCGATGAAGAGCTGCTGGAAACGGCCGAACGTCGCGACGCTGTTCAATACGTCACTACCAGCACGCCGTAGAGAATATTGTCATAGGCACTTGTCGACAAAACCATCGTCGCCTCAGCTACCCGTGACCGTCGCTATGTAAACGAGAGCGTCGTGCGTTACGCCATGGGCATGGGCAAAGACATGGCCCCTGAGCGAGCCGTTGATCGCGACAGAAAGGCGCCCGACTTTGCCAAGAGGAAAGCGCGGTAGACCGATGACGTGGATGACACAAATCCACGCTTCGTCTCTTTGAATGTCGTATTTCATTAATGGGGGAACTGGCGGAGAAGATGGGATTCGAACCCACGATACCGTTCCCGGTATACTCCCTTAGCAGGGGAGCGCCTTCGACCACTCGGCCACCTCTCCGCTCGCGGTTTCACTATGCGGCGGCGCTTTTGATTGCAAGGCTTTTTTGCCCTCGAACGCGAAATGAAACCGTCTTTGCCTCTTTTTTGGATTTTTCCGCAAGAGGACCTGGGTCAGGGTCTGAGGATGGAGAGCTTCCAGGCGGCGGACTGTGCTGAAATGACGGGAATCATCCGCTGATTCCCGCGCTCCACAGGATAACGCGCATTGCTGGTCGATTGGCGCGCGCAGGACCTTGGGAAGCCCATTATATAAAGTCGTTGAAATAGGCACCGGCTCGAATCGTATGCCTCGCCCGCAAAACTCCGAAAATTCGCCTCGAAATCGCCGCGTGGCTCCCGTCTTGTTCAACACCGGTTCAGCTTGCCGGCGTTAGATGTCGTGCAACAAACCCGTTGTTGCGGAAAGGAATACGAATATGACAGTCGTGATTGATGGCACGCCCGGGGACGACCTCATCGTTCAGAACTCCAAGATCGAACTGGATGTGTACACCTATGGCGGTGACGACGAGGTCGTGCTGAACCTCATCGGCACATATGGCGGCTTCAACAAGGTCAACACCGGTAGCGGCAACGACATCGTGCGCAACAGCTTCGAGGGCGGCAACCTCGTCTATCTCGGCTCTGGCAACGACTATTACACGCATAGCGGCAAGGACTACGACCCGGATTATTATGACAAGGTCTATGGCGGCAGCGGCAACGACGTCTTCAAGGTATTGTCCTACCAGAGCGTCTATAACGGCGACAGCGGCAACGACACGTTCTATTCCGCCGGCTTCAAGAACACCTTCAACGGTGGCGCCGACATCGATACGATCAACTATTCCCTGCAGGATTCGAGCAGTGAAGAAGGCCGAGGCATCTATGTCGATCTCGACAAGGGCTATGCCAAGGCAGTTTCCGGTCGCCTGGAGACGCTGAAGAGCATCGAAAACGTTGTCGGCACCAGCTATGCCGATACGCTGATCGGCACGGCCGGCAGCAACATTCTCAAGGGCGGCAGCGGCAACGATCAACTCGAAGGTCTTGGCGGCAACGACAAGCTCTATGGCGGCAGCGGCGTCGATATTCTCTACGGCGATGCGGGCAATGACGACCTCTATGGCGACACGGGCAACGACCGGCTCTATGGCGGCTCGGGCGCGGACGACATGTTCGGCGGCTCGGGCAATGACCTGCTCGTCGGCGGTGCCGGCAGCGATCTTCTGGTCGGGGGTTCGGGGGCCGATACGTTCCGTTTCACCAGCATTTCCGACAGCAAGGTCGGCTCGACGCTGCGCGACATCATTGATGACTTCGATCCCGGCAATGGCGACAAGATCGACCTCAGCGCGATTGATGCCAACATCAACACGTCCACGAACAACAAGTTCTCCTTCATCGGCAAAGCCGGCTTTTCTGGCACTGCGGGCGAACTGCGCTATTCGGGTACGATCATTTCCGGTGACGTGGATGGCGATGGCGTCGCCGACTTCCAGATCGACGCGGGCCTGACGAAATATTATGGGAGCGATTTCCTGCTCTAAGCGGAAACGTCTTGCGACAATCGAACGCCGGGGCCCTGCCCCGGCGTTTTGCATTTGGGCTCAGGTGCCTCGCGCCAGCCGTGCAAGCCCGTCGGCAAGCGCCGTGGCGTCGGCATCATCCATCGCCCCGCCAAGGTGGCGCTCGATGGCGGCGGCATAGACGGTCCATATCCGCGCCTGCATGCTGCGGCCTTCCTCGGTCACCAGCACCCAGCGGCCGCGGCCGTCCTCGGGCAGGATTTCGCGACGCACCAGCCCTGCCCCTTCCATGCGATCGAGCAACCGCGAAAGATTGTGCTGCGCCAGGAGCGTACGTTCCTCGATTTCGAAGGGGCGCAACCTGCCCTTTTCCGTACGCACCAGCTCCCACAATACATCGTACCAGGCGAGCGGCGGCATGTCGGCGGCTTTAAGGTCCTGCTCGACGGCGGCCAGCAGAAGGCGCTGGGCGCGCATGAGGCGGATCCACAGCCGGGTGGTGGCTTCGGATGGCTTGCCGGTGGTTTGTTGAGTTGAGTCGGACATATATGCAATTACATGCATCTTGACGGAATTGGCAAGGGCACATATATGCAATTGCATCTACTTCAATCCGGAGACCAGACATGCCTCTTTCCCAAACCCGCACCGACCTCACCGACTACGGCGTCACCCTGCTGCGCATCAGCCTCGGCGTGATGTATCTCGCCCATAGCATTGTCCTGAAACTGCTGACCTTCGGCCTTGCCGGAACGGCGGGCTACTTCACCTCCATCGGCCTGCCCGGCTGGCTTGCTTATCTGACCTTCGCCGCCGAGGCGGCGGGCGGAATCATGCTGGTGCTCGGCATTCAGGCCCGCTGGGTGGCGTTGGCGCTTATTCCCGCCCTGGCGGGCGCCATCATCTGGGCGCATGGCGCTAATGGCTGGGTGTTCACGGCCCCCGGCGGCGGCTGGGAATATCCGCTCTACCTCATCGTGCTTTCCATCGCGCAGGCCCTGCTCGGCGACGGGCACTATGCGCTCAGCCCCTCGCGCAGCCTGCGCTGACCCAAACCAAGGAGATATCCGAATGACCGAAGCCCGCCTGATCCTTGTCAGCCACCCCCTCTGCCCCTATGTGCAGCGCGCCGCCATCGTGCTTGCCGAAAAGAGTGTCCCCTTCGAGCGCCGCACCATCGAGCTTGCCACCAAGCCCGACTGGTTTCTGGCCCTTTCGCCGCTCGGCAAGGTGCCGCTGCTGCTCGTTCGCCAGCCCGACGGCAGCGAGGTCGTGCTCTTCGAAAGCGCCGTCATCTGCGAATATCTCGAGGATGCCGAAACCAATACGCCGCTTCACCCGGCCGATCCGTTGGCCCGCGCCCAGCATCGCGGCTGGATGGAATTCGGCTCCTCGATTCTCGGCGATCTCTGGGGGTTCGAGACGGCGAAGGACGCCGAGACCTATGACGCCAAGCGGAAGGCGCTGGTCGACAAGTTTTCGCGCGTCGAGAGTGCCCTTGGCGACGGACCGTTTTTCGCCGAGGACAAATTCAGCCTCGTCGATGCGGTCTTCGCGCCGATCTTCCGCTATTTCGATACGTTCGACACGATCGCGCCGACCGGCGTCTTCGACGGTCTCGTAAAGGTTGCCCGCTGGCGCGCGGCGCTGGGGGCGCGGCAGAGTGTCAAGGACGCGGTTGCCGAGGATTATCCCGCACGCCTCAGGACATTCCTGGAACAGCATGATGCTTGGCTGCTGAAGCTTGCCGCCTGATCGCGTCTCCCAAAGAAAAACCGCTGGAAACGGGTGTTTCCAGCGGTTCCTTGTTTCAAGCCTGTCCGGATGGATCAGGTGCGGGCGGCCAGCCGATCGATCGCGTTCTGCGTCGAGGTGCCGAAATCGCCGTCGATCGGGCCGCTGTAATAGCCGCGATCTTTCAGGATCTGCTGGAACTCCTTGCGGAACTGCGGCGTGAAGTTCGCCGGCGAACCCTTGAGTTCCTGCAGCTTGCCCTGGTCGCCGCCTTCCACGCTGGCGGCGGCCCAGCGGGCAGCCTCCTTGGCGTTGGAACGCGTGCCGAGACCCTGGTCGTAGAGGCGGGACAGGTTGCCCATGGCATAGGTATTGCCGCCATTGGCCGCCTTTTCATACCAGTCGATCGCCTGGGCATAGTCCTGCTTCACGCCGTTGCCGACGTCGTAGAGCCAACCCAGCGAGGCCATCGAATAGTAGTCGTTCTGGGCCGCGGCCTTTTCATACCAGGTACGCGCTTCGGCAAAATCGACGGGAATGCCGAGACCGGACTGGTAGGCATAGCCGACCGAGGACATGGCGTTGACGTCGCCGCCTTCCGCGCCCTTCTTGTACCAGTCGAGCGAGACATTGTAGTCGCGCTGCGTGCCGAGACCTTCGCGGTAGAACCAGCCCATCGTGGCCTGCGCGTTGGCATAGCCCTGCTGGGCCGCCTTGCTGTACCACTTGAACGCCTCGTCATAGTCCTTGCGCGTGCCGTTATAGCCTTCGCGGTAGAGCCAGCCGAGGGACGCCTGGGCATAGGGATTGCCGGCATTCGCGGCCTGCTCGAACATGCGGGTGCCCTTGCCCATGTCGACCGGGCCATCCGTGCCGTAGATCGAATACCAGGCGAGGTTGGTCAGGGCATAGAGGTTCCCCTCGTCGGCGGCCTTCTGGTAATGCTCACGCGCCTGAGCGAAGTTCTTCGCGGCATCATGCGCACGGCCCAGCATGTTGCGAACCGAATTGTCCGACGGATTGGCATTGAGTGCCGCTTCGCAGACCGAGATCGCACGGCCGTAGTCGATATTGGCGAAGAGCTTGCCGAGGAAACCCGGACGCAGGTTCGGTTCGCCGGCCAGTTCATAGCACTGGTCGACATCCGAGCCGCTGCCGAGCGTCGACGTCGACTGGTCGGTCGAGGTGACCGTCGACGAGCCGGAGCTCGACAGCGCGGTGCTGTCGTTGCGGCCGGCGGCCAGCTTGTCGATGGCGGCGAGCGTTGCCGCACCGAATTCGCCATCGGCCGAGCCGCTGTAATAGCCGCGCTCGATCAAAAGACCCTGCAGTTCCTTGCGGAAGGCAACGGTGAAGTTGGCAGGGGTTTCCTTCAGTTCCTTCAGCTTGTTGGGATCGCCGCTTTCGACGGCGGCAGCAGCCCAGCGGACGGCTTCCTTCGCGTCGGCCGGCGTGCCGAGGCCCTGATCGTAGAGGCGCGAGAGGTTGCCCATGGCATAGGAGCTGCCGGCATTTGAGGCCTTCTCATACCAGTAACGGGCTTCCACATAGTCCTGCTTCACGCCGTTGCCGACGTCATAGAGCCAGGCCAGCGAGGCCATCGAGTAGGAATCGCCGATGTTGGCGGCCTTTTCGTACCAGACCTTGGCTTCGGCATAGTCCTGCGCTGTGCCGAGGCCGTTCTGGTAGGCCCAGCCGAGCGAGGACATGGCGTTGGCATCGCCGGCGTCCGCAGCCTTGCGGTACCAGGTCAGCGACTGGACATAATCCTGCGAGACGCCGAGGCCTTCGCGGTAGAACCAGCCCATCGTCGCCATGGCATTGGCATAGCCCTGGTTGGCCGACTGCTGGTACCACTTGACGGCTTCCGCATAATCCTGGCGCGTGCCGCCATAGCCTTCGCGGTACAGCCAGCCGAGCGAGGCCTGGGCGTAGGAATTGCCCGCCGTCGAAGCCTTTTCGAACATCGACAGGCCCTTCGGCACGTCGACCGGGCCATCCGTGCCGTAGATCGAGAACCAGGCCAGGTTGGTGAGCGCGTACATATTGCCGAGCTCGATGGCCTTTTCGTAATTCCGGCGCGCCTCGACATAGTTGCGGTCGGCATCGTGCGAGCGGCCGAGCAGGTTGACGAGCATGCCGTCGGACGGGTTTTCGTTGACGGCCTGCGCGCAGGCGGTGAGCGCCCGCTTGGCATCGATCTTCAGGAAGTTGACGCCCATGAAGCCCGGCAGCGACTGCGGTTCGCCGGCCAGCAGGAAGCAGTCGCGCGAGGCGGCGGTTTCCTGCGAGGCGACGTTGACGCTCAGCCCCTTCTTCGGCTCCAGCGCGGCAATGAGATGTTCGGCATCACTGCGATGTTTGCTATCAGGATAGCGCTCGAGGAAGCGCTGGAGTGCGGCCGCGTCGGTCGATTCCCTCAGCGCGTCCCAGGCGATGCCGTCGGCATCCTGGCCATCGTTCTGGGTGGCCTCCTTGAGGCTGGCGAGCTTCTTCTCCGCCAGCATCTTGTAAACCGGGTCCTTGCCGTGCTTGGCGATGAACGCGTTGATCAGGTCCTCGTCGGCGAGGTCGCGGATGTTCTGCCAGTCGGCTGCCGCTTCGGACTGGCCATTCGGCGAGACTTCCGTGTTGCCGCTGTTGGTGACGTTGATGTTCACTTCCTTGATGTTCAGGAAGATCTGCGCACCGCCGAGCGAACCATAGACGAAGGGCTCCTGCTCGCGGTTGGTGGCTTCCACCACCTCGTCGCGCACCTTGCCGAGCGCGATGCGCACATCGAGGCCAGGTTCCGTCAGATATTTCGAGAGCGCCGTGGCAAACGGGCTGTTCTTGCCCTCGCCATCGAGCGCCACCGTGCCGGCTTTCGACGCGAAGGCGATCAGCGTGTCGGCCGATTCGGGCTCGACGCGGGCAAGGCCGCGCGTCACGGCGCGGGTGCCGATGGAGCGCGTCATCGCTGCGGCGAACGGATTGTTGCGGCAGGCATCGAGAATGAAGAGCTTCAGCTTCTTGGCGCCTTCCAGCGACCGCTGCACGCGGTCGATGGCAACACTTTCGTCCTCGACGTCGCGGTCGCTCTTCAGCGCCGCATCGACCGGAATCAGATAGTTGACCCCGTTCATCTCCATGGCGTGGCCGGAATAATAGACCACCGCCATATCCGCATCGGCAGACTCGTCCTCGAAATCGCGCAACGCTTTCACCATGGCGGAGCGGTCGAGATCGAGAACGGTCTTGACGCTGTCAAAACCGGCCGCCTCGAACGAGGCGCGCATCAGCTCCACGTCGTTGGCGGGATTGTTCAGCTGAGCGGTCTCTTCGTATTTCTGATTGCCTATCAGCAGTGCAACGCGTTTCGCCTCAGCGGCGTTCGCGTTGAACACGACGACAGCAATCGATACGAAGAACACCGGTGCCCAGCGTTTTTGTATTCGCTTGAACATGCCCTTCCCTCCGGCATTATTGCCGCCAGTATTACGTATGAGACTAGCGGTTTCAATGACTAAGCCGGTGGATTTTTTTGGCGGGGTCGCCGAAAAAATCACGCAGGGGCGATTTCCACCCAGCGTTCTTCACGGAAGGACTGCGCCATGGCATGCACCGTCTTTTCGATGCGCAGGCCATGGTTGAAATCGATGGAATGGGACGCCATGCCGGCAATGGCGGCGATCAGCTCGCGGCATTCGATGACCTTGAGGTCGTTGAAGCCGAGGCCGTGGCCGGGGGCCGGGATGAAGCGGTCATAGGGCTTGTGGTGCGGCGCGGTCAGGATTGTGGAAAAGCCCTGTTCGGTGGCGCGGCCGTCGGTCGTGTAGAGCTGGAACTCGTTCATGCGCTCCTGGTCGTAGAGAATCGAGCCCTTCGAGCCATAGACCTGCAAGGCGATGCGGCCCTTGCGGCCCCAGGCAGAGCGATTGGCCATCAGCACGCCGGAGATGCCGCCGGGAAGGCGCATGAGGACGCTGGCAATATCGTGGTTCTCGACTTCGCGGCGGCCGCCGTCCTTCACCGGGCGATCCGCATAGGGTTTTGCCAGCGCGGCGATGACCGCCTCTACATGGCCGAACAGGCTCCACAGCAGCGACAGTGGATGCACGGCGAAATCGTCGAGCGCGCCATAACCGGAGGATGCCTCGCTCTTCCAGTAGAACAGCGCCTCAGGGTCGGCCATGAAGTCCTCGTCCATCTCGACGCGGACATGGTTGACCGTGCCGATCGCGCCCTCGTCGATCAGGGACCGGATGTGCCGCATGACGGGGTTCTGGATGTAATTGTAGCCCATCACCGCCACCTTGCCGGACGAGCGCTGGGCGGCGAGCATACGTTCGGCATCGGCAAAGGCCGTCGCCATCGGTTTTTCGCACCAGACATGTTTGCCCGCCTCAAGCGCGGAAACCGCCATTTCGGCATGGAACTGGTTCGGCGTGGTGACGGAGATGACGTCGACATCGGGATCGGAGAGCAGGTCGCGCCAGTTGGCCGTGGATTTCGCAAAGCCGAATTCGCGGGCGCGGGTGGCGGCAAGCTCGGGATTGGCTTCCGCGAGATGCACGAGGCGTGGGCGGTCCACGTCGCCGAAGACCGTGCTGACATTGTTCCAGGCGAGCGCATGGCACTTGCCCATATAGCCGGTGCCGATCAATCCGATGCCAAGCGCTTTCATGACGTATCTCCCTCGCTGAATTCCGCTACGCACCGGCAGAGGAATTGCTATATCTCGCCGCACGGGCGCCTCTAGCGCCATCCATAGCGGGAAAGATTTGGAACGAAAACTATCTTTTCCGAAAATATGGAATATTTATTTCTTTTATCGCAGAATGGCCGCCGAGGAGACCCACGATGAGCAACACCGAAACGGCCCTTTCGCGCGTACCGCGCGATTTCGACAGCCTGCGCTCCGTCATCATCGAGCGCAAGGCGACCATGCCGAAGCGGCTGGCGCAGGTGGCGGCTTATGCGCTGGCCAATCCCGACGAGATGGCTTTCGGCACCGCCGCCAGCATCGCGACGGCGGCCGACGTGCAGCCCTCAACGCTGGTGCGCCTAGCACATCATCTCGGCTACGAAGGCTTTTCCGACCTGCAGAACGTTTTTCGCGCGCGGCTGCGCGATCGCACGCTGTCCTATGAGGAACGCCTCGCTTCGCTGGAAGCGGGACCTGCGGCCAACAGCGACACCGAACTGCTCTCCGGCTTCCTGACCGCTGCCAGCCAGTCCGTCGCCCGCCTTGCCAGCACCATTGACGGCGAAACCTTTTCCAGGTCCGTCGATCTGCTCGCCCGCGCCGAAACCATCTATCTCGTCGCCAAGCGCCGCTCCTATCCGCTGACCGCGCATATCGCCTATGCCTTCGGCAAACTCGGCATCCGCCACCAGATCGTCGCCTCGCCCAACGGCATCGATCCGGAAATGGTGCAGTTCGCCACCAGCAAGGATGCCGTGATCGCCGCGAGCTTCGCGCCTTACGCCGCCGAGAGCCTGACGCAGGCGCAGGAACTGGCCGCGCGCGGCGTGCCCATCGTTGCCATCACCGACTCGGTCTTCTCGCCGCTGGCCGCCTCCGCCACGCATTGGTTCGAAGTGTCTGAGGCCGACTATGCCGGCTTCCGCTCACTCTCCGCCTCCATGGCGCTTGCCATGGCGCTGCCGGTCGCCATCGCCGAAAAACGGCGCAGCCTGCGCCGCATACCCAAGTGAAATGCCGCGAAATAGAAATGGAATGAACATTCCGAATTGACATAATAATGGAATTCATGTTTCATTTTCCCAGAATGTCGCCGCGCTTTCATGACGGCGCCGCGAGACCGGGAGGAAGACATGCCGCACACTGATCAGGCCAGAACGCTCGACGTCATCACGATCGGCCGTTCGTCCGTCGATCTCTATGGCCAGCAGCTCGGCACGCGGCTGGAGGATACCGCCTCCTTCGCCAAATCCGTCGGCGGATGCCCCGCCAACATCGCCATCGGCACCGCCCGCCTCGGCCTGAAATCGGCGCTCATCACCCGCGTCGGCGACGAGCAGATGGGCCGCTTCATCCGCGAGCAATCCGCCCGTGAAGGCGTGAATGTCGAGGGTATCAAGACGGACAAGGGCCGTCTGACGGCGCTTGTGCTGCTCGCCATCGAATCCGAGGGCATCTCGCCGATGATCTTCGTGCGCACCGACTGCGCCGACATGGCGCTCGACGCCGATGACGTGGACGAGGCCTTCATGCGCTCCTCCCGCGCCGTACTCGTCTCCGGCACGCATTTTTCCCGTCCCAACACCGAGGCGGCACAGCGCAAGGCGATCCGCATCGCCAAGGAAAGCGGCGGCAAGGTCATCTTCGATATCGATTACCGCCCCAACCTCTGGGGCCTTGCCGGTCATGCCGAAGGCTTCGAGCGCTATGTAAAGTCCGACCGCGTCTCGGCCATCCTGAAATCCGTCCTGCCGGATTGCGACCTGATCGTCGGCACGGAAGAGGAGATCATGATCGCCTCGGGCGCCGATGACGTGCTCTCCTCTCTGAAGGCGATCCGCGCGGTTTCGCCGGCAACCATCGTACTGAAGCGCGGCGCCATGGGCTGCATCGTCTATGACGGCCCGATCTCCGACGATCTGGAAGACGGCGTCGTCGGTGATGGCTTCCCTATCGAGGTCTATAATGTGCTGGGTGCTGGCGATGCCTTCATGTCCGGCTTCCTGCGCGGCTGGTTGAAGGGCGAGGACCACAAGACCTGCGCCACCTGGGCCAATGCCTGCGGCGCCTTCGCCGTTTCCCGCCTGCTCTGCTCGCCGGAATATCCGAGCTGGGAGGAACTGACCTTCTTCCTCAAGAACGGCAGCAAGCATCGCGCGCTGCGCAAGGACGAAGCGATCAACCACATCCACTGGGCAACCAACCGCAAGCAGGACGACATCCCCCTCCTCATGGCGCTCGCCTGCGACCACCGCATGCAACTCGTCGATATCGCCGACGAACTGAACGTGCCGCATGAGAAGATTTCCGAATTCAAGCGCCTCACCGTGCAGGCAACGGCGCGCGTCGCCGACGGCCGCCCCGGCTACGGCATGCTGATCGACGAGCGCTTCGGCCGCGACGCCTTCTTCGACGCCGCCACGCAGAACTTCTCGTGGATCGGCCGCCCGGTCGAGCTGCCCGGGTCCAAGCCGCTGCGCTTCGAATTCAGCCAGGATATCGGCTCGCAGCTGGTGGAATGGCCGCTCGATCATTGCATCAAGTGCCTGTGCTTCTACCATCCGGAAGATCCGGCTGCGTTGAAAAAGGAGCAGCAGGAGAAGCTGCGCACGCTGTTCGAAGCCGCCCGCCGCGTCGGCCGCGAACTGCTGGTCGAGATCATCGGCGGCAAAAACGGCCCGCTCAAGGATGATACGATCTCGACGGCGCTCTCGGAACTCTACGATCTCGGCATCAAGCCGGACTGGTGGAAGCTGGAGCCGCAGGCATCGAGCGAAGCCTGGAAGAACATCGAGGCCGTCATTGCCAAAAATGACGCCTATTGCCGTGGTATCGTGCTGCTCGGCCTGGAAGCGCCGACCGAGGACCTGGTGAAGGCCTTCGAGGCGACGACGGTGGCGCCGTCCGTGAAGGGTTTTGCCGTCGGCCGCACGATCTTCGTGGATGCCGCCCGCGCCTGGATGGCGGGAAAAATGGATGACGAGGCTGCGATCGCAGACATGGCCGGCCGCTTCCGCGAGCTGACCGACGCCTGGCTTCGCACGCGCGGCCTGTGAATAAAGAGAATTGGGAGGATTACGATGGGCAAGACGATCCGGCTGACGATGGCGCAGGCCGTCACGCATTTCCTGAAGGCGCAGATGACCGTCGTCGACGGCAAGACGGTGCCGATCTTCGCCGGCGTCTGGGGCATTTTCGGCCATGGCAATGTCGCCGGTATCGGCGAAGCGCTCTATCAGGTCCGCAACGAATTGCCGACGCTGCGCGCCCATAACGAACAGGGCATGGCGCATGCCGCCGTCGCCTTTGCCAAGGCCAGCTTTCGCCAGCGTTTCATGGCCTGCACGACCTCCATCGGCCCCGGCGCGCTCAACATGGTGACGGCGGCGGGTGTGGCCCACGTCAACCGCCTGCCCGTGCTCTTCCTGCCCGGCGACGTTTTTGCCAACCGCATCCCCGACCCGGTCCTCCAGCAGATCGAGGACTTCAACGACGGCACCGTCTCGGTGAATGACGCCTTCCGCTGCGTCTCGCGCTATTTCGACCGCATCACCCGCCCCGAGCAGATCATCTCGGCGCTCAAGCGCGCCATGCAGGTGCTGACCGACCCGGTCGATTGCGGCCCGGTGACGCTGTCGCTCTGCCAGGATGTGCAGGCCGAGGCCTATGACTATCCGGCTGCTATGTTCGAAGAAAAGGTCTGGACGCATCGCCGCCCCCGCCCCGATACCGAGGAACTGGCGGCTGCCATCGCCACGCTACGCAAGGCCGAGAAGCCGCTGATCATCGCCGGCGGCGGCGTGCTCTATTCGCAGGCGACGGCCGAACTCAAGGCCTTTGCAGGAATGCACGGTATCCCGGTCGCCGTCACCCAGGCCGGCAAGTCGGCGCTGCCGGACGATCATCCGCTCTGCATGGGCTCCATCGGCGTCACCGGCACCTCGGCCGCCAATGCCTTTGCCGAGGAGGCGGATGTCATCCTCGCCGTCGGCACGCGCATGCAGGATTTCACCACCGGTTCCTGGGCGCTGTTCAAGAATGACAATGTCAAGATGATCGGCCTCAACACCGTCGCCTTCGATGCCGCCAAGCGCGACAGCCAGCCGCTCGTCGCCGATGCGCGCGAAGGCCTGACGTTGCTGTCGGAAGCGCTCGGCGGCTGGAAGGCGCCTGCTGCCTTCACGGAAACGGCGAAGACCCGCAAGGACACGTGGATGGCCGCTGTCGCCCGCGCGACCGCGCCCACCAATGCCGACCTGCCCTCCGACGCGCAGGTCATCGGCGCGGTGCAGCGCACGATCGGCGGCGAGAATTCCGTGCTCGTCTGCGCGGCCGGCGGCCTGCCGGGTGAACTGCACAAGCTGTGGCAGGCCCCGAAGCCGGGCGGCTATCACATGGAATACGGCTTCTCCTGCATGGGCTACGAGATTGCCGGCGGGCTTGGCGTGAAGATCGCACGGCCGGAGGCGGACGTCGTCGTCATGGTCGGCGACGGCTCCTACATGATGATGAACTCGGAGCTTTCGACCTCGGTCATGCTCGGCAAGAAGCTCACCATCGTGGTGCTCGACAACCGCGGCTACGGCTGCATCAACCGCCTGCAGATGGGCACCGGCGGCGCGAACTTTAACAACCTCCTGAAGGACTCGATGATCGAAATGATGCCGGATATCGACTTCCGGGCGCATGCCGAAAGCATGGGCGCGGTCGCCGTGAAGGTCTCGTCCATCGCCGATCTCGAAACCGCGATCCAGAACAGCAAGGGCAACGACCGCACCTCGGTCATCGTCATCGACACCGACCCGCTGATCACCACCAAGGAGGGTGGCCACTGGTGGGATGTCGCGGTGCCGGAAGTCAGCCCGCGCAGCGAGGTCAACACGGCGCGTGAGGCCTATGTGAAGGCCCGCGCTGCACAGACCATCGGATAAGACGAATAACGCCCTCCTCTCTCCAACGT
>NZ_JBLZPK010000029.1:49399-69990 GCF_049199905.1 Shinella sp. M27
GTGCGGATGCGTGGATCCTCGGGTCAAGCCCGAGGATGACGGAAGAGAGGGAGGGAGAAAGACTCTAAAACATGGGAAGCTCCGCTTCCCGCCAAGGAGACTAGAATGAAAGCCAAACTCGGCATGTCGCCCATCGCCTGGTGGAACGACGACCTTCCGGAACTCAGCGACGACGTATCGCTCGAAGAGTGCCTGCGCCAGTCGCGCACTGCCGGCTTCACCGGCATGGAACAGGGCCGCCGCTTCCCGAGCAATCCCGAGGAGATGCTGCCGATCCTGCGCGCCGCCGACGTGACGCTGTGCGGCGGCTGGTTCTCCGGCACGCTGGTCGACGAGGAGTTGGCGGCCAACAAGGACCGCATCCTGCCGATGATCAAGCTGTTCAAGGCGGTCAACGCACCCTGCATCGTCTATGGCGAAGTCGGCCGCTCCATCCAGGGCGACCGTTCCAAGCCGCTCGCAACCAAGCCGCGCCTGTCTGACGACGAGATGAAGGCCTATGCACGCCGCCTCACCGCGTTCGGCGAATGGTGCGCCGAACAGGGCATGCCGCTCTCCTACCATCACCACATGGCTGCCGTCGTCGAGACCGAGCCGGAACTCGATGCGTTCATGAACAACTCGGGCGAAGGCATCCCGCTGCTGCTCGATGCCGGGCACCTCGCCTTTGCCGGCGGCGACGTTCTGCGCGCCATCGACAACCATCATGCCCGCATCAACCATGTGCATGTAAAGGACATCCGCCAATCGGTCGTTGATGGTCTCGACCGCACGAAACAGTCCTTCCTCGACGCGGTGGCGCTCGGTGCCTTTACCGTGCCGGGCGACGGCTCGCTCGATTTCGGCGCGATCGTCAAACGCTTTGCCGACTATGGCTATGAGGGCTGGTTCGTCGTGGAAGCCGAGCAGGACCCGCGCAACGCGCCGCCGGCCAGGATGGCCGAAGTCGGCTATGCCGAACTGATGCGCGTCATGACCGCAGCCGGCTATACTGTCGAAACGGAAGGCTTTCCCAAGGGATAAGCTGCGCTCGACCGCCTGAAGGAAAGGACCAAGACCATGCCGAACCTGCTCGTCAAACCCCAGGGCATCCATGGCCGCGTCAGCCATGTGACGCCTGATAGCGCCGGCTGGACCTATGTCGGCTTCGACGTGCACCGCATGAAGCCCGGCGAGATCGTCGCGGCGGAAACGGGAAGCCGCGAAGTCTGCCTCGTGTGGATTTCCGGCAAGGGCAAGGCCACGGCCTCGGGCCAGGACTTCGGCGTGCTCGGCGAGCGCATAAGCCCCTTCGAGGGCGCGCCGCACGCCCTTTACGTCCCGGCCGATGCCAACTGGTCGGTGACGGCGGAGACGGATCTGGAACTCGCCGTCTGCTCGGCACCGGGCGGCGGCGATTATAAGGCCAAGGCCATTCCGCCCGGCACGCATCCGCAGCTGCACCGCGGCAAGGGTTCGAATGTCCGCCATGTGCACAACATCATGCCGGAAGACGACAATTCGGCCCATTCGCTGCTGGTCGTGGAAGTGATCACGCCGAACGGCAACACCTCGTCCTATCCCTCGCACAAACACGACCAGGACGACCTGCCGAGCGAAAGTTTCCTCGAGGAGACCTACTACCACCGCCTCAACCCGCCACAGGGCTTTGCTTTCCAGCGCGTCTATACGGATGATCGCTCGCTCGACGAGGCGATGGCGGTGGAGAATGGCGACGTAACGCTGGTGCCGAAGGGGTATCACCCCTGCGCCACCATTCACGGCTATGATCTCTATTATCTCAATGTCATGGCCGGGCCGAAGCGGGTGTGGAAGTTCCACAATGCCAAAGAGCATGAGTGGTTGCTGGGTTAAGCGGCCCTACCGCTTCCACTTCCGCGTCAGCCCCCATTCCTTCGCAATCTCAATCGTCGAGGAAAATCCCACCTTGAGCATGAACGGTTCTGCGGAGGCGGCATAACCGCCGCCCTCGCCTGGCAGCACCGGCGTGCCGTGGCCCATGCCGTCGATCTCGTGGAAGGTGACGAGCGGCTTGCCGTCCTTGTCGGGCCAGATGCGGGTGCGCCGGCCTTTCAGGCGTTTTTCGACGAAGGCGTCCTTCGGCAGGCGATAGAGGTCGCGCCATTGTTCGACCAGGGCCTCGCCGTTGGATAGCGCGACGGTCGCATCGGCAGTGCCGTGCCAGATGGAAATAGCGGGTTTTCGTGCGATGCGCGGGGAAACGGTGCGCACGAGATCGGACCATTCGCGCGGCGTGCGCTCAGGCGCGGCTTCCATTGCCTCGAAGGCGCGGGTGGCATCACGCGCCGCGCCGAAGGGCAGGCCGGCGATGATCGCGCCGCCGGCGAAAAGCGCGGGGTAATTGGCAAGCATCGCGGCGGTCATGGCGCCGCCGGCCGAGAGGCCGGTGATATAGATGCGGGCGGCATCGCTTCGCGCCTGTCCGGCGGCATGCGCCACAATCTGGCGGATCGACATCGTCTCGCCGCGGTCGCGCGTCACCTCGCTCGGGCGGAACCAGGTGAAGCAGAGGCGCGGATTGTTCGCCTCGCGCTGCTGGGCATAGACCACGGCAAAACCACGCTCCTCGGCGAGCGACGACCAGCCGGCGGCGCGGTCGTAGCTTTCGGCATCCTGCTGGCAGCCATGCAGGACCAGAACGAGCGGGCGCCCGGCGGACAGGCCCTCCGGGATATGCAGGAACATGCGAAGTTGGCCGGGATTGCTGCCGAAATCGGCAACTTCGACCAGCGGCGAACCGTCGGGGGGGCGACGCCGCGCAGCGGGCGCCTTGCGCTCGGTACTGCGTTGGAACGGCCAGAACAGGTCTCCCAGCCGCGTTTCGGCCGGCACCAGCCGCTCGACCGACCGTTTGAAGCGATCGCGCATGCTTGGCCTCTCTTTCGTGGAATTGCTCATCGTCAGGTTACTTGCTCACCGGGAGCGGCAGGATCAAGGCAAAGGCGGCAAAATGCGGGGGATGGCTCATTCTGCGGATTCATGAGGGCATTCATAAATAGCCCAAATGTCGGCCCACCCATTTCGTTCCCGCCCTTTCAGAGACCGTCAAGCTGATGTAGCACTTCTGCAACGACAGAACCGCGACAGGAGGATCCCCATGAGCGAGCACCACAGCGCCACCCCGGAACAGGCGCGCGCCAAAATGGCACCTTTCGACTGGGCCGATCCCTTCCTTCTGGAAGACCAGCTGACCGACGAAGAGCGCATGATCCGCGATACGGCCCGCGCCTATTGCCAGGACAAGCTCGCCTCGCGCGTCACCGAAGCGAACCGTCATGAGATATTCCACCGCGAGATCATGAGCGAAATGGGCGAACTCGGCCTGCTCGGCCCGACCGTGCCGGAGGAATACGGCGGCGTCGGCGCCAACTACGTGTCCTACGGCCTCGTCGCCCGCGAAGTCGAGCGCGTCGATTCCGGCTATCGCTCGGCCATGTCCGTGCAGTCCTCGCTCGTCATGCACCCGATCTTCGCCTATGGCACGGAAGAGACCCGCAAGAAGTACCTGCCCAAGCTCGCCTCCGGCGAATGGGTCGGCTGCTTCGGCCTCACTGAACCGGACCATGGCTCGGACCCCTCCTCCATGATCACCCGCGCCAAGAAGGTCGACGGCGGCTACCTGATCTCGGGCGCCAAGAACTGGATCACCAATTCGCCGATCGCCGACGTCGCCGTCGTCTGGGCGAAGTCCGACGCGCATGACAACAAGATCAAGGGCTTCGTGCTGGAACGCGGCATGAAAGGTTTCGAGACGCCGAAGATCGAGGGCAAGTTCTCGCTGCGCGCCTCCGTCACCGGCATGATCATGATGCAGGACGTCTTCGTTCCCGATGAGAACCTGCTGCCGGAAGTTTCGGGCCTTGCCGGTCCCTTCGGCTGCCTCAACCGTGCGCGCTACGGCATCGCCTGGGGCGCCATGGGTGCTGCCGAATTCTGCTGGCACGCCGCCCGCCAGTACACGCTCGACCGCAAGCAGTTCGGCAAGCCGCTCGCCGCCACCCAGCTCATCCAGAAGAAGCTCGCCGACATGGAGACCGAAATCTCGCTCGGCCTGCAGGGCGCGCTGCGCCTCGGCCGCCTGTTCGACGAACACCGCGCGCCGGCCGAACTGATCTCGCTGATGAAGCGCAACAACTGCGGCAAGGCGCTCGACATCGCCCGCGTTTCCCGCGACATGCACGGCGGCAACGGCGTTTCGGACGAGTACGGCGTCATCCGCCATGTCATGAACCTCGAAGCGGTCAACACCTACGAGGGTACGCATGACATCCACGCGCTGATCCTCGGCCGTGCGCAGACGGGGCTTCAGGCGTTCCAGTAAGCGCCAATTCGCATTGCGCAAGTCTCGACGGCCGCTCGTTAAAACACGAGCGGCCGTTTTCACGTTTTATCCATCCCGTTTCGATACAATCCACATCCGGAAACAGAAGCGGAGGGCGCCATGCCCCTCGACCACATGCACGAGCAGCTTCACCTGCGTCACCCCAAACGCAGTTTCGTCCAGTATCGCCTCGACAGACCCGGCTTCATCACACCGATCGGCCACCACCTCAGCACGGCGTTGCGTTACACGTGCCTGATCCGCAGCATTTCCAGCGCGGGCGCCGTGCTTTCCATCAACAAGACGCTGACTTTGCCGGAGAATTTCTACCTGGAAATCCACGGCATCCGCGATGAGATCCCCTGCACGGAATACAAGCGTGACGGCGAGGAACTGGTGGTGCGTTTCAACATGTTCCTCGACGTCGATTTCCTGAACATGGTGCTGGGCCGCCAGAGCGAAACGCACGACGCCTGAAGCAACCTTTCTGAGAAAGAGCAGGCCGTTAAACTTTTAAATATTTGTTTTAACGAAACAAAATACTCGCCTGCGAAACTCCCCTCTCAATCTCTGTCGGACATGACGTCCCCCATTGGGAGTGTGGCAATGAGTATCGGTGCCGATCCGCGGTCTGCCGCAGGACTATACGAACGCAAATGGGAACGTTTCTCGGTCAACCGGCAGGGTATGCTGATGACCGTTGGCTTCGACCTCGCGGCACCCAAGATGCGCAGTTGCAAGCTGGTCGATGTATCCCAGGGCGGCGCGAGTTTCGTCGTGACGACGACGATCGGCCTGCCGCTGCACTATTATCTTTCGATCGTCGGTGTCACCTCGCGCATCGGCTGCGCGGAGGTCTATCGCAACGACAACCGCATCGGCGTGCAGTTCATCAAGGAAATCGACGAGGAGTTGCTGCACACCATCGTGCGCGCCGACTTCTTCACCGGCGGCGGCGGTCCGGCCAAGCCGAAAAAGGACGACCGGCGCTACATGGTGGGCGTCGAAAAGGGCGGCATCGGCTCGGCGCTCGTCTAAACGTTCCACCCGCGCAATTTATTGGCTAGGGTGCCCGTCGGAAACCGATTCCGGCGGGCATTTTTGCGCGCCGGCAAGATTTTCTCCGTTCATCGATCGTCAGGCGCCTCATGTCCGCATTTTCCCGCTTCACCGCCCTTTCCCAGACCCTGCCCGCCACCGTGCCCTTCGTCGGGCCGGAGGCCATCGAGCGCAATCGGGGCCTTGCGGTCAAAGCCCGCATCGGCGCGAATGAAAGCGGTTTCGGCCCGGCCCCCTCCGTGCTGGAGTCGATGCGCGCGGCGGCCGGGACGACCTGGATGTACAGCGATCCGGAGAATTTCGAGCTGCGCGAGGCGCTGGCGCTTCACCACGGCGTTTCGCGGGAGAACATCGCGGTCGGCGGCGGCATCGACGGGCTGCTCGGCGAGATCGCCCGGCTCGTCATAGAGCCCGGCACGCCCGTCGTCACCTCGCTCGGCGGCTATCCGACCTTCAACTATCATGTGAACGGCTTCGGCGGCCGGCTGGTGACCGTGCCCTATGCGGGCGACAAGGAGCATCTGGACGGTCTGCTGGAGGCCGTGAAGCGCGAGAACGCACCGCTCGTCTATTTCGCCAATCCCGACAATCCGATGGGAAGCTGGTGGGACGCCGAGAGCGTTGTGGCCTTCGCCCGCGCGCTGCCGGAGACGACATTGCTCATTCTCGACGAGGCCTATGGCGAGACGGCACCTGAAGGCACGATCCCGTCGATCTCGGCGCTGATCGGCCAGTCGAACATCCTGCGCATGCGCACATTCTCGAAGGCCTACGGCCTTGCCGGCGCGCGGATCGGTTATGCGATCGGCACGCTCGGCAATGCGCAGGCCTTCGATAAAATCCGAAATCATTTCGGCATGGCCCGAGTTTCGGTTCAGGCGGCACTCGCCGCGCTGAAGGACCAGGCCTATCTGGCAGAGATCATCGCCAGCATTGGCGCGTCCCGCGAGCGCATCTCGCGGATCGCACACTCCAATGGCCTTCTTCCCCTCGCCTCCGCCACCAATTTCGTCACCATCGATTGCGGCCGCGACGGCACCCACGCCAGGGCCATTGTCGATGGATTGATGGACCATGGCGTCTTCATTCGCATGCCGGGCGTTGCCCCCCTCAACCGATGCATCCGCATCAGCGTCGGGCCGGAAAACGATATGGCGTTGCTGGAGGAAGCCTTGCCGCTGGTTTTGAAGCGGCTGGCTTGAGCGGCAGAGCCTCTTTGACGTGCGGACGGATCCGGTTCTAGCGCCGTTTGTCGTCCGTTCGTCATGATGCTTTTCTTGCCGCCGGCGCCAGCCGGCTTGTCTCAGTGAACCGTCATCCACTCGCGAGCGGCGCGCAGCGCCAGAGCGATGTCGGTCTTGCTCATCGTTGCGGCAAGGTCGGCGCGCAGTTCTGCGGCGCGGTCACAACCCTTGATGGCAGCAATGTTGAGCCATTTGTGGGCCTGAACCACGTCGACGTCGCAGCCGCGGCCGGTGGCATACATGAGGCCCATGTCGCAGAAGATTTCAGCGCGGTTTTCGCCGCCCGTCATGGCGGCCGTTTCGGTGTTCTGAAAGTCAAAGCGTGCCATTTTCGTTAGTCCCTGTCTGACCTGGTTTACTGCTTTAGTGTCCTGTTTTACCTGCCCTTTCGGGCCTCTTCCGGCGCCTGCCGTCTTGTGCGGCCTTGGTCTTCCTTCAGAGTTTTGCCGGCCGGTTGTTCCGGCTCGTCTTATGGCTCCACTATGCCGCGGGGCTTTCAAAATGCGCTTAAAATGCATGCTTAATTTGAGACGAACAAAATCCAAACGCTTGGTAAAATTGGATTTTCGTTAAACATCAGACCCGCTGGAAACGGCGGGATTTGTGTTAAAATTTACGGATTGTTCAACCGGCGATTTCAACCTTTCGCTAACCACGCAAAACGGTGCCGGTTTTTAACATTCCGGTTTTCCGGCGTTTCAGGTCTCGAAAAACATCGCCGGATCCGGCTTGGCCACATATTTACCTTTACGTTTGCGTAAGATATTCTGCCCGTCTCATTCTGGAGGAGGAAGAGAATGAAATTGAGGACATGGATTGCAGCCGCCCTTCTCGTGGCACCCGGCATGGCGCTCGCCGCCGAACCGATCGAGGGCAACTGGAAGACGGCAAGCGGCTCGACGGCCGCCATCGTCAAATGCGGCGGCAGCTACTGCATCACGCTGAAATCGGGAAAATTCGCCGGCAAGCGCATCGGCAAGCTCGAGGGCTCCGGCGCGGACTATACCGGCGAGATCACCGACCCGGAAACGGACAAGACCTATAGCGGATCCGCCGCCGTGAAGGCCGGCTCGCTGCGCCTGAAGGGCTGTGTGCTCGCCGTGCTCTGCAAGTCGCAGACCTGGTCGCGGCTCTAAGCTGTTCTGCTTCAAACAAAAAGGCCGGCGCTCACGCCGGCCTTTTTGTTTTCGGCCCGCTCGCCGCGCCTCTCAAAAAAAGCGAATCACATCCTTCCTGAACGGGAGATGAATTGCCCTCTCAGGGAGCGTTCAGTCCCGCAATGCGACAAAGGCACCATTGAAAACGCCTTCAGAGGGACGAACACCATGGACATCCTCGCACGCCGCCTGACGATCATCACTCTGCTGATGGCCATCTTCGCCATCATGCTGGCCGCAGCCGTCGAGACCGACTATCGCCGCAGCACCCATAACACGACCGGCAAGCTTGTCGCCTGCGCCACGCCGCACAGCTGCACCGCCTCGCTCTGAGCCCTGAAACCCGCCCGGAACCTGACAGATGACCGCCGCCCTCCTCCACACCTCCGCCACAGCGCTGCGTATCCTCGCCCTCTCGGCGATGATGATCGCCCCGGTCGGCGCTCTCGCCTGGAGCAATTCCGGCGGTCTCGGCATCGAAAAGCAGGGCACGGGTCTCGTGCTCTTCATCACCCTCCAGCGCCAGTCGATGAGCTGAACCCTTCCCATCCCTCCCTTCCGTGCTAAACCGGGCAGGCCCTGCGCCATCACCCTGGAGCCCGGATGAAATCCCTTCTCGTCTTTTCCTTCGCCGCCCTTGCCGAAATTGCCGGCTGCTTTGCCTTCTGGGCCTGGTGGCGCCTCGACAAGTCCGTGCTCTGGCTTTTTCCCGGCATGGTCTCGCTCGCGCTGTTCGGCTGGCTGCTCACCCAGGTCGACAGTGCCTTCGCCGGCCGCGCCTATGCGGCTTACGGCGGAGTCTATATCGCCGCCTCGCTGCTCTGGCTGTGGCTGGCCGAAGGCATGCGGCCCGACCGTTTCGACATGGCGGGCGCCGCACTGGCGCTGGTCGGTGCGGGCATCATCCTGGCAGCGCCAAGATAGGACTTGTGGGCACGCCGGACTTGTCGTTTGCTTGTTAAAAAACAGCACCTATAGTGATTCATGAGCAAACGAATCTTTTCCCCAAAGCCGCTTTCCTTCGCCACGCCAGAGCCTTACGAGCCCCGTTCCTTCGAGGATCCGGTGGCCGCGGTCGATGCCCTTCAGGAGCTTTACGACCGCAACACGAGATTCCTGACCGACGCCTTCGTGGCACTCGGCAAGTCCGGCACGCCGGCAACCCGCTTCCGCGCCTGCTACCCGCAGGTCTCGATCGAGACGACCAGCTTCGGCCATATCGATTCCCGTCTGTCCTATGGCTATGTCGCCGCGCCCGGCGTTTACACGACGACCATCACCCGTCCGAAACTCTTCCGCCACTACCTCAAGGAACAGATCGGCCTACTGATCCGCAACCATGGTGTGCGTGTCGTCATTTCCGAATCGACGACGCCGATCCCGCTGCATTTCGCCTTCGGGGAAGGCGCCTATGTGGAGGCGGAAATCGCCGAGGGCATCGAACTGCCGCTGCGCGACCTCTTCGATGCGCCCGACCTTACGACGACGGATGACGAGATCGCCAACGGCTCCTACGAGCCCGGTCCCGGCGAGCCCCTGCCGCTCGGGCCTTTCACGGCGCAGCGCATCGACTATTCGCTTGCCCGCCTCAGCCATTATACGGCGACGAGCGCCCAACATTTCCAGAATTTCGTGCTCTTCACGAACTACCAGTTCTATGTCGACGAGTTCTGCGCCTGGGCGCGCCAGCAGATGGCGGAGGGGGGCAATGGCTACACGGCCTTCGTCGAGCCCGGCAACATCACCACGCCGGCCGGCGCCGACAAGCCGGAAACCGACTTGACGCTCGCCCGCCTGCCGCAAATGCCGGCCTATCACATCAAGAAGAAGGGCCATGGCGGCATTACGCTGGTCAATATCGGCGTCGGCCCCTCCAATGCCAAGACGATCACCGACCATATCGCCGTGCTGCGCCCACATGCCTGGCTGATGCTCGGCCATTGTGCCGGCCTGCGCAACAGCCAGACGCTGGGCGACTATGTGCTCGCTCACGCCTATGTGCGCGAGGACCACGTGCTCGACGATGACCTGCCCGTCTGGGTGCCGATCCCGGCGCTCGCCGAGGTACAGGTGGCATTGGAAAGCGCGGTCGAAGAAGTGACCGGCCTCGAAGGCTACGACCTCAAGCGCATCATGCGCACCGGCACCGTCGCCACCATCGACAACCGCAACTGGGAACTGCGCGACCAGCGCGGCCCCGTAAAACGCCTCTCGCAGTCGCGCGCCATCGCACTCGACATGGAATCGGCCACCATCGCCGCCAACGGCTTCCGCTTCCGCGTGCCCTACGGCACGCTGCTCTGCGTTTCCGACAAGCCGCTGCACGGCGAACTGAAGCTGCCTGGCATGGCGACCGCCTTCTACCGCACGCAGGTCAACCAGCATCTGCGCATCGGTATCCGGGCGCTGGAAAAGCTGGCCGGCATGCCGACGGAGAAGCTGCATTCGCGCAAACTCAGGAGTTTCTTCGAGACGGCGTTCCAGTGACGGCATTGTGAGCGTCGCTGCCTTGGTGTATGATTTTCGTTTTTCATACACCAAGGTGAGATCATATGCGTACGAATATCGAACTCGATGATGCCTTGATTGCGGAAGCAATGGAGCTTACCGGCTTGCCGACAAAGAAGGCGACCATCGATTTGGCGCTTCGCGACCTTGTCGAGGAGTGGCGTCGACGGAGGGCTCTGAAAGAGCTTTGGGGAATGGGCTGGGAAGGCGATCTCGATGCGATACGCACAGGCTGGGGACCGCCTGAAACGCTGCGGGATGACGCTGCCGAATGATTGTCGTCGATAGCTCGGTCTGGATCGCAGCATTGCGCGGTATAGACACGCCGCAATCCATGCAGCTTAAGACGATACCGAAAGCACGCAACATACTGCTCGGTGATATCGTCCTTCTCGAAATCCTACAGGGCGCCCAGAACGACGGGAATGCCGCCAACCTTCAAAAGCGGCTGGCCCCGTTCCAGGTCGTTCCGATGCTATCCCCCGAGATCGCCATAAAAGCCGCCGAGAATTTCCGGCGGCTGCGCGCAAAAGGCATAACCATCCGCAAGACGGCCGATCTCATCATCGGCACCTACTGCATGGAGCATGGCCACAGCCTGCTCCATGCCGACAGGGATTTCGATCCGATGGCCGAGCATCTCGGCCTTCGGATCGCGTGAGGCCAGTCAGGCCGTCATCACCTTCCACGCATGTTCCAATCCCTTGCGCGTGATGTCGATCATCTGGTCGACTTCGGCGTGGCTGATGACGAGCGGCGGGGAGAAGAGCATGCGGTCGCCGGTGGCGCGCAGGACGAGGCCGTTTTCCAGGCAATGGTTGCGCACGGTGACGCCGACCTTTTCCTTGTCCTCGAAGCGCTTGCGGGTCGTCTTGTCTTCGACGAGCTGCACGGCGGCCATCAGGCCGACCTGCTGGACCTCGCCGACGATCGGCAGGTCTTCCAGCGATTTCAGGCCGGCGGCGAGGTAGGGACCGATGTCGTCGTGCACACGCTCGACGAGCTTTTCATCCTCGATGATGCGCAGGTTTTCGAGGGCCGCAGCCGCGCAGACCGGGTGGCCGGAATAGGTGAAGCCGTGGTTGAAATCACCGACCTCTTCGACCAGCACATTGCCGACGCGATCGGAGACCAGGACGCCGCCGATCGGGAGATAACCCGAGGACAGGCCCTTGGCGATGGGCGCCAGATCCGGCTCGACGCCGAAATGCTGGTGGCCGAACCAATGGCCGGTGCGGCCGAAGCCGCAGATCACTTCATCGCAGACGAGCAGAATGTTGCGGGCCTTGCAGATGCGGGCGATTTCCGGCCAGTAGGTGGCCGGCGGCACGATGACGCCGCCTGCACCCTGGATCGGCTCGGCGACGAAGGCCGCGACATTGTCTTCGCCAAGCTCGTCGATCTTTTCTTCCAGCTGGCGGGCCATCTTCAGGCCGAATTCGTCCGACGTCAGGTCGCCGCCTTCGGCATACCAGAAGGGCTGGTCGATGTGGTGGATGCCGGCGATCGGCAGGTCACCCTGCTCGTGCATCCACTTCATGCCGCCGAGCGAGGCGCCGGCGACGGTGGAGCCGTGATAGCCGTTCTTGCGGGCGATGATCGCCTTCTTGGTCGGCTTGCCCATGGCGCCCCAATAGACGCGGGCCATGCGGAACCAGGTGTCGTTCGCTTCGGAGCCCGAGCCGGTGAAGAACACGCGATTGATATCAGGTCCGGCATGGGAGGTTATCTTCTGGGCGAGCAGCACGGCCGGCGGCGTCGTCGTTCCGAAGAACGTGTTGTAGTAGGGCAGCTCGTTCATCTGGCGCACGACAGCGTCGGTGATCTCCTTGCGGCCATAGCCGATGTTGACGCACCAGAGGCCGGCGAAGCCGTCGAGATAGCGCTTACCGTGGTTGTCGAAGATGTGGCAGCCCTCGCCGCGCTCGATGATCCGCGTGCCGGCCGCGTTCAGCTTCTTCATGTCCGAGAACGGGTGAAGATGGTGGGCGGCATCGAGGGCACCGAGGTTCGAAACGGCTGCTGCGCTGGTCTTCGACATTTGACTACATCCTTAGGGGTAGGTCCCGCCTTATTGAACGCCGGGACAGAATGGGTTAGGAAAATGCCCATACAACAGGCATTTGGCAAGAGATCGAACACAAGCAAAATTTCTTGTCCATGCTTCCCGCCAAACCAAAAGCAGGCACCATGACAAACCACAAGACGGCAGCCGGTTCTCCGCCTGCCAATGCCCCGGCCCGTATCGAAATCCTCCTCGTCGGCATGAACGGCGACCTGCGCGGCAAGCAGATCCCGCTCGAAGGCGAGAAGAAAATCTGGGATGGTTCCGTGCGCCTGCCCTCCTCCACCCAGTCGCTCGACATCTGGGGCGACGACAATGACGACATCACCGGCCTGTCGCTTTCCGTCGGCGATCCCGATGGCGTCTGCATTCCCGACCGCCGCTCGCTGACGGTACTGCCCTGGGCGCCGGAAGGCTCGAAGCAGGTGCTCGCCACCATGCACGAATTCGACGGCACCGCCTCCTTCATGGACCCGCGCGCCATTCTTGCACGCATGCTGAAGCGTTTCGAAGACAGGGGTTTGACGCCCGTCGTCGCGACCGAGCTCGAATTCTACGTGGTGCAGGACGACTGGCACGTGACGGGCAAGCCGCGTCCGCCGGCAGCGCTGATGTATCGCGACCAGCCGAACGGCTACCAGCTCTACGACATGCGCGCCACCGACGCGCTCGACGGCTACCTCCAGACGGTGCGCGCCTGGGCAAAGGACATGGACCTGCCGGCCGACGCGACGACGGCGGAATTCGGCCCCGGCCAGTTCGAGATCAACCTGCTGCACCGGCCGGACGCGCTCGCGGCGGCGGATGACTGCATCTATCTCAAGCGCATCGCCGAGCTGGCAGCACCCCGCTTCGGCCTGAAATCCACCTGCATGGCAAAGCCCTATGCTGACCATGCGGGCTCAGGCCTGCATGTCCATTGCAGCGTCATCGACAAGGACGGCAAGAACATCCTCGACGCCAAGGGCGGCGATCCGGCCAAGCTGAAATCGATCTGCGCCGGCATGCTGCAGACGATGCGCGACGCACAGCTGGTCTTCGCGCCCTTCGCCAATTCCTACCGCCGCTTCCAGCCGGGTTCCTTCGCGCCGGTCGACCTCACCTGGGGCTTCGGCCATCGCGGCACCGCGATCCGCATTCCGGACAAGGACGGCCCGGCGGCGCGCGTCGAGCATCGCGTGGCGGGTGCGGACGTCAATCCCTACCTGCTCCTGACGGCGATCCTCGGCGGCATCCTGCTCGGCCTCGACAACGAGCTCGATCCGGGTCCGGTGACGGAACCGGGCAAGGATGCGCCGGATGCCAAGCGCCTGACACACGATTTCCTGACCGCCGTGGAAGAATTCTCCGCCTCGCCCTTCATCAAGGACGCTTTTGGCGCGGAATATCAGAAGCTTTACGGCGATACGAAGCGCAAGGAAGCGATCACCTATCTGCGCACGGTCTCGGATTTCGACTACCAGACCTACCTGCCGCGCATCTAAGACACGACCGGCCTTCGCGCATTTATCGCGCGGAGGCCGTCAGTCGCCCGAAAGCGGTTGCAGGAAGATTCGCTCATAGCTCTTGAAGGGCGAATTCTCTGAAAAGCGGGCATTGGCCGCGATGCCATCGGCATCCTCAGCGACCTTGTCGCGATAGAGCAGATAGGCCGCTTCGTCCGGAAACGTGAAGAGCGCCACGGCGATATCGCCGGCCCCCTCGCCGCCCGTACCGGGAAAACTCACGGCAGCGCCTTCGGGCTTTTCGCGCGGCATGAAATAGCCGTGATGCGTTCCGCCATGGCGCTCGATGAGCATGGTCCAGATCCGCGCATAGTCGTAAAAATCCGCGATCCTCTCGGGATCCAGACGATAGCGAACCTCGCAGGTGACAGGCGCCTTCCGCATCAGGCGGCGGCCGTCTCGGCCGATGCCGCGGTCTTCTGCTCGGCCTTGGGCACGATGACCTTCAGCTCGCCGGGATGCAGGCGGATCGAGACCTCGCGGTCCATCGGCAGCAATTCACCATCGATGACGCAGTTGATGGCGCGATCGACCTTCGGGAAATGCAGATCCACCGCCGTGCCGGTCATTTCCGTGACATCAGCGTTTTCGCGCAGCTTTCCGCGCAGGATATCGAAGGCCAGCCGGGCGACGCCGGCCGGTTTCAGCGGGTTCGTCGTGTAGAAGCCGAGATGGCCGCCGGTCAGGTCCTCGGCATAGAGCAGGCCGTTTTCACCGAACCGGTTGTTCGAGACATTGATGGCCGAGACCTTGCGGTGCTCCTGCACGCCGTCGACATCGAACTCCACCTCGAATTCCGGTGGATTGAAGATGACGCCGATGGCCGCACGGGTGTTGGCAGCGATCTTGCCGACGCGCGAACTGTAGGTCATGGCGTTGCGCAGCCGCACCATGCGGGCATGCAGGCCGGCGGAAAATTGGTGCACGAAGGCGCGGTCATCCGCCGTGCCGATATCGGCGGCCGCAATATCGCCATCAGCCAGCGCATCGATCGCCTGCCAGATATCGAGGGGTATTTTCAGCGAGCGGGCAAAGAGGTTCATCGTGCCGGCGGGGATGATGCCGAGCGGCATCTTGTTCTGCCAGGCAAAACCGGCCGCAGCCGAAACCGTGCCGTCGCCGCCGCCGGCCAGCATCGCATCGAGATCTGTACGATCAGAACAGCGGCGCAGCGCCATTTCGATATCGGCCCCTTCGACGATATCGCAATCGAGATGGTGTCCTGCCTCCGCAAAAACCTTTTCCGCATGGCGGGCATAGGCCTCCATGTCGGTGGTGCGGAACGTCCCCCCGTCTCTGTTGAAAATTGCCTGTACTCGCATTCGCATACTCCGCTTGCCGGACGAGAACGCCTGAAGGGTGAAGTCGATCCATTAGATAGTCGAGAAAGCGGCGATTAACAGGCGCGGCCGAAACGGAACGCAACAAATCGTGAAATGGCCCCGTGTTGGCCAAATGCGGGGAGGTGAAAAATCGGGATAGGAAGTTTGCCTTCGTTTGATATAGTGCAAACCGGTCGCGTGCGTCGGGAGTGCGCTTGTCGGCCTGAACTTACCTTCCTTTTCGTGGCCGATCCGGCCGGACCAAACCACATCAGCAGCCAGGAGGAGTGGCCGCCCTGTGAGGGACCGTCGCGGACCAGTCGTGCGCTATCATACCTGCGGAGCCGACCCGTGACTGAACACCCCCTGCCCCATGCCGCCCTCTCCTCCGGGCAGCCGCCGCTTCCGGCCCTCACCGTCACCCTCATCATCCTGGCGCTCGCCGTCGGCAGCTTCGGCATTGGCACCGGCGAATTCGCCATCATGGGCCTGCTGCCGGATGTCGGCACGACCTTCGGCGTGACGACGGCGCAGGCCGGTTACGTCATCAGCGCCTATGCCTTCGGCGTCGTGGTGGGCGCACCCGTTATCGCCGTGATCGGCGCGCGCTACCGTCGGCGGGATCTGCTGCTGGTGCTGATGGGCCTGTTCGCGGCCGGCAACCTGGCCAGCGCCGTGGCGCCGACCTTCGAGAGCTTCATCCTCTTCCGTTTCCTCTCCGGCCTGCCGCACGGCGCCTATTTCGGCGTTGCCGCGCTGGTCGCCGCCTCCATGGTGCCGGTCAACAAGCGCACGCAGGCGGTCGGCAAGGTCATGCTGGGCCTGACGGTCGCGACACTGATCGGCACGCCGCTCGCCGCCTTCTTCGGCCAGCTCTTCGACTGGCAGTTCATGTTCATCGCCGTCGGCATCACCGGCATGCTGACGGTGGTGCTGATCGCCATCTTCCTGCCGCGCGACAAGGCGCCAAAGGGCATCAATGCGCTGACGGAACTCGGCGCGCTGAAGCGCAAGCAGGTCTGGCTGACGCTCGGCATCGCGGCCACCGGCTTCTGCGGCATGTTCGCGGTGTTCAGCTATATCTCGCCGATCGTTACCGAGGTCGCCGGCCTGAATGTCAGCATGGTGCCGGTCATCATGGCGATCTTCGGCTGCGGCATGATCGTCGGCAATATCTTCGGCGCCAAGCTCGCCGATCTCTCGCTGATGCGCACCATCGGCTGGTCGCTGGTGCTGTATTTCTTCGTGCTGATCAGCCTGTCGCTGACGGCGGAGAACCCCATCCTGCTCGGCGTCTGCTGCTTCCTCATCGGCTGCAGCTTCGTCGTTGGCCCCGCACTCCAGACGCGCCTGATGGACGTGGCCGGTGATGCGCAGACGCTTGCCGCCGCCCTCAACCACTCCGCCTTCAACGTCGCCAATGCGCTCGGCGCGCTGTTCGGCGGCATGGCGATCAGCGCCGGTTACGGTTACGGCTCGATGGGCTTCGTGGGTGCGGCAACCGCCGTGGTCGGCTTCGGCATCTATCTGGCCTCGATGACGCTCGACAAGATCGACAACGAGGAAACGCCGGTCTGCCCGGCCGAATAAACGGCCTTCAAGACCCTGAAAATCAGGCGGCGTCTCTCCCGGGAGACGCCGTTTCCATTTGCGGGGCAAGGCGGATGACGTTCTGGCCATCCTCGCAGACCACATTCTCAGAGCCCCAGACAGCGAGCGCCCGGATGATCGGTTCGAGGCTCCGGCCGGCCGATGTCAGCGCATAATCGACACGCGGCGGCACGACGGGGAAGATGGTGCGCGACAGGATACCGGCATCCTCCAGCTCGCGCAGCTGCTTGGTCAGCATGCGCTGCGTGACACTCGGCAGTCGGCGGCGCAGCTCGTTGAAGCGCAGCGTGCCTTCTATCATCAGGTGATAGAGGATCACACCCTTCCACTTGCCATCGAGGAAGGAGAGCGTCGATTCGACCGGGCAGCCGGGGAAATTCTTGGTGAGCTTGGCGCGCGGACGGGACATTCACGGTATCCTTTTCGACACTATGTGCATAAAATGTGCATTCTTGCGTCTTTCGATATTACTCTTCATCTAGTCTCCATTCAACGCGAAAGGAGATACCCATGCGCGCCATCGCCTACCAGACCCCGCAGGCCATCACCGCCGACACCGCCCTCGTCGATATCGAACTGCCCACACCGGAACCGCGGGGGCGCGACCTGCTAGTCGAGATCAAGGCCGTCTCGGTCAATCCGGTCGATACGAAGCTGCGGCGCGGTGCAGCGCCCGCCGATGGCGGATGGCGCGTGCTCGGTTTCGATGCCGCCGGCATCGTGAAGGCTGTCGGCCCCGACGTCATGCTGTTCAAGGCGGGCGACGCCGTGTTCTATTCCGGCGCCATCGACCGGCCGGGCACGAATTCAGAGTTCCACCTCGTCGACGAGCGCATCGTCGGCCGCAAGCCCGCCTCGCTCGATTTTGCCGCCGCCGCAGCCCTGCCGCTGACGGCGATCACCGCCTGGGAAATGCTGTTCGACCGGCTGAAGGTTCGCGACAGAGTGCCGGGTGCCGCCAAGGCGATCCTCATCGTCGGCGGCGCCGGCGGCGTCGGCTCGATTGCCGTACAGCTTGCCCGCCACCTGACCGACCTCACCGTCATCGCCACCGCCTCGCGGCCCGAAACGGCGGAATGGGTCAGAACGCTCGGCGCGCATCATGTGGTGGATCACAGCAAGCCGCTCGCCAGTGAGGTCGCGGCTCTCGGCATCGGCGCGCCGGCCTTCGTCTTTTCGACGACCAATACGGAGGATCACCTTGCGGCAATCGTCGAGGCCATCGCACCGCAGGGCCGGTTCGGCCTGATCGACGACCCCAAGGTGCTCGACGTCATGCCTTTCAAGCGCAAGGCCGTCTCGACCCATTGGGAGTTGATGTTCACCCGCTCGCTCTTCCAGACGGCCGACATGATCGAGCAGCACAATCTTCTGAGCGAGGTCTCGCGCCTCGTGGACGCGGGAACTCTGCGCACGACGCTGGCGGAGACCGTCGGCACGATCAACGCGGAAAACCTGAAGAAGGCCCATGCGATGATCGAGAGCGGGCGCACGCGCGGCAAGCTCGTTCTCGCCGGTTTCTAAACTCGAAATCCTCCTCCGCCGCTCGCTTCCAGAGCGGCGGAGGGGTGTTACCAAGGTGACAGGAACGGCACCGAACTCTGGTAGACATAGGCCATCGCAGCCCACCGAACAAAACGACAAACGGCGGGCGGCACACGGGAAAGGGACGCATGATCCTTTCCGCAAACCTATGAAGTCTATTGGAGATTTTGAATGTCCGCCTTGATTGAACGCATCACCGAGAGCCGCGCTTTCGGCTTCATCGCCCGCACGATCCTGACCTCGATGTTCTGGCTGTCCGGCATCGCCAAACTCGCCGATTTCGATGGCGGCCTCCTGGAGATGACGCATTTCGGCCTGGAGCCGGCGGCCTTCTTCAACGTCGCGACGGCGCTGACCCAGCTCATCGGCTCGGCCCTTGTCATTTCCAACCGCTGGACCTGGCTCGGCGCCGGCATGCTCGCCGTCTTCACCGCGCTCACCATTCCGATCGCCCATAATTTCTGGGCGATGCAGGAACCGATGCGCACCATCGAATTCCACTTCGTCGCCGAACACATCACCGTCATCGGCGGACTGATGGTCGTGGCCTGGAAATCCGCAACAGCTTCTGCCGTCCATGCCCAATGACGGCAGGACCGGATGCCGCCGGCTCTCTCCAGATGCGGCATCCCGACGGACGGCCTTGCCTCTCCCGGCCGTCCCCCCGCCCCGGCACCTCGCCGGGGCGGCTTGTCTTTGTCAGAGCGACGGCAGCTTCAACGGACCGCCCGTCTTGATGCTGCGGATCGCAAAATTCGAGCGGATATCGGAGACGCCGGGCATGGTGAGCAGCGTCTCGGTCAGGAGCCGCTCATAGGCGGCAAGATCCTCCACCACCACCTCCGCCAGAAAATCCGCATTGCCCGAGATCAGGAAACACGAGACGACCTCCGGCACCGCCAGCAGCGCCTCCTGCTGGGCCATGGCATTTTCCCGGCTGTGATGCCCCACCTTGATTTCGACGAAGACCGTCAGGCCGAGCCCCACCTCCTTGCGATCGATATCCGCCCGGTAGCCGCGCAGCACACCGGATTTTTCCAGATTGCGGATACGTCGCAGGCATGGCGACGGTGAAAGGTTCACACGCTCGGCGATCTCGACATTGGTCGCGCGCGCATCCTCCTGAAGCACCTTCAGGATGGCGATATCGAATTTATCGAGATTTGGCATATTCGAAAACCTTCATGGCCTGAATTGGTGAAATCCTGCGCATTCTATGTTCATGGAGGCACAACCCGCAAGGACATGCCTCGACCTTCCGCGCTAGGATTTCATCAGCAAATGAGCCAGCGCAGAAAGGACACCGCCATGGCCATGGTCTCGCTTTCCTCCGAAGACAAATCCAATCCGCTTGTCGCCGGCTATGCGGGCGGCGTGGTGACGGTGCTGATCTGGGCGCTCTGGGTGCTGGCGACGCGCCACACCGCCGCGACACCGCTCGGCACGATCGATATCGGCCTGATCCGCTATGGCGTGCCGGCCATCCTGCTGGCGCCGATCTGGCTCAAGACCGGGCTTCTGCCGAAGAACGTGCCGCTCAAGCTGATCGTTGTGATGGTAGCCGGTGCGGGCGCCGTCTTCTTCCAGATCACGGCGGCGGCGCTGCATGTGACGCCGGCTGCACCGGGCGGCATCCTGCTCGGCGGCTCGCTGCCGCTGGCAACCGCGCTCATCGGCATGGTTCTGTTCGGCGAGCGGCCGGACCGCATGCGCCTTGCCGGCCTTGCCGCCATCGTTGCGGGCGTCGCGATCCTGCTCACCGCCAGCATGCTGAAAAGTGGCATGACCGCGACCGGCTTCGTATTGCTGCCGATCGGCGCCGTGCTGTGGGCCGGCTTTACCCATGCCTTCCGCCGCTCGGGCCTTTCCGCCCTTGAGGGTGCGGCCATTATCGCGGTCTGGTCGTTCCTGATACATCTGGTGCTCGCCGCGATCTTCGGCACGCATCTTGCCGCCGCCAGCCTGCCCGACCTTGCGCTTCAGATCACCAGCCAGGGCATCCTCTCCGGCCTCGTCGCCACCTTCGCCTATGGCACCGCGATCCGTGCGCTCGGCGGCAGCCAGGCCGCCGCCTTCACCGCGATCACGCCGGTTCTCGCAACGCTTGGCGGCGCGATCTTCCTCGGCGAAAGTTTTGGCGCAGCGGAAATGACGGCCGCGCTGGTCGTCGGCGGCGGCGTGGCGCTCTCGACCGGCATTTTCTCTCCCAAGCGCTAACCCGAAACGAAAAGGG